>JAHBUY010000003.1:629664-944497 GCA_019637795.1 bacterium | reverse complement strand
GGACCTGCCGGTCGTCAGCGACGCGCAAGCCGCGCTCGAGCCCGGCGCGACCCGGCGAGACGGCGGGCGCTGGCGGCCAGGCCCCGGCCGCGGCGGGCGGCCCGTCGCGTCGTCGGCGCCGTCGGCACGGGTGAGCGGCGATGTTCGGCACCATCAAGAGGATCGTGAAGGACAAGGGATTCGGGTTCATCGTCCCCGACGACGGGAGTGACGAAGTCTTCTTCCACCGCTCGCGTGTGGCGCCGAAGGTGTACTTCGAGGATCTGCGCGAAGGCGAGGAAGTGGAGTTCCAGGTGCGCCGCGGCGAGAAGGGGCCGCAGGCGTTCAACCTGAAACCGCGGTGACCGGCGTGGCGCAGGGGCGCGGAGAGCGCGGATGACGACGCGGCCGGACGCGCTGGCCACGCCGGCGGTGCCCGATGCCGGGGTCCTGACGCGCTGGCAGCTCGTCGCGGCGCCGCTGGTCACCGGCGCGCTGGTGGCGGCGCCGTGGCTGGACTTCTCCCTCTACCCGGTCGCCTGGGTCGCCTTCGTGCCGCTGCTGTGGGCGCTCGGCCGCGCCAGCTCGCGCCGCGAGTCGCTGCGCCTCGGTCTGCTCACCGGCCTCGCCACCAACGTGCCCGCCTTCTACTGGCTGGTCTACACCATCCACGTCTTCGGCGGCTTCCCGTACGCGCTCGCCGTCTTCTTCTACGCCTGTCTGTCGCTCTACTCGGCGACCCAGTTCGTGCTCTTCGCCTGGGGCTTCCACCGCCTGCGCTTCGGGCCGTTGGGGCTCTTCGCGCCGGTGCTCTGGGTGGCGCTCGAGTTCCTCTTCCCCAATCTCTTCCCCTGGCGCATGGCGAACTCGCAGCTCGAGCGGCCGCTGCTGCTGCAGAGCGGCGACCTCGCCGGGCCCTATCTCCTCAGCTTCGTCATGGTGTGGGTGAGCGCCGGCATCGCGCTGGCGCTGGACGGCCGGCGGCGCTTCGCGCCGCTCGCCGCGGCCCTGGCGGCGCTGGCGGCGCTGGTGCTGTACGGGGTCTGGCGCATGCCGATCGTGCAGGCCGCGGTCGACGCCGCGCCGACGGTGCGGGTCGGGCTGGTGCAGGGGAACATCGGCATCCACGAGAAGGGCAACGTATCGCTGTTCGACGTCAATCTCGACCACTACCGCGAGCTGTCGGCGCCGCTGCAGTCGCAGGTCGACGTCCTCATCTGGCCGGAGTCGGTGGCGCAGTGGTGGACCGAGGTCGGAACCGATCAGGTGCCGCCCAAGCACAACCCGTACGTCGGCACCGCCACGTACCTGATCTACGGCGGCCTGGCCTACGAGTATCCCGCGGAGGGCGGCGAGGCGCGGATGTACAACAGCGCCTTCCTCATCGACGGCGACGGGCGCGTCTTCGGCCGCTACGACAAGCAGGTGCTCATCCCGTTCGGCGAGTACATCCCCGGCGGCTCGTTGTTCCCCCAGGTGTACGATCTGAGCCCGCAGACCAGCCACTTCACCGAGGGAAGCGAAATCGCGCCGCTGCAGGTGCCCGGCCTCATCCGCATGGCGCCGCTCATCTGCTACGAGGACGTGCCGAGCCGCATCGCCCGCGCCATGACCGCCGCCGGCGCCGAGGCGCTGCTGACGATCTTCAACGACGCCTGGTTCGGCCGTTCGATGGCGCCGTACCAGCACGAGGCGATCGCCGTCTGGCGGGCGATCGAGAATCGCCGCTACTTCGTGCGCGTCGGCAACGCCGGCGTCACCGGCGTCATCGATCCCTTCGGCCGCATCGTCGACCATCTCGGCCTGTTCACCGCCGAGACCCTGCGCGCCGACATCCGGCCGCTGCGGATCACCACCGTCTACACCCGCATCGGTGACGCCTTCGCCTGGGGCGTCGTGGCGGTCGCGGCCGCCTCGCTCGTCCTCGCGCGCCTGAAGGCGCGCTGAGCAGCGGTCATCGCTGCCGCGGCATCGCTGCGATGCGGCGATCACCGCCGCCGCGCCGGCCTCCGGATCGTCGCCCCATCGGCATCACGCTGCTCCCGGTCACGGTCTCGAGTCTCGCCGATCGCCGTCGCTCCGCTGCCATCGAGTGCATCGTCCCGCTGGTCCGAGGCACGGCCCGCCGGCCGTGGCTGCTCGCGGGAGTCAGTAACCGCGCAGGGTGGCGAAGCGCTCGCGGTGGTGGGCGGCGTCGCCGAACGTGATCTCGGCGGCGCGGGCGCGCTTCAGGTAGAACCCGATGTCGTGCTCGTCGGTCATGCCGATGCCGCCGTGCATCTGCACACCCTCGTTGGCGGCGAGCAGGAAGGCGTCGGCGCAGCGGGCCTTGGCGGCGGAGACGGCCTGCGGCGCCTGCGCGTCGTCCTCGTCGAGTGCCATCGCCGCGGCGAGCACCGCCGAACGCGCCAGCTCGATCTCGGTGAAGACCACGGCGGCGCGGTGCTTGAGCGCCTGGAACGAGCCGATCGGGACGCCGAACTGCTTGCGCGTCTTGAGGTAGTCGAGGGTCATCGCGAACGCCGCCTGCATGCCGCCGAGCATCTCGGCGCAGAGGCCGGCGGTGGCGCGGTCGATCACGGGGGCGAGCAGGGCGGCGCCGTCGTCGACCGCGCCCAGCGCGTCGGCCGCGCCGACCGGCGTGCCGTCGAAACCCACCAGCGCCGCGTTGCGGCCGTCGAGCGTCCACTGGCGGACCACCGACACCCCCGGGGCCCCGCGGTCGAGGAGGAAGAGGGTGATGCCGTCGCGGTCGTTGTCGCCGCCGGCGGTGCGGGCGCTGACGATGAGGCGATCGGCGACGTGCCCGTCGAGGACGAGGCATTTCTCGCCGCGCAGGCGCCACCCATCGCCGGCGCGCTCGGCGCGCGTGGCGACGCGGTGCAGGTCGTAGCGGCTGTGCCGTTCCTGGTGGGCGAGGGCGAGCAACAGGTCGCCGCGGATCAGCGCCGGCAAGACCGCCGCGCGCTGCGCGTCGCTGCCGCCGCGCGCGATGGCGCCGCCGCCGAGCAGCACCGTCGACAGCATCGGCTCCGGCATCAGCCCCTTGCCGAGCTCTTCCAGCACCAGCGCCAGCTCCTTCAGCCCGAGCCCGAGCCCGCCGTACGCCGCGGCGAACGGAATCCCGAGCCAGCCCAATTCCGCCATCTGCTGCCAGAGATCGCGCGAGAATCCATCCGCGTCCCTGGCGTCGCGCAGCGCCCGGATGCGCCGCAGCGACGAGTGATCGCGCACGAACGCCGCCGCGGATTCACGAAGCAGCGATTGCTCCTCGTTCAACGAAAACTGCATCGCATGTGCCTTTCGAGGATCTTCACCACGGAGGCGGGGAGGGCGCCCGCGGACTCCGTGCCTCCGTGGTGACGTCGTCCTTCCTTCAGTCCGGCAGGCCCAGCACGCGCTTGGCGATGATGTTGAGCTGGATCTCCGACGTGCCGCCCTCGATCGAGTTGCCGCGCGAGCGCAGCCACTCGCGGGTGATCTCGAGCTCCTCGGAATCGAAGCCGTCGCCCTCCCAGCCGAGGGCCTGCGGGCCGAGGATGGAAACCATCAGCTCGCGGCGACGCTTGTTCAGCTCGGTGCCGTAATACTTGAAGATCGACGTCTCCGGGCCGGGGGCGTGGCCGGCCTTCGCCTCGTCGCGCGAGCGGGCGAGGGTCCAGTCGAGGCAGCGCTGATCGATCTCGACCTGCGCCAGGCGATGGCGGATGGCCGGATCGGCGATGGCGCCCTCGCGGGGGCCGAGATAATCGCGCGCCAGTTGCACGGCCGTGCGCGTCCGGGTCTCGCCACCGAAGCCCTTGCCGATGTCGGCGATCATCGTCCGTTCGTGACCGAGCAGCGCCTTGGCCACGCCCCAGCCCTTGTTCACCTCGCCCATCACCTGGGTGCGGGGGACGCGGACGTTGTCGAGGAAGGTCTCGCAGAACGGCGAGTAGCCGCTGATCAGCTTGATCGGCTTCACGCTGACGCCGGGGCTGGTCATGTCCATGAGCAGGAAGCTGATGCCCTCGTGCTTCGGCGCCGTGGGATCGGTGCGGACGAGGAGGAACATCCAATCGGCCTGGTCGGCGTAGGAGGTCCACACCTTCTGGCCGGTGACGACGAAGTGGTCGCCGTCGAGCACGGCGCGGGTCTGCAGGCTGGCGAGGTCGGAGCCGGCGCCAGGCTCGGAGTACCCCTGGCACCAGCGAACCTCGCCGCGCACGATCGGCGGGAGGTGGGTGCGTTTCAGCTCCTCGGTGCCGAGTTGCAGCAGCGTCGGTCCGATCATCGTCAGCCCGAAGCCCACCAGCGGCGGTCGCAAGCGCAGCGCGGCGAGCTCCTGCGACAGCACGCGCGCTTCGTCGCGGCCGAGGCCGCCGCCGCCGTACGCGGTCGGCCATGTCGGCGCGGTCCAGCCGCGCGCCGCCATGACGTCGAGCCACCGCTTCACGTCCGGGTTGTCGTAGCGCGCCTTGCGCCCTCCCCAGCACGGCTCTTCGTGCTCGCCGAGCGGCGTGCGCATCGACGCCGGCGCATTCGCCTCCAGCCAGGCGCGCGTCTCGCGCCGGAATTCGTCGAGATCAGCCATGGCCGCACCTTCGAACGCGCCGGCGCGCGCCGTCAAGCGCGCCGCCGCGCCTGGCGGCGCGCCGCGGTGGTCCACCCGCCGGCGCGGGTCGTCTTGCAATTTTCGGCCGTCGCGATAAACGCAAGCGGCTCGTCTGCGCGAGTCGTCCAATCCAATCGAGTCACAAGTGGGATGCTGATCGCGAGGGTCTCGGAGCGCCGGAACGACCGCATCGTGGCGCGCGCGTCGAGATAAGGGGTTCTACATGGGGCGGAAAGCTGATTTCGTCGGCGCTTATGTTGATATGGCGCGACGCTGTCTCGTAATCTCCCGGTGATCCATGTCGCAGGTCTTCCGTCCGTACTCCAACGTTCTCGCCAAGGTCAGCGTCGTCGGGGTGGCGCTGCTGCTCGGCGGCGGGCTCGTCGGCCTCGATCGCCTGTTCCGATCCGCCTACAACACCGGGCAGGACGTGGCGCGCGAACAGCCGGTGCCGTTCAGCCACAAGCACCACGCGGGTGAGCTGGGGATCGACTGCCGCTACTGCCACACCTCGGTCGAGGTGTCCTCCAACGCCGGCTTCCCGCCGACCCAGACCTGCATGAACTGCCATTCGCAGATCTGGTTCCAGAGCCCGACCCTCGAGCCGGTGCGGGCGAGTTGGCGGAGCGGCGAGTCGCTCAACTGGACCAAGGTCTACGACCTCCCCGACTTCGTCTACTTCAACCACTCGATCCACATCGCCAAGGGCGTCGGGTGCGTCAGTTGCCACGGGCGCATCGACAAGATGAACCTCACCTATCAGGTGCCGACGCTGTTCATGGAGTGGTGCCTGGAGTGCCACCGCAATCCGGCGCCCAACCTGCGGCCGCGTTCCGAGGTCTTCAACATGGGATGGGAGCCGCCCGCCGACAATCCGAACCTCGGCGCCGAGCTGATGGCGGCGCACGACGTCCACGGCCGCCAGGACTGCACCGCGTGTCATCGCTGAGCGCGGTCGCCACGAAGGTCTGACAATCATGAGCGTCACGTCCGACGAGCAGACGGCCGCGCCGCGCGGCGGCAAGCCCCGTTCGGCCCTCGATCTGCCGGCCCTACGCGCCCGTCTCGAGGCGCAGTCCGGGAAGCACTACTGGCGGAGCCTCGACGAGCTGGCCGACAGCGAGGAATTCCAGTCGTTCCTGCAGGCCGAGTTCCCCGCCGAGGCGCAGCAGGCGCTCGATCCGGTAGGGCGCCGCACCTTCATCAAGCTGATGGGGGCGTCGCTGGCGCTGGCCGGCGTCAGCGCCTGCACCAAGCAACCGACGGAAACGGTCTTCCCGTACGTGAAGGCCCCCGAGTACATCGTGCCGGGCGAACCGCTCTATTTCGCCACCGCGATGCCGCTCGACGGCATCGGCAGGGGGCTCCTGGTCGAGAGCCACATGGGCCGGCCGACCAAGATCGAGGGCAACCCGGACCATCCGGCGAGCCTCGGCGCGACCGACGTGCTGGCGCAGGCGTCGGTGCTCGGCCTGTACGACCCGGATCGCTCGCAGGTGGTCCGCTATCTCGGGGAGGTGCAGACCTGGCGCAACTTCGCCACCGCGGCGTCGGACCTGCTCGCCAAGCAGCAGGCGAGCGGCGGCGCCGGGCTGCGCATCCTCTCCGGCAACGTCAGCTCGCCGACGACGGCGCGCTTGATGGGCGACCTGCTCGCCAAGTATCCGCAGGCGACCTGGCACCGCTACCAGCCGATCAACAACGCCAACGCGCAGGCGGCGATGCGCACCGCGTTCGGACGCCCGCTCGACGTCCAGTATCGTTTCGACAAGGCCGACCGGATCCTCTCGCTCGATGCCGACTTCCTCGGCGGCGGTCCGGGCATGGTGCGCTACGCCAAGGACTTCACGCGCCGCCGCAAGCTCGATGCCGGCGGCGGGGCGATGAACCGCCTCTATGTGGTCGAGACCTCGACCACCAACACCGGCGCCAAGGCGGATCACCGCCAGCCGCTGCGGCCGGCGGAGATCGCCGAGTTCGCGCTCGGCGTCGCCCGCGGCCTCGGGCTGCCGGTGCGGGCGCCGGTCGGCATGGAGGGGCACCAGGCCCTGATCACCGCCGTGGTGCGCGACCTCCAGGCGCACAAGGGCCGCAGCATCGTGCTCGCGGGCGAGTGGCAGCCGCCGGTGGTGCATCTGCTGGCGGCGGCGATCAACACGGCGCTCGGCGCCGACGGCAGCACGGTGCTGTACACCGAGCCGGTGGTGGCGTCGCCGGTGGACGAGACGCAGTCGCTGCGCGATCTGGTGGCGGCGATGCAGGGCGGCGCGGTCGAGGTCCTGGTGCTGCTCGACGTCAACCCGGTGTACGACGCGCCGGTCGACCTCGAGTTCACCGCCGCGCTCGACAAGGTGCCGACGCGCATCCACCACGGGCTCTACTACGACGAGACCGGCATCCTCAGTCACTGGCACCTGCCGGCGACGCACTATCTCGAGGACTGGGGCGACGTCCGCGCCTACGACGGCACGGCCAGCATCCAGCAGCCGCTGATCGCGCCGCTGTACGATGGGCGCGGCACGCCGGCGGTGCTCTCGGTGCTGCTCGGGCAGCCGGACGCGACCACCCACGACCTGGTGCGCGAGACCTGGAAGAACCAGCTCGGCGGGGACTTCGAGAAATCGTGGCGCAAGGCGGTGCACGACGGCGTCATCGCCAACACCGCCGCGACGCCGGTGCAGCCGAACTGGGTCGGCCAGCCCGCCGACTGGAGCCGGAGCATGCTGCCGCCGCCGGCCGAGCGCCCGGCGGGCGCGGTCGACGTCGTCTTCCGCCCCGATTCGAGCCTGTACGACGGCCGTTTCGCCAACAACGGCTGGCTGCAGGAGGTGCCGAAGCACATCACCCGCGTCACCTGGGACAACCCGGCGCTGATCGCGCCGGCGACCGCGGAGCGGCTCGGCCTCGACGTCGGCGCGCTGGTCGAGGTGACGCTCGCCGGGCGCACCCTGCAGGTACCGGTCTGGATCCAGCCCGGCCACGCGCCGGATGCGATCACCCTCGGCCTCGGCTTCGGCCGGCCGCGCGCCGGGCAGGTCGGCAACGACGTCGGCTTCAACACCTACCTGCTGCGCACCGCCGATGCGCCGTGGAGCGCCAGTGACGCCAGCCTGGTGCCACTCGGCCGTCACTACAAGCTCGCCTGCACCCAGGACCATCATTCGATGCACGGCCGCAACCTGGTGCGCACCGGCACCGTCGAGCAGTTCGAGAAGAAGCCGACCTTCGCGCGCACGCGCGACATGCGCGACAAGTCGCTCTACCCCGGCTTCAAGTTCGAGGGGCATGCCTGGGGCATGACCGTCGACATCGGCAACTGCATCGGCTGCAACGCCTGCGTGGTCGCCTGCCAGGCCGAGAACAACATCCCGGTCGTCGGCAAGGACCAGGTGGCGCGCGGCCGCGAAATGCAGTGGATCCGCATCGACCGCTACTTCGAGGGCGACCTCGACAACCCGCAGACGGTGATGCAGCCGGTGTTCTGCCAGCATTGCGAGCAGGCGCCGTGCGAGGGCGTGTGTCCGGTCAACGCCACGGTGCACGACACCGAGGGCATCAACGCCATGGTGTACAACCGCTGCGTCGGCACCCGGTACTGCTCGAACAACTGCCCCTACAAGGTGCGGCGCTTCAACTTCACGCTCTACAACGACCCGCAGTCCGACGTGCACAAGATGGTGTTCAACCCCGACGTCACCGTCCGCAGCCGCGGCGTGATGGAGAAGTGCACGTACTGCATCCAGCGCATCAACTACGTCCGCATCAAGTCGAAGCGCGAGAATCGGCCGATCACGGACGGTGAGGTCCTCACCGCCTGTCAGCAGGTCTGCCCGGCCGACGCGCTGACCTTCGGCGACATCAACGATCCCGAGGCCGCGGTGACGAAGAACAAGCAGGACCCGCGCAACTACTCGCTGCTGAACGAGCTCGGGACGCTGCCGCGCACCACCTACCTGGCCGGGATCCGCAATCCCAATCCCGATCTGGCGAGGGGCTGATGGCTGCACAGGAACGACAGGGTCGCCACGACGGACTGCCGCCGGTGATCGAGCCGGGGCATTCGTTCGGCACGGTCACCGACAAGATCGCCTCGATCGTTCAGACGCGGCGCACGCCCTGGGGCTGGATCGTCGGCTTCGGCATCGGCTTCACGCTGCTGCAGCTCCTCGGGCTCTCGGTGACCTACCTCTTCCTCAAGGGCACCTACATCTGGGGGCTCAACATCCCGGTCGGCTGGGGCCTCGACATCCTCAACTTCGTCTGGTGGATCGGCATCGGCCACGCCGGCACGCTGATCTCGGCCATCCTGCTGCTCTTCCGGCAGACGTGGCGGACGTCGATCAACCGCTTCGCCGAGGCCATGACCCTGTTCGCCGTCGCCTGCGCCGGCATGTACCCGGTCATCCACACCGGCCGTCCCTGGCTCGCCTACTGGCTGCTGCCCTACCCGAACACGATGGGCATGTGGCCGAACTTCCGCAGCCCGCTGATCTGGGACGTGTTCGCGGTGTCGACCTATGCGACGGTGTCGCTGCTGTTCTGGTTCGTCGGCCTGATCCCCGACCTGGCGACCCTGCGCGACCGCTCGGAGAAGCCGATCGGCAGGACCATCTATGGCGCCCTGGCGATGGGCTGGCGCGGCTCGGCGCAGCACTGGCACCGCTACGAGACGGCGTACCTGCTGCTCGCCGCCCTCTCGACGCCGCTGGTGCTCTCGGTCCACACCATCGTGTCCTTCGACTTCGCCGTCGGCCAGGTGCCGGGCTGGCACGCGACGGTGTTCCCGCCGTACTTCGTCGCCGGCGCCATCTTCGCCGGCTTCGCGATGGTGATGATCATCGCCATCCCGCTGCGCAAGTATTACGGGCTCGAGGATTTCGTGACCATGCGGCACTTCGACTACATGGGCCGCATCACGCTCGCGACCGGCCTGGTCGTGGGCTACGGCTACATGGTCGAGACCTTCATGGCGTTCTACGGCGGCAACAAGTTCGAGATCGCCCTGATGATGAACCGTTTCGGGGGCCCCTACGCGCCGCTCTACTGGATGCTCATCTTCTGCAACATCGTCTCGATCCAGTTGCTGTGGTTCCAGCGCATCCGCTCCAGTCTCGGCTGGCTGTTCTTCATCTCGATCATCGTCAGCATCGGCATGTGGCTGGAGCGCTTCATCATCATCCCGGTCAGCCTGTCGCGCGACTTCCTGCCGTCATCCTGGGGCATGTACTACCCGACCTTCTGGGACTGGTCGACGTTCATCGGCACCCTCGGCCTCTTCACCACCCTGCTGTTCCTGTTCATCCGCCTGCTGCCGATGATCTCGATCTTCGAGGTGCGCACCTTGCTGCCTGAGGCGAAGGTCAACGGGGGGCATCAAGAATGAGCGCGGCGCACGCCAAGACCGCGGGAGACCCGCTGATCTTCGGCCTGATGGCCGAGTTCCACAGCCCGGCCGAGTTGGTCGAGGCGGCGGAACAGGCCACCAGGGCGGGGTACACGCAGTACGACTGCTACACGCCGTTCCCCATCGAGGAACTGGAAGAGGCGATGCCGCACCGCCGCAACTGGCTGCCGTTCCTGGTGCTGATGGGCGGCATCATCGGCGGCGTCGCCGGCTTCTCGCTCGCCTACTTCACCTCGACGGTGATCTATCCGCTGAACGTCGGCGGCAAGCCGCTCAACAGTTGGCCGGCGTTCATCCCGATCACCTTCGAGTGCACGGTGCTGCTGGCCTCGCTGACGGCGGTGTTCGGCATGCTCGGGCTCAACGGCTTCCCGATGCCCTACCATCCGGTGTTCAACGAGAAGCGCTTCGCGCTCGCCTCGCGCGATCGCTTCTTCCTCTGCATCGAATCGACCGATCCGAAGTTCGATCTCGACCAGACCTGGAGCTTCCTGTCGCGCCTGCATCCGACGCAGGTGTCGCAGGTCGAACGCTGATGCGCTGTTCGATCGTCGCGCGCGTCGTCCTCGCCGCCGCGGTGCTGTCGCCGCTCCTCGCCGGCTGCCGGCAGGACATGCACAACCAGCCGAAGTACCGGGCCTTCGCCCACAATCCGTTCTTCCCCGATCAACGCGCCTCGCGGCCGCTGGTCGAGGGCGTGGTGGCGCGCGGCCATCTCGACGAGGACGAGGCGTTCTTCCAGGGCGTCAGCAACGGCGCGCCGGTGGCGACCAACCCGCTCGGCTCGGGCCTCGAGGTGCTGCGGCGGGGCCAGGAGCGCTTCAACATCTACTGCACGCCCTGCCATGACCGCACCGGCAGCGGCGAGGGCATGATCGTGCAGCGCGGCTACAAGCAGCCGCCCTCGTTCCACGACCCGCGCCTGCGCGCGGTGCCCGACGGCTACTTCTTCCAGGTGATGACCAACGGCTTCGCCACCATGCCCGGCTACGCGGCGCAGGTGCCGGCGCGCGATCGCTGGGCGATCGTCGCCTACATCCGCGCGCTGCAGTTGAGCCAGAACGCCACGCTCGCCGACGTCCCCGCCGACGAGCGCGCCAAGTTGGGAGCGGCGCGATGAGCACCCTGCAGGCGACCTTCTCCCTGCCCGAGAACCACGTCCTGCGGCGCGGTCCGAGCGCGCTGCTCGGCCTCGGCGTCCTCGGCCTGGCGGTGCTCGGCGCCGGCGCGCTGGTCGATCGCGAGCAGTTCTTCCGCTCCTATCTCGTCGCCTTCATGTTCTGGGGCGGCATCGCCTTCGGCTGCTTCGGACTGGTGGCGCTCAACCACGTCGCCGGCGGCCGCTGGGGCATCGTCATCCGGCGCATCTGCGAGGCCGGCATCCGCACCCTGCCGCTGGTGGTGGTGCTGTTCCTGCCCATCGTGTTCGGCATGCACGACCTCTACTCGTGGGCCGATCCGCACCATGTCGAGAAGAGCAAGCTGCTCCAGTTCAAGGCGTCCTGGTACCTCAACCCGGAGTTCTTCATCGTCCGCGCGATCATCTATTTCGCCATCTGGATCGGCTTCGGCCGCCTGATGCTGCGCTACTCGCTGGCCCAGGACGCCACCGGCAACCCGAGCCTGGTTCGCACGCTGCAGCTCCTCGGGCGCGGGGCGATCGTGCTCTACGCGCTGACCATGACCTTCGCCGCGGTCGACTGGATGATGTCGCTCGAGCCGCACTGGTACTCGACCATCTACGGCCTGCTCGTGATCGGCGGCCAGGTGCTGAGCGCCTTCGCCTTCGCGATCGCCGTCCTCACCCTCCTGGTCGAGCACGAGCCGGTGGCGCACGTCGCCACCGCCGAGCGCTTCCACGACCTCGGCAAGATGCTGCTGGCGTTCGTCATGATCTACGCCTACTTCGCGTTCTCGCAGTTCCTGATCGTCTGGTCGGGCAACATCCCGGAGGAGACGCCCTGGTACCTCAAGCGCATCGCCGGCGGCTGGGGCGTGATCGCGGTGGCGCTGCCGCTCTTCCACTTCTTCCTGCCGTTCTTCGTGCTGCTGTCGCGGAAGCTGAAGAAGAACCCGCGGCGCCTGATCATCGTCGCCCTGTTGATGCTGTTCATGCGCCTGGTGGACCTGTACTGGATGATCGTTCCCGCCTTCTCGCCCGGGAAGTTCGTGCTGCACTGGATGGATGTCGCGGCGGTCCTCGGGGTCGGCGGCGTCTGGCTGGCGGCGTTCCTGTGGCAACTGCAGGGCCGGCCGGTGCTCCCGCTGCGCGATCCGGCCCTGCCGCTGGAGGCCGCCGCATGAGCCTGCCGCAGGGAGTCAGCGAGTCCGGCCACGCGCCGCACGCGCACGAGGAAGACAACACCGTCCTGCGCCCGGTGGTGATCGCCGGCATCGGACTGATGGTCGCGCTCGTGCTGTCCGCCGTCGCGATGTTGGGCCTGTACCACCTGCTGGCCCGCCAGGAAGCGCGCATGAGCCCGCCCGCCAATCCGCTGGCCGCGGCGGAGGGGCCACGGGTGCCGCCCCAGCCGCGGTTGCAGGCGCATCCGCTCAAGGACCTCGACGAGCTGCGCAAGGCCGAGACCGAGCGTCTCACGACCTACGGATGGGTCGACCAGAGCGCCGGCACGGTCCACATTCCGATCGACCGCGCCATCGACATCCTCGCCTCGCGCGCCGGGGGCACGGGGGCGGCGCCACAATGAGGCGAGCCAGCACGGCGCTCGCGCTCGCGCTCGCGGTGCTCGCGGCACCGCTGAACGCGCGCGCCTTCGAGGGCGGCGGTCCCGTCGATCGCGATGCCGATCGGCGCGGCCAGCCGAGCGAGGTCCGCCCGCCCGAGCTGCGCGACGTCGGCATCGACCAGCACCTCAATCAGCCGGTTCCGCTCGATCTCCCGTTCCGCAACGAGGCCGGCGAGACCGTGACGCTGCGCAGCCTGATGCGCGGCAAGCCGGTGATTCTGTCGCTCGCGTACTACGAGTGCCCGATGCTCTGCACGCTGGTGCTCAATGGCCTGGTGAGCGCCATGCGCGCCCTGCCGTTCGACGCCGGCAACGAGTTCGACGTCATCACCGTCAGCTTCGACCCCACGGACACGCCGGAGCTCGCCGCCAGGAAGAAGGCGACCTACCTGCAGGAGTATCGCCGCCCGGGCGCCGAACGGGGCTGGCACTTCCTCACGGGCGACGAAGCGTCGATCAAACAGCTCACCGACGCGGTCGGCTTCCGCTACACCTACCTGCCGGACAAGAAGCAGTTCGCGCACGCCGCCGGGGTGTTCGTGCTGACGCCGGACGGCATCCTCTCGCGCTACTTCTACGGCGTCGAGCCCGCGCCCCGCGATCTCAAGTTCGGGCTGATGGAGGCCGCCGACGGCAAGATCGGCTCGCCGGTCGACCAGTTGATGCTGTTCTGCTTCCAGTACGATCCGTCGACGGGGCGGTACACCAGCGAGGTGATGACCGCCATCCGCATCGGCGGCATCCTCACCCTCCTCGCGCTCGGCGGGTTCATGTTCCGCACCTGGCGCCAGGACCGCCGCGGCGGGACGGGCGCAGCGACGGCGGCCAAGCCAAGCACCGGGCCGGCCCGGCAGTGAGACGATGATGCGCGCCTACGATTTTCCGCTGTTTCCCGAGCAGGCGTCGACCATGGCCGCCCAGGTCGACTACTTCTATCTCTTCCTGATCGCCGTCAGCCTGTTCTTCGGCGTCATCATCGCCGCGATGCTGGTCGGCTTCTCGATCCGCTTCCGCCGCCGCAATCCGCAGGACGTCGGGCATCACATCCACGGCTCGACCCTGCTCGAGATCGCCTGGTCCGTGATCCCGTTCGGCATCACCATGGTGATCTTCGCCTGGGGCGTGTGGCTGTTCTTCGGTTTCTCGCGCCCGCCCGACAACGCCCACGAGGTGTTCGTGGTCGGCAAGCAGTGGATGTGGAAGCTGCAGCACATGGAGGGGCGGCGCGAGATCAACGAGCTGCACGTCCCGATCGGCCAGGCCGTGAAGCTGACGATGACGTCCGAGGACGTGATCCACAGCTTCTACATCCCGGCCTTCCGCATGAAGTTCGACGTCCTGCCCGGCCGCTACACCACCTCGTGGTTCGAGGCGACCAAGGTCGGCGAGTACCACCTGTTCTGCGCCGAGTACTGCGGCACCGAGCACTCCGGCATGATCGGCAAGATCGTCGTCATGGAGCCGGCGGCGTTCGAGAAGTGGTTGTCCGAGCAGCCGCCGGCGCCGCAACCGCCGGGGCACCCGGCCGCCGCCGCGGTATCGGCCCCGGCGGGCGCCGCCGCGTCGCCGGTCGCCGCGGGCGAGGCGCTCTTCACCGCCAGGGCCTGCGCCACCTGCCACCTGCCGCAGGGCGGCGGCCTCGGGCCGTCACTGGTCGGCGTGTTCGGGCACATGGTCAAGCTCAGCGACGGCAGCGAGGTGCTGGCCGACGAGGCCTACGTCCGCGAGTCGATCCTCAATCCGACCGCCAAGATCGTGCAGGGCTTCCAGCCGGTGATGCCGACCTTCCAGGGGCAGCTCAGCGAAGAGCAGGTGATGCAGCTCATTCAGTACATCAAGTCGCTCGACAAGGGCGCACCGGCCAGCGGACAGGGCGTGGCGCAGACCGCGCCCGTCGGCGCCGACAGCGCTTCCTGAAAGGACGACGCATGGCCACTCCAGCACTCAAGCCCGTCGCCGCCGGGGCGCCGCCCGCGGAGCGCATGCGACGCAGCTACCTCAACGCCGATTACAGCGTCGCCTCGTGGCTGCTCACCGTCGACCACAAGCGGATCGCCGTCCTCTACCTGATCTCGGTCACCGTCTTCTTCATCCTGGGCGGCCTCTTCGCCGCCGGGGTGCGGCTCGAGCTGCTGACCCCGAAGGGCGACCTGCTGCAGGCCGATACGTACAACAAGTTCTTCACCATGCACGGCGTGGTGATGGTCTTCTTCTTCCTCGTGCCCTCGATCCCGGCCACGCTCGGCAACTTCCTGGTGCCGATGATGATCGGCGCCCGCGACCTCGCCTTCCCCCGCATCAACCTGCTGAGCTGGTACGTCTTCATCCTCGGCGGCGCGTTCGCGCTGGCGGCGATGATCTTCGGCGGCGTCGACACCGGCTGGACCTTCTATACGCCGTACTCGACCTCGTACTCGGTCACCAACGTGATGCTGGCCGCGGTCGGCATCTTCATCACCGGCTTCGCCTCGATCCTCACCGGCCTCAACTTCATCGTCACCATCCACCGCATGCGGGCCCCCGGTCTCACCTGGTTCCGCCTGCCGCTGTTCATCTGGGCGCACTACGCCACCAGCCTCATCATGGTGCTCGGCACGCCGGTGATCGCCATCACCATCTTCCTGGTGGCGATCGAGCGCGGCCTGCACATCGGCATCTTCGATCCGGCGCTCGGCGGCGACCCGGTCCTCTTCCAGCACCTGTTCTGGTTCTACTCGCACCCCGCCGTCTACATCATGATCCTGCCCGGCATGGGCGTGATCAGCGAGATCATCACCTGCTTCGCGCGCAAGCCGATCTTCGGCTACAGCTTCATCGCCATGTCGAGTCTCGCCATCGCGGTGCTCGGCTTCGTCGTCTGGGGCCACCACCTGTTCACCAGCAGCCAGTCGGTGTACGCCGCGCTCATCTTCTCGATCCTCAGCTTCGCCGTCGCCATCCCGTCGGCGGTCAAGGTGTTCAACTGGTCGGCCACCCTGTACCGCGGCGCCATCTCCTTCGAGGCGCCGATGCTCTACGCCCTCGGCTTCATCGGCCTGTTCACCGTCGGTGGCCTCACCGGTCTGTTCCTGGCGGCGATCGGGCTCGACCTGCACGTCCACGACACCTACTTCGTGGTCGCCCACTTCCACTACATCATGGTCGGCGGCGCGGTGCTGGCGTTCCTCGGCGGCCTGCACTTCTGGTGGCCGAAGATGTTCGGCCGCATGTATCCCGAGATGCCGGCGCGGGTGGCGGCGGTGATCGTCTTCATCGGCTTCAACCTGACGTTCTTCCCCCAGTTCCTGCTCGGCTATCTCGGCATGCCGCGGCGCTACCACGCCTATCCGGCCGAGTTCCAGGTGCTGAACGTGATGTCCACGGCCGGCGCCTCGATCCTCGCCGTCGGCTATCTGCTGCCGTTCTGCTACCTGTTGTGGTCGCTGAAGTTCGGTCCCAAGGCGGCCAACAATCCCTGGGGCGCGACCGGGCTGGAGTGGACGACGCCCTCGCCGCCGCCGACCGAGAACTTCGCCGAACAGCCGATCGTGACCGCGGAACCGTACACCTACGGAACGGCGGAAGACCTGGAGGAGGTGTCCGTTGCTTGAGCAGACGGCGCCCTACGTCGCGCACCACTTCGACGACGCGGAGCAGCAGCATGACGCGTCGACCCTGGGCATGTGGTTCTTCCTCGCCCAGGAGGTCATGTTCTTCGGCGGCCTCTTCACCGCCTACGTGGTGTACCGCACCGCCTTTCCGGAGGCCTTCCACGCCGGCAGCCACGAGCTGGACATCTCGCTCGGCGCCTTCAACACCCTGGTGCTGCTGACCAGCAGCTTGACCATGGCGTTGTCGGTGCACGCCGCGCAGGTCAGCAAGCGCGGCATGCTGATCGTCAATCTCATCCTCACCCTGATCCTCGGCTTCGTCTTCCTCGGGGTGAAGGTGGTCGAGTACGCCGCCAAGTTCGAGCACCACCTGGTGCCGGGGCCGCACTTCCAGTTCCACGGCGCCGACCCGACCAACGCCCAGCTCTTCTTCTCGCTCTACTTCGCGATGACCGGCCTGCACGCGCTGCACATGATCGTCGGCGCCGGCCTGCTGCTGGTGCTCATCGTCCGGTCCTACCAGGGGATGTTCA
Organism: bacterium; assembly: GCA_019637795.1. NCBI lineage: Bacteria > bacterium. Next base: position 927,650 of record JAHBUY010000003.1, on the reverse strand, counting down.
ATCGCAACTACTATACCCCGGTCGAGATGGTCGGCCTCTACTGGCACTTCGTCGACCTGATCTGGATCTTCCTCTTCCCGCTGCTCTACCTGCTCGGGCGGCACTGAGGGGCTGCGATGTCGTCTGCTTCCGCCGGTCACTCCGCCGATCACTCCAACGCGCTGCCGGTCTCGACCTGCATCGCGGTGTACGTCGCCCTGCTCGGGCTGACCGCCATCACCGTCGGCGCCGCGTTCCTCGACATGGCGTTCCTCAATACGCCGGTCGCGCTCGGCATCGCCTCCGCCAAGGCGCTGCTGGTCATGTATTTCTTCATGGAGCTGCGGCACAGCGAGAAGCTCAACTGGGTCGTCATCGGCTCGTCCCTGTTCTTCCTCGCCATCATGATCCTGCTCACCATGTCCGACATGGTGAGCCGCGGCTGGCTCGGCGTTCCGGGGAAGTAGGGCGCCCGTTCCGTCCCGGTCGGCCTATGCCGGCGGGCGTCCCCCCGGTGGGCGCGAACCCTCCCTAGGCGCGGACCGCGCTCGGGTGTAGCGTGGCGGCGATGCGCGCACCGCTGGAGTCCCCGTACCCATTGCTCGACGCGCTGGGCTCGCCCCAGGACGTCAAGGACATGGACGCCGACGGCCTGCGGGCGCTGGCCGGCGATCTGCGGCGTTTCATCATCGACTCGGTGACCCGCACCGGCGGCCACCTCGGAGCCGGTCTCGGCGTCGTCGAGCTCACCCTGGCGCTCTTCGCCGAGTATCAGTTCAACGACCGCGACAAGCTGATCTGGGACGTCGGCCACCAGTGCTACCCGCACAAGCTGCTCACCGGACGGCGCGACCGCTTCGCGACCCTGCGCCAGTGGCAGGGGCTGTCGGGGTTTCCGGACCCGGAGGAGTCGCCGTACGACACGGTGAAGACCGGCCACGGCGGCACCAGCATCTCAACGGCGATGGGCTTCGCGCTCGCCTGGCGGGGCAGCGAGGCCGATGTCGGCCGCAAGGCGGTGGCGGTCATCGGCGACGGCTCGATGCAAGAGGGCAACGCCTTCGAGGCGCTGAACCACGGCGGCGCCTACCGCGACCTCGAGCTGGTGGTGGTGCTCAACGACAACAACATGAGCATCAGCCCGAGCGTCGGCGCGCTCAGCGCCTATTTGTCGCGGGTGCGCAGCTCGACCTGGCTCAACCAGCGCCTGCGCACCATCCAGGGCGCCATCCGCCGCATTCCGGGCGTCGGCGACGACGTCGACGACGTGCTGCAGCGCTGGTACCACTCGCTGCAGGGCATCATCCCGCACCACGCCCTCGGCATCATCTTCGAGGAGCTCGGGTTCTTCTATTACGGGCCGATCGACGGCCACGACATCGACGCCCTGCGCACCGCCTTCCGCGCCACCCGCTGGATGCGCCGCCCGGTGCTGATCCACGCCATCACCACCAAGGGGCGCGGCTACCGGGACGATGTCCCCGAGGCGACCTGCTACCACGCCGCCAGCGGCAGCCAGCCGCCGGCCGCCGCCGCGATCGCGGAGTACCCCGACCAGGGCGGTCCGACGTTCACCGCCGCCTTCGCGGCGCACGCCGGTACGCTGCTCGAACGCGACCCGCGGGTGGTCGTGCTCACCGCGGCCATGCTCGACGGCACCGGCCTCACCCCGGTGCAGCAGCGATTCCCCGAGCGCGTGCTCGACGTCGGCATGGCCGAGCAGCACGCGGTTGCCCTCGCCGCCGGCCTGGCCCTCGCCGGCCATCGACCGATCGCGGCGATCTACTCGACCTTCCTCCAGCGCGCCTACGATCAGCTCTTCCAGGAGGTGGCGCTGCAGAACGCGCCGGTGCTCTTCTGCCTCGACCGCGGCGGCGTCGTCGGCAACGACGGCGCGACCCACAACGGCGTCTTCGACATCACCTACCTGCGCTGCCTGCCGAACTTCGTCCTGATGGCGCCGCGCGACAGCGGCGAGTTGGCGGCGATGATGGATCTCGCGCTCACCGTCGACGGTCCGACCGCCATCCGCTTCCCGCGCGGCAGCGGCGCCGCGCCGGGCGCGCAACTGCCGCACGCCCCGTTCCGCGTCGGCGAGGCCGAGCGGGTCGCCGATGGCCGCGACGGCTGCATCCTGGCCTACGGCCCGATGGTCTATGCCGCGCTGGCGGCGCGGCAGCGGCTGCGCGAGACCAGCGGCCGGACGCTGGCGGTGGTCAACGCCCGCTTCGCCAAGCCGCTCGACGAGCGCCTGATCGCCGCCGAGCTCGCCGAGCAGCCGGTGGTCTTCACCCTCGAGGACCACGTCGCTGCCGGCGGGTTCGGCTCCGCCGTTCTCGAGCTCGCCCGCCGCCAGCCGGGGCTCGACGCCAACCGCGTCGAATTGCTGGCGCTGCCCGATCGCTTCATCGACCACGGCCAGCGCGGCGAGCAGTTGGCGTCGGTCGGCCTCGACCTCGACCAGCTCACCGACCGCATCGCCGCTCGCCTCGCCGCGCTTCGTCCCGGCGCCCCCGTGCGCCTGGTCACCGGCATCTGAAGAGGAGCCTCGCCATGCGCGCCACCACTGGGATCCGCCTCGTCGCCCTGACCCTGATGCTCGCCGCCGCGACGGCGGCGCTGGCCGAGGAGCCGTCGATCAAGCAGGGCTTCGAGGAGCTCGGCCGCGGCATCAAGGCCGACACCAAGAAGGGGTGGGACGCGACCAAGGATGTCGCCAAGGACGGTTGGGACGCCACCAAGCGCGGCACCGGCACGGCGCTGGAAAAGACCGGCGAGGGTCTGAACAAGGCCGGCGGTTCCCTCCAGGGCGCCGGCACCGACGTCAAGGAGTGATCCCGTCAGTTCTTCCCGCAGGCGGCGACGATGTCGTCCGCCGTTCCCAACTCGCCGTCGGCGCCCGGCGACCGGAGGACGATTCCCTCGCCGCCGACGCTGATCTGCACCGCGTGACCCCAGGCGTCGGCCGGGTGTCGGAGCAGGTCGCCCGCCGGCCGCGCGGTCGGCGCCGGCGTGGCCGGCCCGCGATGCTTGCCGCACGCATCGCAGGGCATGCTGAGCTCACCGCACAATCGCTGCAGCAGCGCGCGGGTCGCGTCGTCGTTGCCGGGCGTTTGCGCCCGCGCCGACGCCGCCAGCAGCAGCGACGCGATCATCAGGCGCCGCATGCCGCTCACGCCGCGCGCCGCCGCGGGGTCGAGTCGGCGAGCTCGTGGAGCAGCGCCTCGGTCTCGTCCCAGCCGATGCAGGCGTCGGTGATCGATACGCCGTAGGCGAGCCGTTCGTCCGGCATCCAATTCTGCCGCCCGGGTTGCAGGTTGCTCTCCAGCATCAGGCCGAGGACGCGGCCCTCGCCGTCCCGCACCTGCGCCGCGACGGCGCGACAGACGGCGCCCTGGCGCTGGTGGTCCTTGCCCGAGTTGTCATGCGAGCAGTCGATCATGATCGGCCGCGCGATGGCCTCGTCGGCGAGCAGCCGGGCGGCGCGCGCGATCGCCTCCGGGCCGTAGTTCGGATCGCCGGCGCCGCCGCGCAGGACGATGTGGCGGTCGGGGTTGCCGGTGGTCTGGACGACGCTCACGGCGCCGTTGCGGTCGATGCCGAGGAAACTGTGCGGGTGGCGCGCCGAGATCATCGCGTTGAGCGCCACCTGGAGCCCGCCGTCGGTGCCGTTCTTGAACCCCACCGGCATCGAGAGCCCGCTCGCCATCTCGCGATGCGTCTGGCTCTCCGTCGTGCGGGCGCCGATCGCGACCCAGCTCAGCAGGTCGGCGATGTACTGGGGCACGATCGGGTCGAGCATCTCGCCGGCGCAGGCGATGCCCATGCCGTTGATGTCGAGCAGGATGCGGCGCGCCAGGTGCAGGCCGGCGGGGAGATCGCACGAGCCGTCGAGCAGCGGGTCGTTGATCAATCCCTTCCAACCGACGGTGGTGCGCGGCTTCTCGAAGTAGGTGCGCATCACCAGCACCAGCGAATCACGGGTCGCGTCGGCCACCCGCCGCAGGCGCCGGGCGTAGTCGAGCGCGGCGTCCGGATCGTGGATCGAGCACGGCCCGACGATCACCACCAGGCGGTGGGTGTCGCGCCCGTGCAGCACGTCGCGGATGGCGGCCCGCCCGGCGAGCACGGTCGACGCCGCGGCGTCGGTGAGCGGCAACGCCGCCTTCACGTCGCGCGGCGGCGGCAGCGGCCGCAGGGCGGCGAGGTTGCGGTCTTCGATGGCTTCGCTGTGGTGCATGACAGCTCCAGAAAACAAAAAAGCCCTGGGGATTGCCCCAGGGCTTCGGGTGTCGTCGGTTGGCTCGGCGGCGCTATGCCGAGGTGAGACCCTCCCGCAGCCCTGGGCGGCGCCAGGTAAAGTACCCAAAAAACCAGCTCCGGGTCTGCGACGCGATCATCACCGTTCCCAGCTATCGCACATTGCGCGGGAGCGTCAACCGGGATCTGCTGCGGCCCCTCGCCTCCGGGAGGGATCCCGACCAGATCCCGCCGCGCGGAGGCACACGGGGCCGGCTGGACGCGCAGGGAGGACGTCGCGTCCGCGTCCATCTGTGGCCATCGGCGTCCATCTGTGTTTTCAGACGCGCATGGCCAAGTTCCCCACCGAGGTCGAGGGGTCGGTCACCGTCAAGGTGCCGATCGAGAAGGCGTACAAGTATCTCTGGGACGTCGTCGGCTCGTCGAAGCACATCCCGGGGCTGGCGAGCTGCAAGAAGGTCGGCAACGACACCTATCGCTTCGTCTACGACGAGCGCTCGACCGCCGGGCTGACCATGAAGGTCCAGTACACGGCGGCGTACGAGACCGACGGCAAGACCTCGATCGTCTTCGTCAGCGCGCCGGCGAAGGGCGACAACACCGACGTCGACGGCGAGATCCGCTTCCAGAAGGCCGGCACCGGGACCAAGATCACGTTGCGGCAGATGGTCGCGCCCGACACGCCGGTGCCGTCGCTGCTGCAGCGCCTGGTGAAGTCGTTCGCCGAGAAGGAGGCGAGCGCCACGGTGAAGGAATACCTCGCCAACGTGAAGGAGGCGCTGGAGGCGAAGGCGTGACCGCCGCCGCGCTGCTCGCCATCGTCATGTCCCCCGCGTTCGCCATCACCTCGCCCGCGTTCGCTCCCGGCCAGTCGATCCCCGTCCTCCACACCTGCCAGGGCGCGGACGTCTCGCCGCCGCTCCACTGGGCCGCGCCGCCGGCCGGCACCAGGAGCCTGGCCCTGATCGTCGACGATCCCGACGCCCCCGATCCCGCCGCGCCGCGCATGGTGTTCGCACACTGGCTGCTCTACAACCTGCCGCCGCAGGCCGGCGCGCTGCCGGCGGGCGTCCAGCCCGAGGCGCTGCCCGCCGGCGCCCGGCAGGGACGCAACGACTTCCGCCGCATCGGTTACGGCGGACCCTGTCCGCCGATCGGACGCCACCGCTACTTCTTCAAGCTCGTCGCCCTCGACGCCGTGCTCCCCGACCTCGGCGCCCCCACGAAGACACAGCTCGAGGAGGCGATGCAGGGCCACGTGCTCGCCACCGCCGAGCTCGTCGGCACCTACCAGAAGTCGTAGCGCCGGCCGCCGCCTTGCGCCGGCGGTCTCCGCTGACACATAGGAGAGCGCAGCCGCCCACCCGTCCATGCCCGACGCCGTCATCGCCGACCACCTCACCCGCAGCTTCGGCAGCCGCGTCGCGGTCGATTCCCTGAATCTCACCATCGCCCAGGGCGAGATCTTCGGGCTCCTCGGTCCCAACGGATCCGGCAAGACGACGTTGATCCGCATGCTCTGCGGACTGCTCGCGCCGACCTCGGGCAGCGCCAGCGTCGGCGGCTACGACATCGTCCGCCAGCCGGAGGAGATCAAACGCCACATCGGCTACGTCTCGCAGCGCTTCAGCCTCTATCCCGACCTCACCGTGCGCGAGAACCTCGACTTCTTCGGCACGGTGTACGGCGTCGGCGCCGCCCGCGCCGCCGAGCGCCAGCGCGAGCTCCTCCACCTCTGCGGCCTGGAGGGCCGCGAGCGGCAACAGGCCGGCAGCCTCTCGGGCGGGCTCAAGCAGCGCCTGGCGCTCGCCTGCGCGCTGCTGCACGAGCCCGAGATCCTGTTCCTCGACGAACCCACCGCCGGCGTCGACCCGGTGGCGCGCCGCCTGTTGTGGGATCTGCTCTTTCAGCTCGCCCAGTCGGGGACGACGCTGTTCGTCACCACCCACTACATGGACGAGGCCGAGCGCTGCACCAAGGCGGCATACATCTACTACGGGCGGCTGCTGGTCAGCGGCGATCCCAACTCGATGAAGCGCCAGGAGATCGCCCACACCAACCGTCGCGTCGAGATCGTCTGCGAACCGCTGATGCCGGCGCTGGCGGCGCTGCGCGACGCGCCGTACGTCGACGACGTCAGCGTCTTCGGCCAGGCCCTGCACATCCGGCTGCGCGACGTGCCGCCGGAGCCCGAGGGGTCCGGTCAGTTCGCGTCGTTCGCCTCCGCCGCCCGCCGCGCGGCGGTGCGCCACGTGCTCCGCCAGACGCTGCTCGATGCCGGCATCGAGGTGGCCGAGAACCAGGTGCACTCGGTCTCCCCGACGCTGGAGGACATCTTCGTCAGCCTGACGCGGCAGATGGACACCAGCCTGGCGGCCCCCGAGCACGTCTTCGCCCCGCGCGCGACGCAACACCCGGCGCATCAGGTGGAGGCCCGCTACGGACCGGGCGAGGTGATCTTCCGCCAGGGCGACCACGGCGAGGAGATGTTCGTCGTCGCCGAGGGGGCGGTCGGGCTGTCGATCGCGGTCGAGGGCCACGAGCAGCGGATCGCGGTGCTCGGTCCGGGCGAGTTCTTCGGCGAGCTGTCACTGCTCAGCGGCGCGCCGCGGACGGCGACGGCGACGGCGCAGGAGGCGACCGCGCTGCTCGCCATCAGCCGCGACGTGTTCAAGATGATGGTGCAGGACGACCTCGAGATCGTGTTCGAGATGATGAAGGAGCAGGGGACGCGCATCAGCGCCAGCCATCGGCCGCTCCTCGAGCTCGGCCAGCGGCTCGATGCCGTGCGCATCGCCGCCTGGGCCCTGCAGCGGGTGCGCGTCCCGCACGATGCGCTGCCGGTGGCGTTCGACGTCGAAGCGCTGGGCGGAGCGCTCGGCCTCAGCCCGCGGGCGGTGCGCGACAGCATCGGCGACTTCGTCGCCCACGGCGCGGGTCGCCTCGAGGGCGCCCGCTGGACGATCGCCGCCGGCGAGCAGGTCGATCGGCTGCTCGAGCGACTCTCGGCCTACGCCGCGGGCCGCGGCTGAGCGCGCGCCGGGCGTCCTCTCAGGCGAGCTGCTTGCGGAAGCGCGCCAGGCTGAGGATCGTGAACCCGACCATGAACGCCGCCAGGACCAGGAAGTCGTGCGCCAGGTCGGCGACGCTGGCCCCCTTCAGGGTGAGGCCGCGAATGGCATCGACGAAGTAGGTCATCGGCAGGCTCCAGGCCACCGGTTGCAACCACGGTGGGATCGCCTCGATCGGGAACACGAATCCCGACATCAGCACCGAGGGGACGATCACGAAGACCGCCATGAAGTTCGCCTGCAGTTGCGTCTGCGACACGGTCGAGATCAGGGCGCCGAGCGCCAGCAGGGCGAGGATGAAGAGGATGGCGAGCAGCGTCACCGGGAGGGCGGCGCCGGAGAAGGGCATGTCGAAGATCAGCTTGGCGAGGATCGAGATCACCGCGAAGTCGAACAGGGCGACGATCCCATAGGGGATCATCTTGCCGGCGATCAGGGCGAAGCGGGAGATCGGCGTCACCAGCAGTTGCTCGATGGTCGCCTGTTCCTTTTCGCGCACCAGGCCGGAGGACAACGTCAGGACGACCAACATGATGACGATGCCGATCGTGCCCGGCAGGAAGAAGTTCGAATCGCGCAGGGTCGGATTGAAGAGGATGCGCTGGGTGATCTTGATCGGCGGCTTGGGCGGCGGCGGGGCCGGGTTGTCGGGATCGACGAAGGTGAACTGGGCGGTGGCGTCCTCGCCGCTGAGCACGCTGGCGCCGTACAGCGCCGCCTGGGCGAGGGTCGGCATGGTGCCGTCGACGAAGAGCGGGAAGCGGGTCTGTTTGGCGTCGGCGACGTTCTGCTCGAAGCCCTGCGGAATGACGATGCCGAGCCGCGCCTCGCCCGTGGTCAGCATGCGACGGATGGTTTCCTCGGAGTCGACCGGGATGAGGCGGAACTGGCGGTCGGCGCGCAGCCGATCCTGCACCTGCGAGCTGAAGAAGGTCTGGTCGAGGTCGCACACGGCCAGCGGCATGCGTTCGACCTGCAGCCCGAGCGCGTAGCCGAACAGCACCAGCAGCAGGATCGGCAGTCCGAGGACGAAGCCGATCAACTGCGGATCGCGCGCGATGTGCACGAACTCCTTGCGGATCATTGCGCCCAGCGCTTCCATTCGCCGTCCTCGGCTCCCCGCCGCGCCCTATAGACCTTCCACCGCCGCGACGCGACACGGCTCGCGTCAGCCTGAACGCGTCGCCGCCGGGAGCTCGCGCAGCATCACGTGGTGCGGGCCGATGCCTGGCACGTCGAAGGCATCCGATACCACCCGCCAGCCGGCGCTGGCGTAGAAGGGGACCGCGGCGAGGCGGGCGTTGCACCACAGGAGGGTGCCGCCGTGGTCGCGCACCACGGCGGCGGCGGCGCGCAGCACGGCGCTGCCGACGCCGCGGCGGGCCACATCGGTCCGCGTCGCCATGCCGCGCAGTTGCCATCCCGGTCGGCCGTCGTGCGGGCGCGGCAGCAGGGTGCAGCAGCCGACCACCTCGCCGGTCTCGAGCGCGGCGGCGAGATGGACCGTCGTCGGCTCGCCGTCGCCGTCGAAGTGCGCGCTGGCGAGCGGTCGACCCGGCCGCAGCACGGCATGGCGCAGGGCGAGGATCTCGTCCAGCGTCGCGCGCCGCACGCGCACCGGCAACGGGGGCCGCGGGCTCACGCGGCGTCGGTGCGTGCCGCGGGATGCATGTCCCGCCGCAGCGCCGCCATCGCCACGGCGGCGCCGAAATCGGCGGCCCGCACCACCATCGCGATGTCCAACGCCTCGACGGTGTCCTCGACCCGGTGGTAGTTGCGCGGCACGCCGTTGGCCTCGAGCGAGATCAGCGAGAGCGCCGGGTATCCGGCGGCGGCCGGCACGTGGCCGTCGGTGGCGGCCAGCAGGTCGGTCGGCGTCACGGCGCCCCAGCGCCCGTCGCTGGCGAGCTGGCGCGCGAGCTCGTTCATCCGCGGCGGGAAGTATCCCTTCTCGAGCACCCCCTCGCTGCGGATGTAGTGCAGGTGGCCGCCGCCGACGCACTCGAAGTTGACGAAGTAGGTGTGCTCGCGCGGCCAGTCGCGGTGCCGCTCGACGAAGGCGTGCATGCCGCAGCAGCCGACCTCCTCGGCGCCGGTGCCGACCACCCAGAGCTCGACGTCGGCCGGCAGCTCGGGCAGCAGTCGCTCGGCGCAGGTGAGCATCGCCGCCACCGCGGAGGCGTTGTCGTTGGCGCCCGGCGTCGGCGGCGAGAGCGCCCATTGCAGGGTCAGGGCGGCGGTGAGCAGCAGGCCGCCGGCGGTGACCAGCTTCACCAGCCCGAACAGCAGGCCATGCGCCCCGAGCCAGCCGGCGACCGCGACCAGGGCGCCGGCGATGATCAACCCTTCCGGCAGCGCCAGCGGGCCGATCGGTGGGCGGCCGCCGTCGCGCCGGCCGGTGAGTCCGGCGAAGGCGTCGGCGACCCGCTTCGAGAACAGGACGCCCGCCTGCGCCGAGTCGATGTGGGCGCTGAGCACGACCCGCCGCGTCGGCGCCGTCGCGCCGCAGCGGCCGACGACGTTGACCGATTCGGGCGCCGGCAGCAGGCGCGCCAGCCGCGGGACGCGCCGCCGCAGGTGGCTGCGGAATGACCACAGGGACAGCACCGCCAGCGCCGCCCCGAGGCCGTTCCCCCACCACAATCCGAGCAGGCTGACGCCGGCGTGCAGCGCCAGGACCGCGCCGCTGCGCGGGGCGCTCGCCACCGGCTCGATCGCCACCTCGCGGCATCCCAGACCGCGCATCCACTCGCCCACCTGCTCGGCGACCCGCCGCTCGGCGCTCGTCCCGGCAAACCGATCCGCCGCCGTGGTCATGGTCTCGATCCACTGATACGCGCGCGTTTCCTCGTCCGTCATGACCTTCTCGCCTACCAGACCTCGCCGAATTGAAAAACGACCGCCGCGGAGGGACACAGTGGCCTGCGTGCCCTCTGTCGCGACGATTCGATCGGCCCGCCTCCGGACCGATCGCCGGCGCGACGTTGCTCGCGGTTCGGTCTGGGCCCGCGGCCCCATTCCGACCGCGACGAAGAAAGGACTGCGATGACCGAGCCCACGCTGCTGCGCTGGGAGACGCTGACCAAACGCAAGTTCGACCAGCTCGACCGCGACAATTGCGTCGTGATGGTCACCTGCTCGCCGCTGGAGGTGCACGGCCCGCACCTTCCCTTCGGCGCCGATGCGCTGGAGGGCGAGGGGCTGGCGCGCCGTCTCCTGCGCTTCCTGCCCGAGCGTCACCAGGGCAAGACTTTCCTGCAGCTTCCGTTCATCTACGCCGCGACCGACACCGTGCCGCATCCCGGTTCGCTGTTCTTCCGCCCATCGACCACCCAGGCGGTGCTGCGCGATCTCGGCCGCACCCTGGCGGCGCAGGGATTCAAGACCATCCTGGTCTCCAACTTCCACGGCAGCCCCCGCCATTTTCTCGCCATCGAGGCGGCATGCGCGCGGGTCAGTCGCGAACGCGGCATCCGCATGGTGTGCATCTTCTCGGTGCTGCTGAAGCGCCTCACCGGCGGCAGCAGCGAGCTGTACGACGTGCTCGGCCAGTTGCCGGGGGTGCGCCGCGAGGATCTCGTCGGCGACACGCACGGCGGCCTCGTCGAGACCTCGCAACTGCTGGCGCTGCATCCCGAGTGGGTGGAGCGCGACTACGCCGACCTGCCGCGGCGCACGGTGGACGGTTGGCTTGCCGAGCGCGGCGAGGCGCCGCCACCCATTGAACGCGGCAAGCCGGCCGGCATCCTGACGATGATCCGGGCGTTCCGGGGCGGCCTGCGCTTCTTCCGCGCCGAGACCTATGCCGGCGCGCCCGGCAGCGCCTCGCCGGAGCTGGGCGAACGCATCCTCGATCGCCTGGGCGAGCAGGGCGCCGCGGCCGTCGCCGAGATTCTCGACGGCGAGCTGCCGCCGAGCGAGTGGCACTCGCCGCTCTGGACGCAGCGCTTCTGGTTCACCAACCCGCTGATGGTCCGCTTCTTCAATCGCGTGCTGGGCATCACGAAGGGGATGGCCTAGCCGACCTCGATACGACAAGACACCTTCACCACGGAGGCACGGAGACACGGAGGGCTCGGTGCCATAGCGAAGGCGCGGGGGCCTCTTCTCACTCCATTTCCAATGAACTGTGGGATGAACGCTGAGCGGGCTTCGAGATCAGTACTCTCCGTGTCTCCGTGTCTCCGTGGTGAAGGTCTTCTGTCGCATCAAGGCTGACCGGAGCGAGCCGCGATGCGCGCCAGCTCGCGATCCTGCAGGCGCGACAGCGTCGCCTGCGCGAGGATCGCGCCGATCAGCGCCATCAGCATGTCCGCCTGCGTGTCCCATTGGTCGCCCTGCGTGCCCAGGAACGCGGCCGCGGACTCGCCGCCGATGAGCGCCGCCCACCACTCGACGAATTCGTAGAACGCGCTGGCGGCGAGGCAGACGCAGCAGACCAGGAAGAAGAGCCACTTCCCGCGCTGCAGCGGCGAGGTGCGCAGCAGCACCTCGCGCGCCACGATGGCCGGCACGAAGCCCTGCGCGAAGTGGCCGATGCGATCGTAGTGGTTGCGCGACCAGCCGAAGGCGTCCTCCATCCAGAAGCCGAGCGGCACCTGCGCGTAGGTGTAATGGCCGCCGAGGCAGAGGATGAGCGCGTGCGCGCAGAGCAGGCGGTAGGCCAGCGGCGTCAGGGGAAAGCGCCGGTAGGTGGCGACCAGGACCGGCGCCGCGATCAGGACCGGCGCCACCTCCAGCAGCCAGGTCCCCGGCTGCACGGCGCCGATCCCGGAGGCGGCCACCGCGGCGAGCGCCAGGAGCAGCAGCAGCAGCGGTTCCCCCATGCGCGCCACGAAGCACAAATTCCCCCGCCGGGCCATCGACGACGCCTCCCGCCGCGCCGTGGTCCTTCGCGTTCGTTTGTGGTTTCAGTCGGGCATGACCTTCGACCTCCTCCTCCGTGGCGGCACCGTGCTCGACGGCAGCGGCGGTGACGGCGTGCCGGCGTCGGTCGGCGTGCGCGACGGGCGCATCGCCGCAGTCGGCGATCTCGCCGGGGCGACCGCGGCCCGGGCGCTCGACTGCGCCGGGCGCGTCGTCGCGCCCGGCTTCATCGACATGCATTCGCACAGCGACTGGGTGATTCCCCAGCCGGATCACGCCGAGGTGCTGGCGCCCCTGCTCGAGCAGGGCATCACCACGATCGTCGCCGGCAACTGCGGCTGCTCGCCGGCGCCGTTCGTCGCCGAGAACCGGGCGCTGCTGCCGCAGATCGGCCGCATGCTGCACGACCGCGACCTCGACTACGGCTGGAGCGGCATGGGCAGTTACCTGGCGGCGCTGGCGCAGCGCGGCCTGGCGCTCAACGTCGCGCAGCTCGTCGGCCACGGCACGGTGCGCGCCGCGGTGAAGGGCCGGGCCCCCGGGCCGGCGCTCCCGAACGAGACGGCGCGCATGGCCGATCTGGTGCGGGCGGCGCTCGACGAGGGCGCGATCGGCCTCTCCACCGGCCTCGGCTACGCGCCCGGCGTGTTCGCCGACCTCGACGAGCTGCTCGGCGTCACCGCGCCGCTCGCCGAGCGGCGCGGCGTCTACACCTCGCACGCGCGCAGCTACATCGCCCTCGACCACCGCGCCGCGCCCGATCAGCCGCCGACCAACCTGCTGGCGCTGGACGAGACCGCGGCGGTGTGGCGGGCGCACGGCGTGAAGGTGCAGCACTCGCACCTGATCTTCGTCGGCGACCGCACCTGGCCCACCACCGACCGCGCCCTCGAACACTTCGACCGCCTGCGCGAAGAGGGCGTCGACATCGCCTGCGACGCCTTTCCCTACGTCGGCGGCAACACCACCCTGGTGGTGTTCATGCCGCCGTGGGCGCTCACCCAGCTCTCCCGGGCGGTCACCGATCCCGAGATGCGCCAGCAGTGCGCCGCGACGCTCAACTGGGTGCTGCCGTCGCTCGGCATGCGCTGGCACGACACGCAGGTCCTCTGGGTGCCGAAGCGCGAGTATGCCTCGTATGAAGGGCGGACCGTGGCCGAGATCGCGCGCGACCGCGATCAGGATCCGACCGAGACCTACCTCGACCTGGTCGGCGAGCTCGGCAGCCAGGCGCGCATCATGAACTGGAACTACTCCGGGCGCGACGCCGAGGAGGCGAGCCTGCGCAAGGTGCTGGCGCACCCGGCGTGCTGCTTCGAGACCGACACCATCCTGACCGGCAACGGCGTCGACAATCCGGCATCGTACGGCACCTTCCCGCGTCTGCTCGGCCGCTACGTGCGCGAGCTGCGCCTGTTCTCCCTCGGCGAGGCGGTGCGCCGCATGACCGCCTTCAATGCCGAGCGCATGAACCTGCGCGACCGCGGGCGCATCGCGCCCGGGCTCGCCGCCGACCTGGTGGTGTTCGATCCCGACACGGTCGCCGATCACTGGGACCGGCGTCCGACCGGCATCGACACCGTGGTGCTGAACGGCGCCGTGGTCGTGTCCGGCGGCCGCTTCGATCGCACGTCACGCGCCGGCCAGGTGCTGCGGGGCCACTGAATACCGGTGGCCACGTGGGCGCGCCCTTGCGCGTCCATCGGTGGCCATCCGTCTCCATCTGTGTTTGTGGTGTCCGAGATCCCATGTCCGAGGAGCTCCTCCGCACCGCCCGCCGTTGGGTCGCCGAGGCCGAGCGCATCGTCGTGCTCACCGGCGCCGGCATCTCCACCGACTCCGGCATTCCCGACTTCCGCGGCCCACAGGGCGTGTGGACGAAGAACCCGGGGGCGGAGAAGATGGCCACCCTGCAGCACTACATGGCAGACCGCGCGGTGCGGGTGCGCGCCTGGCGCAGCCGCCTCGAGACTTTCGCGCGCCAGGTCGATCCCAATCCCGGGCACCACGCCCTGGTCGAGCTCGAGCGGCGCGGCACCCTGCACACGCTGATCACCCAGAACGTCGACGGCCTGCACGTGCTCGCCGGATCGTCGCCGCACAAGGTGGTCGAGATCCACGGCACGGTGCGCGAGGTGGTGTGCATGGCGTGCGGCGAGCGGGCGCCGATGGCGAACGCCCTGGCGCGGGTCGAGGCGGGCGAGGAGGATCCGCCCTGCCGTTCGTGCGACGGCATCCTCAAGTCGGCGACGATCTCCTTCGGCCAGGCGTTGGTGCCGGAGGACCTCATGCGCGCGCAGCGCGCGGCCAGCGAGTGCGACCTGATGCTCGCCGTCGGCTCCACCCTGTCGGTGTACCCGATCGCCGGCGTCGTGCCGGTCGCCAAGCGCGCCGGCGCCCGCGTCGTCATCGTCAACGCCGAGCCGACCGAGATGGACGACATCGCCGACGCGGTGCTGCGCGGCTCGATCAGCGAGATCCTGCCGCGGCTGGTGGGCGCCGACGCCTGAGCGGCACGCTCCCGCGGGTCACAGCAGGTCGAGCAACTCCGGGATGCGCCGGATGACGTGCGCCGGCCGCGCCCCGTCGGCGGCCGGCTGCCGGTCCTCGCGGTGCCAGATCAGCACCGAGCGCATGCCCATGGCGTTGGCGCCGGCGATGTCCTGGGCCAGCGTGTCGCCGACGAAGATCGCCTCGGACGCGGCGCAGTCGGCGCGGCGCAGCGCTTCCGCGAAGATCGCGGGATCGGGTTTGCAGGCGCCGGCGGCCTCGCTCGACAGCAGCGAGTCGAAATGCGGGCGCAGGCCGGCGACCTCCAGCAGGTGCGCCAGTTGGTCGTCGTCGATGTTGCTGACCATGCCGACGTGCAGGCCGCGGGCGCGCAGGGCCTCCAGGGTGTCGATGACGCCCTCGCGCAGTTGGAAGTCGCGCTGGTGCAGTTCCCACTGCAGAGCGCGGAAGCGGTCGAGATGATCGGGATCCGGCTCGGCGCCGAGGGCGCGCAGCGTGGCGGCGGCGGCGTCGCGAAAGAGGTCGCGGTGCAGATAATAGCGGCGCGGCAGGTAGGAGCGGAACACCGCCCGCATCGCCTCGCGCTGCGCGGCGCGGATCGTCGGCAGGTCGGCGTCGAGTCCCGCCCAGCGCGCCAGGGCGAGGAGGCTCTCGGCGTCGCCGGGCGCCAGCGTCGCGTAGTCGTAGAGCGTGCCGCCGAAATCGAAGAGGACGGCGCGGGTCACGGGACGAGTCCCAGGCGCGAGTAGTCGACCGAGTACCAGCGCTCGGGGCGCAGCTCGACCAGCACCGTCGGCTCCGGATTCTGGGCGCTGGTGGCGAGGTAGATCTCGCCCATCGCCTCGCCCAGATAGCGCAGCGCCACCTGGCGCACGTCGGTCTCGTAGTCGGGAGCGCCGAGGGTGACCGGTCCCTCGATGCTGACGTACTGGTAGGGTGGCGACTCGCTCTGGACGCAGAAGCCGGCCCGCCCGGCGGCGCGCAGGAGCGCGGCCTTGCGGGACCGCGCCCCGGTGACGAAGCGCAGGGTGCCGCCCGGGGCGTAGCGGTACCACACCGGTACCGCGAGCGGGCCGCGGGCGCCGTCGGCGATGCTCACCACGCCGACGTGCGTGGCGGCGAGGAACTCGTCCCGCTGGGCGGGAGACATGGCGAGGGTCGACATGGCGTCGACGCTAGCCGGCCCCGCGCCGCGCCCGCAAGAGGCGGTGTGCTAGGCTCCCGCAGCATCATGGGCCGTCCGATTCCACCCGTCACCCGCCTGATCCTCATCCTCAACGTCGCCGTGTTCCTGCTCGAGCTCAGCGGCGCCAATTTCAACGCCTTCGCCCTGTGGCCGATCGGCGGTGGCTTCGCGCCCTGGCAGATCCTCACCTACGGGTTCCTGCACGCCTCGCCGACCCACGTGCTGTTCAACATGTTCGCCGTCTACATGTTCGGCGGCACGATGGAGTACGTGTGGGGCGGCGGCCGCTTCCTGATCTACTACCTCGGGTGCATCGTCAGCGCCGCGCTCGCCCAGGTCGCCGTCGATGCCCTGATCGCCAGTCCGTATCCGACGATCGGCGCCTCGGGCGGCGTCTTCGGCATCCTGCTCGCCTTCGCGATGTACTTCCCGCGCCAGCGAGTGATGCTGCTCATCCCGCCGATCCCCATGCCGGCGTGGCTCTTCGTCACCCTCTACGGCGCGCTCGAGCTCTATCTCGGCGTCACCGGCACGCAGGCCGGGGTCGCCCACTTCGCCCACCTCGGCGGCATGCTCGGCGGCTGGCTGATGATCCGCCGCTGGCGAGGGCGCCGCGAGCCGGCGTTCACCGTCGAGGCGCCGGGCCGCGAGGACTACTGAGGCGCCGGTCCCCGGGCGCGTCGCCGCGCGCCCGGCCGGTCGCGCCGGAGCACGGCGCAAGCGTTGCCCGGCTGTCGCGCATCGCCTATTCCTGCCGTTCCATGTCCACGGAACCACGGGTCGTCATCATCGGCGGCGGCATCGTCGGGCTGGCGACCGCCAAGGCGCTGGTCGAGGCGGAGCGGCCGGCGCGGCCGATCGTGCTCGAGAAGGAGCCGGCGCTGGCACGGCATCAGACCGGGCACAACAGCGGCGTCATCCACTCCGGCATCTACTACAAACCCGGCTCGCTGAAGGCGCGCTTCACGGTGCAGGGGGCGCGCGAGATGGTCGAATTCGCGCGCGCTCACGGCATCGCGCACGAGATCTGCGGCAAGGTGGTGGTGGCGACCCGGCCCGACGAGCTGCCGCGTCTCGCCGAGCTGCACCGCCGCGGCACCGCCAACGGCGTCCCCGGCCTGGAGATGATCGGCCCGGAGCGCCTGCGCGAGATCGAGCCGCACGCGGCCGGGTCGCAGGCGCTGGCGGTGGCGTCGACCGGCATCATCGACTACGTCGGCGTCGCCGAGCGCTATGCCGCGATCGTGCGCGAGCGCGGCGGGGAGGTGCGCGCCGGCGCCCGCGTGATCGGCCTGCGCCGTGACGGCGGCGAGTGGATCGTCGAGACCACCGCCGGCAGCGAGCGTGCCGCGCACGTCATCAACTGCGCCGGCCTGCATTCGGACCTGATGGCGCGGCTGGCCGGCACGACACCGCCGGTGCGGATCATCCCGTTTCGCGGCGAGTACTACGAGCTGGTGAACGAGCGAGAGTCGCTGGTGAAGGCGCTCATCTATCCGGTTCCCGACCCGGCCTTTCCGTTCCTCGGCGTGCATTTCACCCGCATGGTGAAGGGCGGCGTCGAGGCCGGGCCGAACGCCGTGCTCAGCTTCAAGCGCGAGGGCTACCGCAAGACCGATTTCGACCTGCGCGAGGCCTGGCAGACGCTCGGCTATGGCGGCTTCTGGAAGCTCGCCGGCAGGTACTGGCGCACCGGCGCCGGCGAGTTCTACCGCTCGTTCAGCAAGGCGGCCTTCGTCAAGGCCCTGCAACGCCTGCTGCCCGACCTACGCCCGGACGACCTGCGCCCGGCCGAGGCCGGCGTGCGCGCCCAGGCGATCGATCCCAGCGGATCCCTGGTCGACGACTTCTCGATCCAGGTGCTCGGCGGGGTGGTGCACGTGCTCAACGCCCCGTCACCGGCCGCCACCGCCTCGCTCCCCATCGGCCGCGCCATCGCCGAGGAGGCGCGGCGGCACTTCGGACTGGAGTGAACCGCGGCGGCACGCGGCGGGCACAACGGGATCTCCCGTGCGGCCCTCCGCGTGCCGGCGGGCTAGGCGAGTCCGATCTCGCGGTCCGCCGCCTCGGCGTCGTAGTTCTCGAACTGGATGATCTCCAGGTCCTCGAAGCCCTTGCGCACGAACGGCGTCAGGAGGCCGAGCTTCTTGATGTTCGGCACGACGCGGGCGAACAGCGACTGGCGGAACATCTTCATCACCGGCGAATCGAGGACCTTCTGGCGCACCGTCTCGCGCGGCCAGCCGAAGTGGGTGGCGATCTCGTCGCCGACCAGGCGGTCGCGCATCAGGTGGCAGGCCTCGACGACGAACTGCTCGCGCTCCCGCCGCTCGGTCTCCGCCATGTCGGTGTAGTAGTTGCGCAGCGAGATGACGCCGAAGGCGACGTGGCGCGATTCGTCCTTCATCACGTAGTGGACGACGTCGCGCACCAGCGGCTCGACCGCCATCTGGTACATGCTGGAGAAGGCGGCCATCGCCAGGCCCTCGACCAGGATCTGCATGCCCAGGTACTTCATGTCCCAGCGGCTGTCGGTGATGATCAGGTCGAGGAGCTGCTTGAGGTTGGGGTTGATCGGCCACTCCCACTCGAGCTTGTCGCGCAGGTAGCGGGCGAACACCTCGACGTGGCGCGCCTCGTCCATGGTCTGCGTCGCGGCGTAGTACTTGGCGTCCATCCACGGCACGGCGCCGGTGAGCTGCGAGGCGACGATCAGCGCGCCCTGCTCGCCGTGCATGAACTGCGAGAGCTGCAGGGAGATGGTGGCGTGGCGGAATTCCCTCTGCCGCTTCTCGTCCAGCTTCTGGAACGGCGCGTAGTCCTCCAGCGGGTTGTACACCTGCGGGATGATCTCGCCCTCCGGATCGACCGGCGTGCTCCAGTCGAGCTGCACGCTGCCGTTCCACTGGTCGCGCTTGGCTTTCTCGTAGAGGTCGCGCAGCCCCTCCTTCACCGAGCCGTAGTTCCACGCGTAGTGGATGTCGTAACTGGCGAGGATGGTGTCGATGTCGGTGGCGGCCCCGGCGCCGCTGGCGGTCTGGTCGCGATCCATGCCTGCGTCCTCCAGGGGGGACGCTAGCCGGCGCCGGTGGCAGGGTCAACGCGAGATGCACGGGGGATGCGCGGGTGGCGGCCGCTGGCAGGCCGCCGCGTGGTTCACTAAAGCACCGCGCGTGATGTCCCGCTCTTCCCTGCTCCGGGCCGCGATCGCCCTTTCGGTGGTGGTCGCCGTGGGCGTGGTCGGCTACATGGCGCTCACCGGGCTGGGCTTCATCGAGGCGCTGTACATGACGGTGACGACCATCAGCACCGTCGGCTTTCGCGAAGTGGCGCCGCTCGGCACGGCGGGGCAGCTCTTCACGATCGCCCTGATCATCAGCGGCGTCGGGATCGTCTTCTACAGCGCCTCGATGGTGGCGCGCGACCTGATCGAGGGAGAGCTGCGACGCGGCTTCGGGAGGCGAAGAGTGGAACGACAGATCGCCCGCATGTCGGGCCATGTCATCGTCTGCGGCTTCGGCCGCATGGGGCGGTCGGTGTGCCGCGAGCTGGCGGCGAAGCCGGCGCCCTTCGTGGTCATCGACCGCGATGCCGAGGCGCTGCGCCACGCCGAGGACGAAGGGCACCTGTCGCTCGCCGGCGACGCCAGCGAAGACGACATCCTGCGCGCCGCCGGCATCGCCCGCGCCCAAGGCCTGGTGGCGGCGCTGTCCACCGACGCCGCCAACGTCTACGTCGTGCTCACCGCGCGCGAGCTCAACCCGCAGCTCACCATCGTCGCCCGCGCCGAGGACGAGCGCAGCGAGCGCAAGCTGCTGCACGCCGGCGCCAACCGCGTCGTCCTGCCCTACGCCATCAGCGGCCACCGCATGGCGCACGCGCTGCTCCGTCCGGCGGTGCTCGACGTCATCGACCTCGCTACCCATTACCGGAATCTGGAGCTGCAGATCGAGGAGGTGGCGGTCGGCGCGCAGACCTTCTGCGCCGACCGGACCGTGCAGGAGTCGGGATTGCGCGAGCAGCTCGGACTGATCGTGATCGCGATCAAGAAGCCCAACGACACCATGCAGTTCAATCCGACCGCTGACACCCGCATCGAGGCCGGCGACCGCCTGGTGTTGATGGGCCCGGCCGAGAACCTGCGCGAGATCGAACGCCGCCTCCGGCCGTGAGCCGCGCGGCGGCCGGGGGCCGGACGGCGCGTGCCGCATGGCGCACGACGAGGCGAAGAGGAGGCGAGCGATGACGGCGGAGACCGGCGGTCCGCGGATCGGGTGGATCGGCACGGGCGTGATGGGCGCGGCGATGTGTGGGCATCTGGTGGCGCGCGGCCATGCGGTGACCGTGTTCACCCGCACCGCCGAGCGCGCCGCGCCGCTGCTGGCGCGCGGGGCGCGCTGGGCGGCTTCGCCGCGCGCCGTCGCCGCGCAGTCGGACGTGGTGTTCACCATGGTCGGCTTCCCGGACGACGTGCGCGAGGTGGTGCTCGGGGCGGACGGGACGCTCGCCGGCGCGGCCGCCGGGGCGGTGCTGGTCGACATGACCACCAGCGAGCCGGCGTTGGCGCGAGAGATCGAAGCGGCGGCGCGGGCGCGCGGCGTCGCCAGCCTCGACGCCCCGGTGTCCGGCGGCGACGTCGGGGCACGCGAGGCGCGGCTGTCGATCATGGTCGGCGGCGAGGAGGCGGCGCTCGCGCGCGTGCGGCCGCTGCTCGCGTGCCTGGGCACGACCATCGTGCGGCAGGGGCCGGCGGGGAGCGGCCAGCACGCCAAGATGGTCAACCAGATCCTCATCGCCAGCAACATGGTGGCGATCGCCGAGGGCCTGCTGTACGCGCACCGCGCGGGCCTCGATCTGGCGACGGTGCTGGCCTCGGTGTCGGGCGGCGCCGCCAGCTCGTTCGGCCTGACGACCTACGTGCCGCGCGTCCTGGCCGGCGACTTCGCTCCCGGTTTCTTCGTCGACCACTTCGTCAAGGACATGGGCATCGCCCTCGCCGAGGCGCGGCGCATGCGGCTGGCGCTGCCCGGGCTGGCCCTGGCGGAGAGCCTCTACGTGGCGCTGCAGGCGCAGGGTCACGGCCGCAGCGGCACGCAGGCGCTGGTGCTGGCCCTGGCGTCGCTGTCGAACAGCGACTGGCCGCCGCGTCAGCGTTGATGTGACGAAGACACTTCACCACGGAGGCACGGAGACACGGAGAACCCGGACAAGAGAGGGTTCGGGGGCGAGATCCCCAACGCCATCAGCATGGCCAGGGGGATCGCACCCACCCGCCCTTCCGACGCTGCACCCTCCGTGTCTCCATGCCTCCGTGGTGAGGGTGTTGTGTCGTATCGAGGTCAGGAGTGGGGCGCCGCCGCGCCGCACTCCTGCGCTTCGATGGCGAAGGCGGCGGTGAAGACGTCGCCGGGGGCGACCTGCCGCAAGCCGTCGCCGCTCAGCAGCGCGTTGGTCGGCGCCGTCATCGGCTCGAAGCAGATCACCGGTTCGCCGGGCGGGGCGAAGATCTGGGCGCAGGGATAACCGGCGTCGAAGGCGACGGTGAGGCGGCGGCTGCCGCCGCTGATGGCGAATCGCGTCGGCGCGTCGAGCGCGGGGAAGAGATCGTCGAACGTGCGGGCGCCGAGCGGGCCGTCGGCGATGGCGCCGGGCGCGCTGGCGCCGGTCGGGATGCCGCGCGCGTCGAGCACGGCGCGGCGGCGAACCGGCGCCTGCAGCAGCCAGGTGGCGCGATCGGCGCCGGGCAACGTGAGGTAGGGGTGGAAGCCGAAGGCGATCGGCACCGCGACGTCGCCGGTGGGGCGCAGCGTGGTCGCGATCTCCAGCGTCCGCTCGCGCAGGGTGACGGCGATGGTCAGGGTGTGCGGGAAGGGAAAGGCGGCGAGCAGCTCCGGATCGGCGGCGAAGTCGAGCGTCGCGGCCAGCCGGGCGCCGCCGGCGCCGGCGCCGCGGTCGTCGATCCGCCAGCCCGGATGCGCGGCGAGCAGGCCGTGCATCGGCAGGCCGTTGCCGTCGCGGTGCAGGCGCGGGTTGGCGGCATCGATCGCCACCGCGCGGTCACCGATGCGGTAGGCGGTGCCGGCCAGGCGGTTGGCCCACGGATGGAGCAGCGGGATGCCCATCGTCGAGCCGCTCGCCGCATAGCGGGCGAGGCCGCCGCGCTGTCCGAGCAGCTCGTCGCCGCGGTGGCGCAGCGAGCAGCCGATCATCCCCAGCGACGGCACGAAGGTCGCGTGCAGGTCGGCGTCGCGCGCCGAGAGCACCACCGCCGCGTGCCCGGCCGCGCTGGCGTCGCCGACGCCGTATCGCATTCGCCCGCCTCCGCCCGTCGGCGTCGCCGCGGCGCGGATCAACCCTGCAGCGACTTGGGTTCGACCCACACCCGTCCGTCGCGCGCCAGCATCTGATTCGACGCCTCCGGACCCCAGGTGCCGGCGGGGTACATCGCGATCTGCGGCCCCTGGTGCTGCCAGTAGTCGAGGATCGGCATCACGACTTTCCACGCCGCCTCGACCTGGTCGCCGCGCATGAACAGCGTCGCGTCGCCGCGCATGACGTCGAGCAGCAGGGTCTCGTACGCCTCCGGCGTCGGCTCGTTGAACGAGGCATAGGAGAAGCGGGTCTCGACCGTGGTCAGGCGCATCGTCGGCCCCGGATACTTGGCCTGGAACGACTCGACGATCGCCTGCTCCGGCTGGATCTGCAGGTAGAGGCGGTTGGGCTCGATCTCCGCCACCTGCTCGGGCGGGAAGGCCATGTGCGGCACCGGCCGGAAGGTGATGCAGATCTCCGACGCCTGACCGGGGAGGTGCTTGCCGGTGCGCAGGTAGAACGGCACGTCCTGCCAGCGCCAGTTGTCGACCTGCAGCTTGAGGGCGACGAAGGTCTCGGTGGTGGACTTCGGATTCACGCCCGGCTCCTCGCGGTAGCCGACGACGCGCTGGCCGTCGATCGTGCCGGGGCCGTACTGGCCGCGCACGGCGTGGCGCGACAGCTCGTCGCGGTCGATCGGCCGGATGGCGTGCAGCACGTCGACCTTCTTGTTGCGCAGCTCGTCGGCCTCGAACGACACCGGCGGCTCCATCGCCACCAGGCAGAGGAGCTGCAGCAGATGGTTCTGGATCATGTCCCGCAGCGCGCCGGACTGATCGTAGTAGCCGCCGCGGTGCTCGACGCCCACCGCTTCGGCGACCGTGATCTGCACCGAGTCGATGTAGCGGCGGTTCCACAGCGGCTCCTGGATGCCGTTGGCGAAGCGGAAGGCGAGCAGGTTCTGGACGGTCTCTTTCCCGAGGTAGTGGTCGATGCGGTAGACCTGGCGCTCGTCGAAGAGGCCCATCAGGAAGCCGTTGAGCGCCTGCGCGCTCTCGAGGTCGTGTCCGAACGGCTTCTCGCAGACGACCCGCGCCCGTACCTTGTCCTCGGTCAGGCCCGACTGCTGCAGGTGGGTGGCGATCATCTGCACCACCGTCGGTGGCGTGGAGAGATAGAAGAGGCGCGTCGCCCGCACCTTCCACTGTTCGTCGAGCTGATCGAGCTTGGTGGCGAGCGCCGCGTACGGCGCGGGGTCATTGAAGTCGGCCTGGACGTACTGGATGTTGCCGCTGAAGCGCTGCCAGGCGGCATCCTCCGCCTTGCCCTGGCGCGAGAAGGCGTCGATGCCGTCGCGCAGATGCTGGATGAACGTCGCCGCATCGTTCGGCTTGCCGTCGATGCAGAAGATCCTGAACGGTTCGGTCAGCCACTGGTCGAGCCAGAGGTTGTAGAGGGCCGGGATCAGCTTCCGCCAGGTGAGGTCCCCGCCACCCCCGAAGATCACGAACGCCGTCGGTCCGATCTGCATCGTCATCCACGCTCTCCTCGCGCGTCGAGATACCACACTGGCGGAGCAACCTGGAGGGCCGCGCTCCGGCGCGGCCGCGCGACACGCTCGATCGCCACCGGTGCCTCGTCGCGCGCACCTCGGGACCGCTCGCGCGCCGGTCTGATGCGCCGGCAGCGCGCGACCGCGCGGGGGCGCGGCCCAGGTCAGCTCCCGTAGTACTTGATCGTGCAGCCCAGGGCCTTGGTTTCCTTCACCGCCACGGGCTGGCCGCTGGCCACGGCCTCCAGGGCGTTGGCCAGGTAGGCCTCCTTCACCTGGTCGGCGTGCTCGGCGTTGTCGTCGATGGTGCCGTGGTAGACGAGCCGGCCCTGGGCGTCGAAGAGGAACGCCTCCGGCGTGCGCTCGGCGGCGAAGGCGCGGGCGACCGTGGAGCCGCTGTCGACCACGTACGGGAACTGCAGTCCCAGCGCCCTGGCGCGCGCCACCATGCCGTCGTAGCTGTCGTCGGCGTAGGCGGCGGGGTCGTTGGCGTTGATGGCGATGACCCCGATGCCGCGCTTGCCGTAGGTGTTGCCGAGGGTCGCGATGCGCTGCTCCCAGGCCTTCGCCCAGGGACAGTGGTTGCAGGTGAAGATCACCAGCGTGCCCTTCGTGCCGGCGATCTCGGCGATGCTCACGGCGGGGCCATCGACGCTCCGCATCTTCACGTCGGCCTTGGGCGCGGTGGCGCCGAGGTCGAGCGCCGCCGCGGGGGCGGCGAACAGCAGTCCAACGACGAGCAGGGAGCGGACGGTCATCTCATCCTCCGGGCGCAGCGTTGAGCACGTCGAGGACCTTGGCCTCGAGCTGTGCGTAGGACGACTTGCCGAGCAGCGCGTGCCGCAGGCGGCCCTGGTCGTCGAAGATGAAGGTGGCCGGCAGCGCGCCCGACCACTGGGGATCGAGGGCGTTGATGAACGCCATGTCGTCGCCGGTCTTGATGTAGGTGGGGAAGTCGACGCCCTGCTCGCCGAGGAACGCCGCCGCCTGTTCCCGCTCGGCGGCGAAGTCGCCGGACACCAGCAGCAGCGCCACGCCGCGGTCCCGGTAGGCGCGCCGCAGCCGCAGCAGGTCGGGCATCTCCTCGCGGCACGGGATGCACCAGGTGGCCCAGACGTTGACCACCACGACCCTGGCGTCGGCCGCCTTCACGGCGTCCAGCACCTGCGCCGCCGTCGCCGGCACCGGCGCCGGCGCCGCCGGCACGGTGGCCAGCGCCGCGGTGCCGACGAGGAGCATGGCGAGGGCGCATCGCACGGCCCCCAGAAGGCCGGCTGTCGGGCGCCGTGTCAATCGGGTCCCGTCGCCGTCGCGCAGCATGGTCGGGCCCGGGCGACGCCGGCGCGCGCCCGACCGTCTCGTCCGCTCACGCCGCCTTGCGGGCGAGCTGCTTGAAGGCCTGCTGTTGCAGCAGCTTGGCGACCAGCGCCGTCCAGCCGGTCTGGTGGCTGGCGCCGAGGCCGGCGCCGTTGTCGCCGTGGAAGTACTCGTAGAAGAGGACGTAGTCGCGCCACTGCGGATCGTGCTGCAGGGTCGGCTGGCCGCCGAACACCGGCCGCTGGCCGTTGGCGTCGCGGGTGAACAGCGAGATCAGGCGCTGCGAGAGATCGTCGGCGACCTCGTCGAGCGTCAGGTGGCGGCCGGAGCCCACGGGGCACTCCACCGTGAAGTCGTCGCCGTAGTAGTGGTGGAACTGCTGCAGCGCCTCGACCAGCAGGTAGTTCATCGGCATCCACACCGGGCCGCGCCAGTTGGAGTTGCCGCCGAACAGGCCGCTGCGCGATTCCGCCGGCTCGTAGCGCAGGATGTGCTCGTCGCCGTCGACGGCGAGCACGAAGGGATGGCGCTCGTGGTACTTGCTGACCGCGCGCACGCCGTGATCGCTGTAGAACTCGGCCGGGTCGAGCATCCGCTTGAGCAGCGCCTTCATGCGGTGGCCGCGCACCAGGGCGACGAGGCGGCGCTCGCCGACGCCGGGCTCGTGCCAGCGCGACACCAGGCTGGCGAGGTCGGGCCGGTGCTCGAGGAACCACTCGAGCCGCAGCGTGAAATTCGGCACCTTGGCGAGCATCTCCGGCTCGATCGTCGCCACCGCGAAGAGCGGGGTCAGGCCGACCAGCGAGCGCGCCTTCAGGCGTTCGCGGCGGCCGTCGGCGTGGTGGAGGATGTCGTAGAAGAACTCGTCCGTGTCGTCCCACAGCGAGATGCCGTCCGAGCCCATGTTGTTCATGGCGCCGGCGATGTAGAGGAAGTGCTCGAAGAACTTGGTGGCGATGTCCTCGTACACCGGATTGTGCTGCGCCAGCTCGAGCGCGATGGCCATCAGGTTGAGCGAGAAGACGCCCATCCAGCTCGTGCCGTCGCTCTGTTCGAGGTAGCCGCCGTTGGGCAGCGGCGCGTTGCGATCGAAGCTGCCGATGTTGTCGAGGCCGAGGAAGCCGCCCTCGAAGACGTTGTTGCCCTCGGCGTCCTTTCGGTTCACCCACCAGGTGAAGTTCAGCAGCAGCTTGTGGAAGACCCGCTCGAGGAACGCGAGGTCGCCGCTGCCGCTGCGCTTCTCGCAGATCTTGTAGACGCGGTAGGCGGCCCAGGCGTACACGGGCGGGTTCACGTCGCCGAACGCCCACTCGTAGGCGGGGATCTGGCCGTTCGGGTGTTGGTACCACTCGCGGCCCAGCAGGAGGAGCTGCTCCTTGGCGAACGCCGGGTCGAGCAGGGCCAGCGGGATGCAGTGGAAGGCGAGGTCCCAGGCCGCGTACCACGGGTACTCCCACTTGTCCGGCATCGAGATGATGTCGGCGTTGTTGAGGTGCGCCCACTGGTGGTTGCGGCCGTGCTTGCGTTCCGGCGGCGGCGGCGGCTGGGCGGGATCGCCGTCCAGCCACTCCTGCACGTTGTAGTGGTAGAACTGCTTCGTCCACAACAGGCCGGCGAGCGCCTGGCGGTGGATCAGCCGCTGGTCGGCGTCCATCGCCTCCGGCTCCAGCTCGGCGTAGAGCTCGTCGGCCTCGCGCAGGCGTTGCGCGCAGGTGGCGTCGAAATCCACGAACGGCGTCCGCCGCGGCTGCCCGTCGTGTTCGCTGCGGCAGAGGCGGAGGCGGATGACGGCGCTGCCGCCGCCGGCGATCATGCGCTCGTACCACGCCGCCGCCTTGGTGCCGTGCGGTTCGGGATTCACCCCCGCCTGGCGGCCGTGCACGACGCGCTCGTGGAAGGCGTCCTTCACGTACGGCGTGGGGTTGGCGCCGCCGAACAGGCGCGCCGCGTTGGTCTCGTTCTCGGTGAAGAGCAGCCCATCTGCCGCTTCGGCATAGAGCACGTAGTCGCCCAGCGAATGATGGCGGGCGTGCACGGCGCAGACGCCGGGGCGTGTCTTCGGCAGCCCGCTCAGGGTCGGACGGCGGTCGTCGTAGCCCCAGGCCCAGGTGTTGCGGAACCACAGGGTCGGCAGCAGGTGGATGGTTGCCGGCTCGGGGCCGCGGTTCTCGACCGTGATGCGGATGCAGACATCGTCGGGTCCGGCCTTGGCGTACTCGACGAACACGTCGAAGTAGCGGTCCTCGGCGAAGATGCCGGTGTCGAGCAGCTCGTACTCGAAGTCCTCCTTGCCGCGGCGCGCGTTCTCCGCCAGCAACTGCTCGTACGGGTAGGCGGCGTGCGGGTACTTGTAGAGCCAGCGCATCCACGAGTGCGTCGGGGTGGCGTCGAGATAGTAGTAGTACTCCTTGACGTCCTCGCCGTGATTGCCCTGGTTGCCGGTGAGGCCGAAGAGGCGTTCCTTGAGGATCGGGTCGCGGCCGTTCCACAGGGCGAGGGCGAAGCACAGCCGCTGCTCGTCGTCGCACCAGCCGGCGAGGCCGTCCTCGTTCCAGCGGTAGACCCGCGAGCGCGCGTGGTCGTGCGGGAAGTATTCCCAGGCCGTGCCGCCCGCGCTGTAGTCCTCGCGCACCGTGCCCCAGGCGCGTTCCGACAGGTACGGCCCCCAACGCTTCCAGTTGGCGCCGTCCTGATTCAGGCGTTCGCGTTCGGCGCTCATCGGCGTGGGCGAGGATAGGTGGGTCCGGTGCGGGGGGGCAAGTGGAACATGGGCGTGGGATGCGGGGCGACCCCGGAAGATTTCACCGCCGAGACGCAGAGACGCGGCGGCGCCGGACTCGCATCCGCATCCGCC
The DNA here is from genome assembly GCA_019637795.1 of bacterium. NCBI lineage: Bacteria > bacterium. The sequence goes on along the minus strand of JAHBUY010000003.1, from coordinate 899,742 downwards.
GCTTCTCTGTGTCTCTGCGGTGAAATCGTCTGGGTTTGACTGCGGTTCGCCGGCTCTGATTTGCACCCGCCATGCGCGCTGTTCGAGTGGAGAACGGGTCTGTCTGCGTGGTCGATGTGCCGCCGCCCAACGGGGACGGGGTGCGGGTGAAGATCAGGGCGGCCGGGATCTGCGGCTCCGATCTGCACATGATCGAGCACGGGGCGACGATGGGGGTGACGCTGGGGCACGAGCTGGCGGGCGAGCTGCCCGACGGCCGGCCGGTGGCGATCGAGCCGCTGGCGCCCTGCGAGAGCTGTGAATTCTGCCGCGCCGGCGACTACAACCTCTGCCGCTCGGCGCCGCAGATGATCTTCGGCATCATGCGCGACGGCGGCATGGCGGAGGAGCTGATCGTGCCGCGGCGCTGCCTGGTGCCGCTGCCCAGCGGCGTCGCGATCCGCGACGCCAGCCTGGTCGAGCCGCTGGCCGTCGCGGTGCACGGCTTCCGCATGATCGGCCTGCGCGGCGGCCAGCGCGTCGCCGTGGTCGGCGGCGGCTCGATCGGCCTCTGCGCCGTCGCCGCCGCCCGCTTCGCCGGCGCCGAGGTGTCGCTGGAGGCGCGCTACGATCGGCAGCGCGAGGCCGGCGAGCGCCTCGGCGCGACGCCGATCGACGGCGAGTACGACGTCGTCGTCGAGTGCGCCGGCAGCGACAGCGCGCTGCAGCGCATCACCGAGGTTGCCCGGCCGGGCGCGACCCTGGTGCTGCTCTCGGTCTACTGGGCGCCGCTCGGGCTGCCGGGCCTGCCGCTGATGATGAAGGAGCTGCGCATCCAGCCGTCGAGCATGTACGGGCGGCACGCCGCCGGCCGCGACATCGAGGCGGCGGCGGCGCTGCTCGCTGACAACCCGGAGATCCCCGGCGCCGTCATCACCCATCGCCTGCCGCTCGACGCGGCGCCCGAGGCCTTCGCCATCGCCCGCGACCGCAAGGCCGGCGCCATCAAGGTGGTGCTCGAGCCGTAGCCGCGGCCCTCGTGGCCGCAGGTCGCGCCCGCCGGTCAGTCGGTCGTGCGTCGCAGCAGGTCGCGCATGCGGATGGCGAGGCCGGGGAACAACGACGGCTTGAAGGTGCCGCGCGGACCCACCTCGGCCTCGACGGCGTAGGCGTCCCCTTGCAAGCGCAGCGCGACGAGCGTCCCCGCGCGCGGGTCGACCATCCAGTAGTGGGCGACGCCGGTGCGGGCGTAGAGCGCCTTCTTGCGGCCGCGGTCCCGCGCCGCCGTCGACGGCGACAGGATCTCGGCTGCCAGGTCGGGCGGACCGAAGATGCCCTTGCTCTGCACGATCGCGCGCCGCGCATGTGCGACGAAGATCAGATCTGGCTCGACCCCGCTCAGCGGCTCGAGCACGACGCCAACTGGGGCGAAGAGCAGGAGACCGAGCCGATGCCTGCGCACATGGTGGCGGAGGACGTCGTTCAGGTTCGCCAGCACCTCCTGATGGCTGACGTAGGGAGCGGGGGTCACGAACACCTCCCCGTCGATGATCTCGTAGCGGTTGCCGTCGTCCGGCATCCGCCAGAGATCGCGCGCGGTGAAGCGCTTCTGGCGGAGGATGTTGGCGGGTTGCGCCATCAGGACCTCTCTACCGCCGCGCCGAGGAGGGGAACATGACGTCGTTGCATCGAGGCTTCTTCTCATCCCAACCCATAGAACCGCTGCGCGTTGTCGCCGCCGATCTTGCGCCGCGACGCGTCGCTGATGTCGCCGCGGCTGCGCAGGTGCTTGGTGCTCTCCGGCCAGTCGCCGTCCCAGTGCGGGTAGTCGCTCGCGAACATGATGAAGTCGTCGCCGAGGACGTCGATGACGCCGGGCAGGATCGGCTCCTCGGGCTCGCAGCTCACGTAGATGTTGCCCGCCTTCAGGTACTCGAGCGGATCGCGGCGCCAGCCGTTGGGGATCCAGTCGCCGCGCTTCTCGTAGTGCTCGTGCAGGCGGTCGAGGAAGAACGGCACCCAGCCGACGCCGGCCTCGAGGAAGGCGACGCGCAGCGTCGGGTGGCGGTCGAAGACGCCGCCCGAGACCAGCGCGGTCATCGCCGTCATCTGGTCGAAGGGGAAGCTGATGCAGTGCACCTGGATGTAGTTGGTGAAGCGGTCGACGCCGATCTTCGGCAGGTGGATGCCGGGCGCGCCGTGGACGCCGAGCGGCATGTCGAGCTCGGCGGCGGCGGCGTAGAACGGATCGAGGTCGAGGTGGTCGAGGTTGCGCGTCTTCAGCGCCGGCGGGATCATCGTCGCCACCAGCCCGAGCGCGCGCGCCTCGCGCATGATGTCGATCGCCACCGCGCCGTGCTCCAGCGGCGTCACCGCCACGCCGCGCAGGCGGCCCTTGGTGTCCTTGCAGTAGTCGGCGATCCACTGGTTGTAGAGGCGCGCGAAGCCGGCGGCGAACTCGGGATCCTCGATGCTCGGGGCGCAGAGGCCGAAGCTCGGATAGAGCACCATGGTGTCGATGTGGTCGCGATCGGCGTCGCCCAGCACCCCGGCGGCGCTCGACCAGTTGATCCCCTCGACCACGCTGAGCCCGTGCTCCGGCGGACAGCCGGCGCCCGGCCCCGAGTCCTCGGGATAGTGCCGGCCCTCGATCATCAGGCTGGGGCGGCCGTCGGTGCGCAGCGCGATGTGCTGCGGCCAGCGCTTCATCGCTTCCAGCGCCAGCGTCGATCCCTCGGCGACGTGTCCGTCTGCGTCTACGATCTGCATACCCGGGCGTCCTCCCAGGCCGACCGGTTAGCAGCGGACCGCGGTCCGGAAAAGCGGGATGACCCCGGCCGCGACCCTACCCGTGCCGGCGGCGCAACCAGAGAAGAGCCAGCGGCAGCAGCGACAGCGCCGACGCCGGCGCGGCGCCGCGCGCGGCCTGACACCCGCCGCTGCCGGACGCGTCGCCGGTGGACGGTCGGCTGCCCGATCCCTCGCGGACCACGATGGTGCCGTCGATGCCGCTCAGCGGCACCGCGAGCCCGTCGGGATCGGAGGCGCCGAGGTTGGAGAGGGCGAGGCGATGGGTTCCCGGTTCGGCGCCGGCCGCGACGTGCAGGGCGCAGGTGTACAGGGCGGCGCCGTCGGGGATCGGATCGGCGTTGCCGAAGGAGATGACGATCGCGCGCAGGCCGGTGCAGGTCGCGCCGGGTGCGCAGCCGGGTGGCTGGAAGGCGAAGCTGGTCGCCTCCTTGTCGATGCCCGGATCGACCGCGCAATCCGGCGCGCCGTCGTCGCGGGCGGGGACCGTGATGCCGTCCGGGAACGCGAGGTCGTTCTGGATGCCGGCGATCGGCGCGTCGGTCGCCCGCAGGAGTGCCGTGATGGTCGTGGTGCCGCCCGCCTCGGCGGCGACCGCGTCGAGCGCCAGCACCGTGCATTCCTCGTCGCCGCCGGGGCACTCGAACGGCGCCGCCGTGCGACGCGGCGTCGGCGTTGGCAGCGCCGGGCAGGTCGGCGCATCGACCACCGGCAGCGCCGCCAGCGGCAGCGCCCACAGCTCGCGCCCGCTGGTGCCGAAGTCGCCGACGAAGAACACCCGATCGCCGGCGCGCGTGAGCTCCGGCGCCGGCGTCCGGCGGTAGCGGAGGCCCTCCGGCACCGTCAGCAGATCCTGCAGGGGCACGGTGCCGGCGGCGCTGCCGTCGCTGGTCCACAGGCGCGTGCCGTAGCCGACGTCGGGAGCCGAGGTGAACAGGACGCGATCCCCGAGACCGACGAGATCGAAGAGCGGATTGGGCGATTCCATCAGCACGCCGCAGTCGAGCCGGTAGAGCTTCGGGAAGTAGGTGTCGAGGATCGCGAACAGGCCGTTCCCGGCCGCGGCAGTGGTGGCGCGATCGAGGCGCGGGACGGGTACGGGGAAGGTGCCGGTCGCGGTGCCGTCGCTCTCCCAGAGGTGGACGCGATTGTGGCGTCCAACGTACGTCTCGGTCGCAAACAACATCCGTCCCTCGGCCACCGCCGCTCGGCCCACGAGTGTTCCCACGTCGGCGAGGCGCACCGTCCCGGCGCTGGTGCCGTCGCTGCGCCACAGGCTGCGGTCGCGCGACGGATTGACGGCGAAGAAGACCATCGCGTCGTTCAACGGGGTGAACCACTCGGGATCGGCCCCCGCCTCGCCGGGGAGGAGGTCGGCCACCAGCGTCGTTCCCGCCGCGGTGCCGTCGCTGCGCCACAGCTCGGCCCCGTGCTCGCCGTCGTCGGCGTTGAACAGCAGCGTCGGGCCGAGAAGCGCCGGCGCTGGGGTGTAGGGCAGCGATCCCTCCGGGCCGGGGCGGATGTCGCGCACCAGGCGGGTGCCGGCGGTCGTGCCGTCGCTGTGCCACGGCTCGTAGCCGGTCTCAGGCTGCGAGGCGAAGAAGAAGACGCCGCCGCGGCCGTCGGGGACGAACAGCCACGGATCGCCGGACTGCGGGGCGATGTCTTTCACCAGGTGGGTGCCCGCCGCCGTGCCGTCGCTGCGCCACAGCTCGCGGCCGTGCACGCCATCGTCGGCGCTGAAGTAGAGCGTGGCGCCCGACGCCGCCAGCTCCTGCGGGGACGACGACCGCGCACCAGGCGCGATGTCGGCGACCAGCGTCGTGCCGGCGGCGGTGCCGTCGCTGCGCCACAGCTCCACCCCGTGCGCGGGGTCGCTCGCCACGAACAGCAGCGTGCCGGCGACGTCGGTGAGCTGGTTCGGGTCGAGGCCCGGGCGACCGACGGCGATGTCGACCAGCCGTCGGGTGCCGGCGGCGGTGCCGTCGCTGGCCCACGGCTCGGTGCCGGCGACCGCGTCCGCGGCGGCGAAGACGATGCCGTCGCCGGCGGGCGTCATCGCGGAGGCGTAGTCGTACGGCGCCGCCACCATGGTGGTGCCGGACGGGGTGCCGTCGCTGGTCCACAGCCGCGCGCCGCCCTGGGTCGACTGCACGCTCAGGTAGAGCCGGTCGCCGGCCGCGGCGCTCTGCAACTCGCCCCAGTCGTCGGTCAGCCGCGCCACCCGGCGGGTGCCCGCCGCCGTGCCGTCGCTCTCCCAGAGCTCCAGCGCGACGCCCGACGGGCGCGCCGTGAAGAACAGCCGGCGGCCGGCGGGGAGCATGGCGATGGTGCGCTGCGCGACGTCGGAGTCGTCGTCGCCGCCGCTGGTCCCGTCGGCCCCGAGCGCGCCGGCGCCGAGGTCGGCGACCCGCTGCGTGCCGGCCTCGCTGCCGTCGCTGCGCCACAGCTCGAGGCCGCTGAGGCCGTCGTTGGCCATGAACAGCAGGGTGTCACCGACGGCGGCGAAGAAGGGCTGCGGCATCTCGCTGTAGTCGTTGAAGTGGAGGCCGCTGCTGGCGCCGGGAGCGATGTCGCGCACCCGCCGGGTCCCCGCCTCGGTGCCGTCGCTGCGCCACAGCTCCCAGCCGGCGTCGTCGCGGGCGACGAAGAAGAGCTGAGCGCCGGCGGCGAACAACTGCGCCTGGTTGTTCCCGCCCTCGCGGTTGGTGAGCTGGACGGCGCGCAGCGGGCGGGTGCCGGCCGCGGTGCCATCGCTGGTCCACAGCTCCTCGGTCGCCGCTGACGATACGGCGAAGAAGAGCCGGTCGCCGACCAGCGTCATCGACGGGGTGATCTGGCTGTCGGGAAACGCGGCGAGCCGGATGGAAACGCCGTCGTCGTAGGCGATCCGCCACAGCGCGTCGTCGCTGCCGAAGGCATACAGGGCATCGGGCCCGGCGAGCAGGTCGATGGCGGCGATGTCGGTCAGCCGACTGGTGCCGGCGGCGCTGCCGTCGCTGCGCCAGAGACCGCCCGGGCCGACGAAGTACAGCACGCCGCGGTGCGCGGCGCGGACGTCGCTGCGCCGGCCGGCCATGTGCCCCAGGTCGGCCACCAGCGCGGTGCCGTCCGGCTGCCCGTCCGTCCGCCACAGTCCGACGCCGTGCTCGGGGTCTTCGGCCGTGAACAGCACGACGCCGCCGAGGTCGGCGAAGCCCGACGGATCGGAAGACACCCCGGCCTCCGAGCCATCGGTGACGTCCTTGACCAGGTAGGCCGGACCCTCCGCCAGAGCGCGACTGTCGCCGGCCGCGCACACGGCGAGCACCGCCAGACTGGCCGCGAGGCCGCCCATCCCCCGTGCTGCCATTCCGTTCCCTCCCGGAGCGGGTCAACAAGCAATGCGCGCGCCGCCGATGTGTCGCGCGACTCGCCTGTGCCGCGTCCGCGCCGCGAGGCCGCGTGCCTGCGATGCCTTGCGTTCGCGCCACGGTCGCCGGGGCCGCCGGCATCGCGACGGCCCTCGCAGGGGCGCCGCCGTCACCCCGTCGCCGGGGCGCCGCTGCGCGCCTCGGGAGCCAGCACCGTGATGTCGTACAGCCGAGCGAAGTTGTCCCACAGGATCTTCTTCTGCGATGCCGCCGACAGCGGCAGCTTGGTGAAGGCTTCGACGGCGCGCGGGAACTTCGAGTCGGCGTGCGGGTAATCGGTGGAGTAGACGAGGTTGTCGTCGCCGAAGGTGCCGACGTACTGGCTCACCGTATCCTCGTCGGCCTCGACGGCGAGGAAGCAGTTGCGTCGGAAGTACGCGGACGGCTTCATCGTCAGGTCCGGCGCCTCAAAGGCGCCCAGCCATTCATAGTGCTCGTCGAGGCGGTAGAGCAGCCAGGGCGCCCAGGAGCAGTTGCCCTCCAGCAGGCCGGCGCGCAGGGTGGGGAAGCGCTCGAAGACGCCGCCGGCGGTGAGGCTGACCAGCGTCGCCATGATGCCGAGCGGCTGGCTGAACGTGTGCCACATCATCAGCTTGTCCAGCACCTCGAGCGAGAAGTCCGGCTTGAGGAAGTTCTGCCCGCCGCCGTGGAAGCAGATCGGCACGTTCTGCTTCGCGCACTCGGCCCACAGGGGATCGTAATCGCGGTGATGCCACGGCTTGCGGTTCACCGTGCCGGGCGACAGGAACACGGCCTTGAAGCCGAGCTCCTGCACGCAGCGGCGGACCTCGGCGACCGCCTGGCCGACGTCGTGGGGCGCCACCATGCCGCAGCCGAACATGCGCGTCGGATATTCGGCGCAGAAGTCGCGCATCCAGTCGTTGTAGGCGCGGGCGATGGCGGCGGCGAAGTCGGGCTCGAGGCCGTCGCCGCCCATCTGCTGCGGGGTGTCGAGACCGAGCACGAACAGGCCGCGGGTGGGGAACAGCACCGCGACGTCGATGCCCTCGGCGTCCATCGCCTGCACCTGCGAGGTCGGATCCCAGCCGCGCCGCTCGGCCTCGTCGTAGGGCGTGTCGTGCTCCGCCTTCCACGCCCCGCCCGCGTTGGGGTTCACCGGCCGCACCGCGCCCATGCGCAGGATGACGTGCGACTTCACCTTCACCCGCATGTCGCGCCGCATCTCGGTGAGGCCCACCGGCGCCGCGTGGCGGTATGCCGGATCGATGTAGCGCTGCCACAGATCCGGCGGCTCGAAAATGTGCATGTCGCAGTCCGCGACGAGCATCCCGTTCTTCATCGAAGACCTCCGATCCTCACCGCAGAGACGCAGGGGCGCGGAGAGCTCGGCATGGCCATGGCGACTCGGGGATCTCGGCGCCTCCGCGTCTCTGCGGTGACAGGCATCTAGGCCGCGCGCTTCGATACCTTGACGCGCTTCGACGGCTTCGGCCGCAGCGCGCCGGGCTCGTCGAGCCACTTGTTGAGGGCGGCGGTGCGGGCGTTGCGGCAGAGCAGGACGTGCTCGATGGCGCGGCGCACGCGGCGCTGCTGGCCGGCGGTCTGCACCACCTGGCGGAGGAGGAAGTCGGCGGCGTTGCCGTGGTCCTCCTCGGCATAGGCGTGGACGCGGAAGTTCTCGACGTCGAGGCCGTAGTAGTCGCGCATGCCTTCGTACATCAGCTTCGCGTAGTTGGTGGAGGCGGCGAAGCGTTCGCCCGCCCAGCCGAAGGCGGCGAGGCCCTCCTCGTACGAGCGGCGCATGTAGTAGAGCGTCGTGAACACGGAGCCGACGGTCTCCGGCATCGGCCGGTAGCTGATCAGCTCTTCGTCGCTGATGCCGAGGGCGCGCGCCCACGAGACCTTCATGTCGACGTGGTTCGCGTCGCCGGTGTAGCCGGTCTCGTCGGCGAGGTTCTGCAGCCAGTGCTGGAAGTGCTCGCTCGACCGGAGGTCGAGGGCATCGACGTCGGGCGCGTTGGAGACGATCGAGCCGAACTCGCACGTGTACCATTTGCCGAGGAAGTAATATTCCTTGCACAGGCGCTCGAGCAGCGGGACCGACAGCGTGCCGTCGGCGACCCGATGCCAGACCTGGTTCTTCTCCGTCGCCACCTCGGCCTGCAGGCGCTCCAGCGATCGCATGAACCGGTCGACCGGCATCGCCTTCGCCGACTCGCTCCCCGCGCCGCGGACGTTCCGGAAAACGCGTTTCGTCATCGCTCCCTCCCCTGGTCGAAGGTCACCGGTTAGCAGCGGACTGGAGTCCGGAAAAGCGAAATCCGGGGCGGGGCGTGAGGCCGCATCGGCCGGGGCTCTCGCGTGGCGCAGTCTCCGTCCGCAATGGTATGGGTCATCCATGACCCGCGGCTCGGCTTCCTCCACGCGACCAGACCCGATGACCCTGGACGAGGCGCCGCGGGCCAAGACCCGCCGGCCGCGCCGGCGGCGATCGCGGTCGTAGTCGCCGACATCGGACCCCGCCGTGCACACCCGCGTCACCCGGATGCTCGGGATCGACTTCCCGATCCTCGCCTTCACCCACTGCCGCGACGTCGTCGCCGCGGTCAGCAATGCCGGCGGCCTCGGCGTGCTCGGGGCCGTGGCGCACACGCCGGAGCAGCTCGACGTCGACCTCACGTGGATCGCCGAGCAGACCAAGGGGCGGCCGTTCGGCGTCGACCTGCTGATCCCGCGCAAATTCGTCGGCGCCGAGAGCGGCGGGCTCGACCGCGGCAGCCTGCGCGCGATGGTGCCGGACGCGCATCGCGAGTGGATCGAGGAGGTGCTGCGCCGCTACGACGTGCCGCCGCTGCCGCCGAGCGACAGCGATCGCGACGCGCGCGGCATGGGCGGGCTGCGGGTCGATCCCAGGAGCATGGAGCCGCTGATCGAGGTCTCCTTCGCGCATCGGGTGGCGCTCATCGCCTCGGCGCTCGGCACGCCGCCGGACTGGCTGGTCGAACGCGCGCATGCCGCCGGCATCCCGGTCGCGGCGCTCGCCGGCCGCATCGACCATGCCGTGGCCCACAAAGCGGCCGGCGTCGATCTGATCATCGCCCAGGGCACCGAGGGCGGCGGCCACACCGGCGAGATCGCCACCATGGTGCTCGTCCCCCAGGTCGTCGACGCGGTGGCGCCGACGCCGGTGCTCGCCGCCGGCGGCATCGCCAGCGGTCGGCAGATGGCGGCGGCGCTGGCGCTCGGCGCCGAGGGGGTGTGGTGCGGTTCGGTCTGGCTGACCACGCACGAGTCCGAGACCTCGCCGACCATCCGCGAGAAGTTCCTCGCCGCCTCGTCGGCGGACACGCGGCGTTCGCGCTCGCTGACCGGCAAGCCGGCGCGCATGCTGCGCAGCGCCTGGACCGACGCCTGGGAGGAGCCGGGCGCCCCGCAGCCGCTGCCGATGCCGCTGCAGAGCATCCTGGTCGCCGACTCGCAGCGCCGCATCCACCGCGTCGCTCACAAGGCCGACTCCCCGGCGCGTCCGCTGGTCACCTACTTCGTCGGCCAGGTCGTCGGCCAGATGAACGTCGCCATGTCCGCCCGCGACGTCGTCCGCGGCATGGTCGAGGAGTGCCTCGACACCCTGGAGCGAATGAACGGCCTCTTCGCGGAATAGCAGCCCGTTGAGAAGCAGGTCGGCCACCGCGGGCGGGTGTTGTGCGCCAGCTCTTCGTTGCCGAATCCTCGACAATACCGACCGGTTTGCCTCCGGTTCGGCGCCTCGATCTGGCGCACGATCCCCCGCCCTCGCTACGCCGCCTGCTTTTCAACGGACCGCTCGGGCCCCCGCCGTGGCGCGGCGCCTGTCCGCCGGCGTCGCGGCCGCGCTGCTCGCCGCCTGCGCCACGACGACCACGCAGCGCGTCGTCTATACGCCGCTCGGCGCGCCGGCGGCGCACCCGTTCGCCACCCGCCTGGTGGTGGTGCCGTTCGCCGACGGCCGCCCGCCGCGTGTCTACCCGGCGCCGCGCGACAGCGCGCTCCGGTTGCTGCTGCCGCTGGTGCCGTCGGTGACCGTGGACTACGAGCGCCTCGACGAATCGCGCGCCGCCGAGCGGCTGATCCGCGGCGCGCTGCCGCAGCGCGAGGACCTCTTCGAGGACGCCCTGGCGCGCGCCGTCGCCGCCGACCTGGCGGCGGCGCGGTTGTTCGACGGCGTCGAGCTCGCCGCCTCGCCGCCGCCCGACGCCGACCTGGTGCTCGGCGGCACCATTGTCTCCACCCGCTTCGTCTCGTCCACGACCGCGTACCTGCTCGGCGCGCCGGGCCTCCTGCTCTGGCTCACCGGCCTGCCCAACGGCCGCGACACGGTCGAGATGGCGATCGATCTCGCGCTGCGCGACCGCGACGGGGTCGTTCTCTGGCAGTACCCGCTGCGCGCCGAGGCGAGCCGCGTCGTCACGCTCTACACCGGCGGCGGCCACCAGCTCTCGACCGGCGCCGGCGGCCTGTCGATTCCGCGCTACGGCGACAACGACAAGGGCATCGACCCGGATTCGCTGTGGGCCTTCCACAGCGAGGCGCTGCGCGCCGGCATGGCGGCGGCCCGCCGCTCCCTCGCCGCGTACCTCGGCAGCCGCCAACGGTCGATGCCCCCTGACGCGTGATGGCGCCCGCGCAACGCGTCGACGTCGGCGATCATCGCGCTGTGCCGAGGCGCATCCGGCTCGTCGATGACGAGGACCGGCGCCGCCGCGCTGCGGCGCCAGTGCCCGCATCGCGGGACCGCTTGGCCAGGCGACATCTCCGGGCCGCTGCGGTCGGCCGCGGGACGCCTTGCGCCGCCGGGCGCCGCGAGACAGAACGACGCATGCCCCTCTCCGCCGCCGGCAATCCGCTGCACACCCGCGCCCTGTCCGTGACCCTGGCGGCGGCGGATGCCGAGGTGGCGTTCGCCGCCTACGTGCTCGATCTGCGCAAGCGCGGCTTCGCGCCGGTCGGCGGCGACCTGCAGGGCCCAGGCATCATCCACCACATGCGCCTCGCCGGCCGGCTCGATCGCGCCGCGGCGCGGGTGACGGCGATCGACGCCGAGATGCCCACCGTCGCCTTCGAGGCCTCGCCGGCGACCGGCGGCGAGAGCTGCCGCGACCAGATCGGCCGTGTCGTCGGCCTCGCCGGCCTCGGGCTCGACGCCGGCTGGTCGCCCGGGCTGAGCGCCGCCATCGGCGGCACGCGCGGCTGCTCGCACATCCTCACCCTGGCGCACCTGCTCGGGCCGAGCGCGCGCTGGGGCCTGGCGGAGGACGCGCGCCTGCACGCCGGCTCGCCGCCGCGCCGCCCCGGCGAGCGTCTCTTCCGCCGCGACATCACCGTCGACGGCTACGAGCCGGAGATGGGCGAGCTGGTGTTCACGCTGCAGCTCAACGACCTGCACTTCGCGCCGGCGCCGGCGCTGGCGATGCCGATGGACCGCTACGCGGCGCAGCGCGAGATCGTCGCCCGCGCCACCCTCACCATGCAGACCCTGGCGCTCACCAGCCTCGAGCTGCGCGAGCGCGTCCGCACGCCGGTCGACTTCCGCGACGCCGAGTGGGTCGACCGCACCGCCGACGGGGCGCCGCTGCGTGGCGCCTCGCTGCGCGCCGGCATCACCGCCCGCATCCTGGCCCTGTTCCCCGATCCGGCGCGCGATGCGCCGCTGCGCGACGCGCTGCTGCAGCTCGCGCCCGGGCTCATCCAGTGCTTCGCCGCGCTCGACATCTGGACGCTGTTCGCCGACGAGAGCGCCGCCCGCCAGACCGGCGGCCAGCCCGATTCGTGCTGGATGTGGCGCACCGGCGGCGGCCTGCAGCGCGGGCGGTGACCCGGCGCGCCGGCAGGGAGCGGTCGCGCGGCGCGGCTTGACGCTCACGCCCGGACCGGCGCAGGGTGCAGTCGCTGCCCATGAAGCGCCGCGAATTTCTGCGCCTCGCCGCCAGCGCGGCGGCGATGACGATGGCGGGTTGCGGCGATGCCGCCGATCCCGGCGCGTCGCCGACCGACGACGGCGAGGTGGCGCACATCCTCGGCACGGCGAGCAGCGATCGCCTGTATCTCAAGGTCTCGTTCCACGAGCCGCCGGCGTCGGCGCCCGAGCTGCGCCTCGACGGCCGCCGGCTGCGCGGCATTCGCACCGACAGCAGCGGGCGCTTCTGGGCCTTCGATGCCCGCGGGCTGGCGGCGCAGCGCCGGCACGTCCTGGCGCTGCACGAGGGGCGGCGCGCCATCACCGAGCCGTGGCGGCTGGCGACGCTGCCGGCGCCGAACGCGCGGCCGCGCCGGGTGCGCATCCTCGCCTACACGTGCGCCGGCGGGCACGACGCCTTCGGGCTCTACGTGCCGATCGACGTCCGGCGCCGGCTCCTGCAGCGCGGCCTGCGCTACGCGCCCGACGTCGTCGTGGCCAACGGCGATCACATCTACTGGGATCTGCGGGCGAGCATCTCGGCGGTGCTGCTCGGCCAGTCGCCGACCGCCAGACGCATCGCCGGCGTGTTCGATCGCGACCAGGCCGTGCTCGGCACCGCCAACGAAACGGTGCTGACGCGCGCCGTCGACGGGCAGATCGCCGCGCTGTACGGCACCCTGCTGCGCGACACGCCGGTCTTCTTCCTGCGCGACGACCACGACTACTTCGAGGACGATCAGGTGACGCCGTCGCTGACGACGTTTCCGCCCGACGCCTTCAGCCGCGAGCTGGCGCGCGCCACGCAGTGGCTCTACTACCCGGAGTTCCTGCCCGATCCGTGGCGCCCGCTCGACCTTCCCGGCGCCTCGGCCGCCGATCGACCCGCCGGCGTCAGCGAGTCGTTCGGCACCCTGCGCTGGGGGGAGCTGCTCGAGGCCCTGCTCTACGATTGCAAGGGGTTCATGCACCCGGCCGACGGGCCCGACGCCGGCCTGGTGCCGGACGCGGTCGAGCGCTGGTTGCACGGGCGCATGGCCGAGGCCACCGCGGCGCAGCTCGTGCACCTGCCGTCCAATCCTCCCGGTTGGACGGCCGGCAAGTACGCCGAGTGGTACCCCGACTACCTGGTCGACGGCGCGCTCACCACCGACGTGCCGAAGCCCGGGTGGGCGAGCGGGTTCCTGGCCCAGCACGACCGCCTGCTCGCCGCCGCCTCGGCGATGCCGCGGCTGCCGCTGTTCGTCAGCGGCGACATCCACGGCCAGGGCTCCGGCATCATCCACGCCAGCGGCGCGCGCGACTTCCGCGCCAACCCGATCGTCAGCGTCATCAGCGGCACGCCCGCCACCGGCGTCGGCTGGCCGTCGGCCGCGCGCGGCACCCTCGCCACGCCGCCGCGCGGCCTGGACGTCGAGCCGATCACGCCGATCCAGGAGCTCAACGGCTTTCACCTGCTCGACATCGAAGCCGACCACGTCACCATCTCCCACTTCCGCTGGCAGCGCGGCGTCGACAGCGTCGAGTCGATCGACACCCTCGAGCCCTACCACGTCAGCGTCCACGCCCGCTGACCGCCGTTCGGGGACGATCGGGGCCGCGGCCCCGATCGCGACCGGCAGCCGCGATCAGCCGGTGCGCACGCGCCCGCCGTCGACGAACACCACCTCGCCGGTGGTGTAGCTCGCCGCGTCCGAGGCGAGGAACAGCGCCGCGCCGGCGAGCTCGTCGGGGTCGCCGACGCGATTGAGCGCGGTGCGCGGCAGCAGCGCCGCCCAGCTCGGCACCTTGAGCGCGCCGCCCTCCTCGATGGTGCCGGGGCAGATGGCGTTGACCCGCACCGCCGGCGCGCACTCGCGCGCCAGGTAGCGGGTCATCGTCCACAGCGCCGATTTCATCGCCCCATAGGCGAGCATCGGCGGCACGACGGCGAAGGCGGCGGTGCTGAGGACGTTGATGACGGCGCCGCGGCCGCGCGCCTGCATGGCGGGGATGAGGGCGCGGCAGAGCTCGAACGGCGCCGCGACGTTGACTTCGATGGCCTCCCGCCACTGCGCCTCGCTGGTCGCCAGCCCGCTGTCCGGTCGGCCGCCGCTGGTGGCATTGTTCACCAGCACGTCGATCTCGACGCCCGCCGCCGCGACCGCGGCGAGCAGCCGCGCCCGCTCGGCGGGGCGCGAGAGGTCCGCGGCGACCGCCAGCACCGGCACGCCGTAGCGCTCGCGCAGCGCGACGGCGCACGCCTCCAGCCGATCCGGGGCGCGGGCGTTGATCACCAGTCCGGCGCCCGCTTCCGCGAAGGCGCGGCTGATGGCGGCGCCGATGTTGCGGCTGGCGCCGGTGATCAGCGCCGTCCGCCCGTCGAGACGGAAGCGATCCAGGTATCCGTGCTCGCCCATGTGCTCCGCGCGCCCCCGTGTCCTCGCCGTCGAACCGCGCTATAGCCTGCGCCGGCTCGCAGCCAAAGGAGCGCGCATGACCGAGCATGGGGTGAAGGACCGGGTCGTCATCGTCACCGGGGCCGGGCAGGGCATCGGCCGCGGCATCGCCCGCCATCTCGGGCGCCACGGCGCCCGGGTCGTCGTCGCCGAGTGGAAGGAGCATCGGATGCAGCGCACGCTCGACGAGCTGCGGGCGCTCGGCGTCGACGCGCTCGGGGTGGTCTGCGACGTCCAGCAGCCGGCCTCGATCGCGGCGATGGTGGCGGCGACCGTCGACCGCTTCGGCCGGGTCGACGCGTTGGTCAACAACGCCCAGACCTTCCGCGCCCAGGCGCCGGTGGAGGCGATCACGCAGGCGGACGCCGACGTGTTCCTGGCCTCCGGCCCGATGGGCACGCTGTGGGCGATGCAGGCGGTGTTCCCGCACATGAAGGCGCAGGGCTGGGGGCGGATCGTCAACGTCGGCTCCGCCGCCGGCTTCGTCGGCCTGCACGGCTACGGCGCCTACGCGATGTCGAAGGAGGCGATCCGCGCCATCACCCGCACCGCGGCGCGCGAGTGGGGCCAGCACGGCATCGTCGTCAACTGCTTCTGCCCCGGCGCCGCGTCCGACCGCGGCAGGTCGGGCGTCGAGCGCGCCGCCGCCCAGGGCCGTTCGCTGGTTTTCGACCGCTGCATCGACCGCCTCGGCGATCCCGAGGACGACATCGCGCCGGTCGTCCTCTTCCTCTGCTCCGACGCCTGCCGCTACCTGACCGGGCAGACCCTCATGGTCGACGGCGGCGCCTTCCTCTGGGCGTGAAGAGGGGCGCACGACAGGAGCGGCGCACAGAGGCGCGCTCTTGAGCCCATCCCCGCCGCCGCGCTAGCACCAGCCGATGGACATCCGCTTCACGCCCGAGGAGGAGCGCTTCCGCGCCGCGGCGCGGGCGTGGCTCGAGGCCAATCGCTCCGACCATGAGCCGCCCGAGCACGACCTCGAGGCGCGCAAGACCTTCGACATGGCCTGGCAGCGCAAGCTGTTCGATGCCGGCTATGCCGGCATCTCGTGGCCGAGGGAGTTCGGCGGCCGCGGCGCGTCGCTGATGGAGCAGCTCATCTGGTACGAGGAGTTCGCCCGCTCCGGCGCCCACGATCCGACCACCCTGTTCGTCGGCCTCAACCACGGCGGGCCGACGCTGATCGCCTGCGGCAGCGAGGAGCAGAAGGCCTTCCACCTGCCGCGCATCCTGCGCGGCGAGGTCATCTGGTGCCAGGGCTTCTCCGAGCCCGGCGCCGGCTCGGACCTGGCGGCGCTGTCGACCCGCGCCGTCGTCGACGGCGACGACCTGGTGGTCAGCGGCCAGAAGATCTGGACCAGCTTCGCGCAGATCGCGCAGTTCCAGGAGCTGCTGGTGCGCACCGATCCCGAGGCGCCGAAGCACAAGGGCATCACCTGGGTGATCTGCCCGATGGACGCCCCGGGCATCACCATCCGCCCGATCAAGACGATCGCCGGCGGCAGCGACTTCTGCGAGGTGTTCTACGACGAGGTGCGCATCCCGCGCCGCAACATCGTCGGCCGGATGAACGAGGGCTGGCAGGTGGCGATGGCCACCCTCAGCTTCGAGCGCGGCACCGCCTTCCTCGCCGAGCAGGTGAAGCTGACCCGCCTGGTCGACCAGCTCATCGAGATCGCCCGCGCCACGCCGCTGCTCGACGGCCGGCCGGCGCTGGCCGACGACGAGGTGGCGCGCCGCCTCGCCCTGCTGCGCGCCGAGGTCGAGGCGCTGCGCTCGATGACCTATCGCAGCGTCAGCCGCACCGCCCGCACCGGCATGCCGAGCGCCGAGGCGTCGCTCATCCGCCTCTTCTTCTCCGAGCTGCAGCAGCGCGTCTTCGCCCTCGCCATGGAGGTGCTCGGCGCGGACATTCTCGCCTGGGACGCCGAGGGCACCCCGGCCCGCGTCACGCCGCGCACGGCGACGGCGCCGAGCTGGGTCAGCCACTACCTGATCGCCTTCTCGTCGACCATCGCCGCCGGCTCGAAGGACATCCAGCGCAACATCATCGGCGACCGCATCCTCGGATTGCCCCGATGACCCTCTCCACCGCCGATGCCGCCGAGGGCGCCGCGGCTCGCGGAGGCGACAGCGAGCGTTGATCTCTGGAGTGAGCGATGGACCTGATGCCGACCCCTGAACAGGACGCGATCCGCGACTCGGTGCGCGCCTTTCTCGATGCCGAGCTGCCGATGACGCGGGTGCGGGCGCTGTGCGGCGCCGACGGCGACGCCCTGGCGCCGCTGTGGCGCGCCGCCGCCGGCCTGGGCGTCTTCGAGGACTACGCGCTCACCGAGCAGATGGTACTGTTCGAGGAGCTCGGCCGCGTCCTGGCGCCCGGTCCGTGGCTGGGCAGCGTGCTGGCGGCGCAGGCGCTCGGCGAGTCGAGACACGCGGCGGCCGCGGCGGCGCGCGCCGGCGAGCTGCGGGTCGCGCTCTGTGTCGACCCCTGGGGCGGCCCCCTGCGACTGAGCGGCGACCGCCTCTCCGGCACGCGGCGCGCCGTGCTCGGCGCCGGGCTGGCCGACGCCTTCCTGGTGATCGACGAAGCCGGCGTGCTGTTCGTGCCGCGCGGCGCCGGCGTGACGGCGCAGGCCGAAGCCAGCCTCGATGCCACCAATCCGGTCGGCACGGTGGCTTTCGCCGACGCCGCCGCGGTCCGTCTGCCGGCTGACCGCGCCGGGTTGCGCCGCGCCGCGATCGTCCTCGGCTGCGCCGAGGCGGTCGGCGGCATCGCCCGCACCGTCGAGATGTCGGTCGAGTACGCCAAGGTGCGGCAGCAGTTCGGCAAGCCGATCGGCTCGTTCCAGGCGGTGAAGCACCGTTGCGCCGACATGGCGGTGCGCGCCGAGGTGGCGCGCAGCGCCACCACCTATGCCGCCGTGTCGGTGCGCGACGGCGCCGCCGATGCCGACTTCCAGGTCGCCGTCGCCAAGCTGCTGTGCGCCAACGCCTACCTGCAGAACACCGCCGACAACGTGCAGAACCACGGCGGCATGGGCTTCACCTGGGAGTGCGACGCGCACCTGTTCGTCAAGCGCGCGCGCGCCTTCGACGCCACCATCGGGCCGCGGCGCGCCCAGGTCGACGCGCTGGTGGCGCGGTTCCGCGCCGCCTGAGCGGCATGGGCGGAGCGCGCGCCTGGCACGAGCAGGTGGCCGCGGCCGCGGCGCTGCTGCAGCCGTTCGCGCTCCTCACCGCGCTGCTGCTGTTCATCGCGCCGCCCGACGAGGTCGCGCTGCGCGCCGCCGATCCGCTGGTGCGCTCGATCGCCCTGACGCTCGGTCTGTTCGCCATCCCCGTCGCCGCGATTGCCGCCCTGCCGATCTGGCTGCTGCTCGCCTGGCCGGGCGCGCCCGCGCTGCGCCGCTCGCTGCGCCTCGCCGCGGTGGGCGTCGGCATGGCGATCGGCGCGGCGGTGCTGCTGCGGCTGCTCGTCGGACCGCGCCTGCCGGGCATGATTCCGCCCGAGGAGAGCGCCGCCCCCGGGCTCTCGGCCGGCCTCGCCGCCGGGCTGGCCGAGGAGGTGCTGATCCGCCTCGCCGTGCTGCCGGCGGCGCTGGCGATCGCCCGCCGCCGCCTGCCGCCGCGCACCGCCGCGGCGGTCGCGGTGCTGCTCGCGGCGACGGCATTCGCCGCGCTGCATCAGGTCGGCCCCGGCGCCGCTCCGTTCGTCCCCGCCCAGGTCGCCACCCGCTTCCTCTTCCCCGGCGTCGTCATGAGCGCCGCCGCCCTGTGGCCGGGCCCGGCCCTGGTCTGCGTCGGCCACTGCGCCGCCCACCTGGTGATCCCGCTGCTGTTCGCGTGAGCGCGTTGCGACGCGCTGCCGTCGGGGCGGTCGAGCCGTCGCTTCCCTGCCCGACGGTGCCCTGCGGCCACGGGCGGAGCCGCGGTCACGCGTCGATGCGGTCCAGGAAGGCGCGCAGCGCGTCGCCGGCGAGGCGTGGGTGGGAGAGGAAGAAATGGTGGCTGCCGGGGAAGTCGTGGACCTCGAGCGCGCCGCCGCGGCGGGCGCGCAGGGCGGCGACCTCCGCGCGCGGGGTGACGAAGCTGCCGCTGCCGCGGCCGATCCAGAGTGGGCAGGCGACGCTCGCCGCGACGTCGAGCAGGTTGCCGGCGCCGTCGCCGGCGAGCGAGAGCACGGCGCGGTCGAAGCGGAAGGCCCATTCGCCCGGGGCGCGCTCGGCGATGGCGTGGAAGGCGAGGTCGTCGGTGATCGCCGGCGCCACGTCGGCCTCCGGCGGCACGAAGCGGAAGGCGGCGCGCGCCTCGGCGTACGAGGCGTAGGCGCGTCCCCGGCGCTGGCCGGCGACCCGCCCGCGCCACTGCCGTGCCGTGGCGTCGTCGACCCCGGCGAGGCTGGTGTCGAGCAGCGCCAGGCCGCGCACCAGCTCGGGGTGGCGCGCCGCCAGCCAGACGGCGACCCGGGCGCCCATCGAGTGGGCGACGAGCGCCACCGGCGCGAGATCGAGCTCGTCGAGCAGCGCCACCAGGTCGGCGCCGAAGTCGGCCACGCCGTAGGCCGGCTCGGCCGGCCAGTCGCTCTCGCCGTGGCCGCGCAGGTCGGGCGCGATCAACCGCCGGCCGTCGAGCAGGAACGGCACCAGCGCGTCCCACCAGTGCGCGTGACCGCCGTTGCCGTGCACGAGCAGCACCGGCGGCGCCGCGCGCGCCCCCCATTCGAGGCAGTGCAGGGTCAGGCCGCCAGCGCCGACATCGCACGGCCGCGGCAGCAGACCGCCGGTGACGGCGGCGACGAGCGCCTCGCTTTCGGTCATCCCGCCCACGCCTACCAGTCGATGCGCCAGGCGGCGATGCGCTGCCCTGCGGCGTCGGTGCGTTCGTCGGCCGTGTGCAAGCCGGTGGGCGCGCGGCCGGCGAGAACGATCAGGCGGGCGGGGAACGAGTCGATCGCTCGCGGGCCGCCGACCAGATCAGGCCGACGAAGCCCGCGAACCGAAACCTTCAGGGCGTGAGCCCCGGTCGCGAACGGCGCGGCGAGCGCGACGACCACGAGCAGGCGGAAGCTCGTGCCGTCGTGTCATCTTCGCCGTCGGGGCACCTCACGACCGTTTGCGGCGCGGTCGCTTGCGCACCCGCAGCACGCCGGTGGCGGAGAGCAGCGCGGCGAGCAGGCTCATCGGGTCGAAGGTCAGCGGTGGACTTTCGGGTTCCTCTTCCGGCGTCTCCACGGGGCACCCTCCTCCTGCAGGTGCCGCTTCATAGCCCACGGCGGGTGACCGGTCCACGGCAAACCCGCGACGTCCACGGCCGCCACCGGCGCGGTTCCGCCCCGTCGCCGCGGATGCTACGAGCCGATCCGTGCGACCGACCCGCCCGCCCGACGACCGGCGCGCCCGCCACGAGGCGAGCGGCGAATGGCCGCAGCCGACCCTGTCGGCGATGCTCGACGCGCGCCTGCCGGCGGGTCGCGACCGCGTCTTCCTGATCGAGGGCCTGCGCAGCGGCGGCCGCCAGCTCACCTACGGCGCGCTGCGGGCGCGCGCCGACCGCATCGCGGTGGCGCTGGCGAGGCTCGGGGTGCGCGCCGGCGACGTCGTCTCCTGGCAACTGCCGAACTGGTTCGAGGGCGCGGCCCTGGCGGTGGCGATCGATCGCCTCGGCGCGGTGTCGAACCCGATCATCACCATCTACCGCGAGCGCGAGGTGGCGTTCGTCTGCCGTCAGGCGCGCTCGCGGGTGCTGGTGGTGCCGGGCGAGGTGCGCGGCTTCGACCACCGCGAGCTGGCGCGCGCCGTCCAGGCGGCGGCGCCGGATCTGGAACACGTGCTCACCGTCCGCGCCGCGCCGGCGGCCGGCCAGCGGGCGCTCGAGGCGCTGGAGGACGATCCGGCGGCGCCGCTGCCGCCGTCGCCGCTCGGGGCGCACGATGTCAGCGCGCTGTTCTACACCTCGGGCACCACCGCCGACCCGAAGGGCGTGCTGCACACGCCCTCGACCCTCGGCGCCGTGCTCCACTACCACGCCCAGCTCTTTCCGCCGCAGCCGGACGACCGCAGCCTGCTGCAGTTCCCGCTCACCCACATCGGCGGCCTGGTGATGTTCGTACTGCTGCCGATCCGCTGGGGGGCGAGCACGGTCTACATGGAGAGCTTCGATCCGGCGCTGGCGATCGACCTCATCGAACGCCATCGCGTCACCAGCGCCGGCGGTCCGCCGGCGATCCTGCAGGGCATGTTCGCGGCGCCCAACTACGCCCCGGAGAAGCTGCGCTCGGTGCGCAGCTCCGGCTCCGGCGCGGCCGACGTCTCGCCGGAGCTGATGCGCGAGCTGCGCGACAAGTTCGGGTGCTTCGCCTATCGCTCCTACGGCATGACGGAGTGCCCGATGTTCACCTGCGGCCGCCCGGGCGACCCGGAGGAGAAACTGCACGGCACCGACGGCCGGCCGGTGCCGGGCGCGACGGCGCGCCTGGTGGACGAACAGGGGCGGCCGGTGCCGCCGGGCGTCGAGGGCGAGGTCGAGGCCTACGGGCCGCAGCAGTGCGTCGGCTATCTCGATCCGGCGCTCAACGCCGCCTTCACCGCCGACGGCTTCTTCCGCACCGGCGATCTCGCCGTCGCCGACGCCGAGGGATTCATCCGCATCACCGGCCGGCGCAAGGACATCATCATCCGCAAGGGCGAGAACCTGTCCGCCAAGGGCATCGAGGACGATCTCGCGGCCCATCCCGCGATCGCGGACGTCGCCGTCATCGGCGTGCCCGATGCCGCCAGCGGCGAGCGCGTCTGCGCCTGCGTCGTCCTCCGCCCCGGCCGCGCCCTGAGCCTCGGCGACCTGCGCGCCTTCATGCAATCGCGCGGTGTCATGATGCAGAAGATCCCCGAACAGCTCGAGGTGGTCGACGGACTGCCGCGCAACGCCACCGGCAAGGTGCGCAAGGACGAATTGCGGGCGCGTTATCGCGGGTGAGCGAGATCACCGCCGAGCGCGCGGGGCGACGGCAACGGGGGAGGCCCGCGCCGGCTGGCGCGGGGGCGAAGGCCGTTACGTCGTCGCGGTCGGGGGGGCCGGGCCGAGGGTAAAATAGAACGTCGCGCCGCGGCCCGGCTCGCCCTCGGCCCAGACGCGGCCGCCGTGACGGCGGACGATGCGCTGCACCGTCGCCAGGCCGATGCCGGTGCCCTCGAACTCGGAGGCGGCGTGCAGGCGGGTGAAGGCGGCGAAGAGCTTGTCGGCGTACGCCATGTCGAAGCCGGCGCCGTCGTCGCGCACGAAGTGGACCGGCAGGCCGTCCGCTTCGAGGCGGCCGAGCTCGATGCGCGCCCGCGGCTGCTTGCTGGTGTACTTCCAGGCGTTGCCGATCAGGTTCTGCAGCACGACCCGCAGCAGTCGCCGGTCGCCTTCGACGCGCAGGCCGGGCGGGATGACGAAGTCGACCTCGCGCCGCGGGTCGGCGAGCTCGGCGGCGATGGCGGCGGCCGCCTCGCTGAGATCGACGACCTGCCAGTGGAGATCGCCGCGCGCCACCCGCGACAGATCGAGCAGGGCGTCGATCAGCTCGGCCATGCGGCCGGCGGCGGTGCGGACGCGCCCCAGGTAGTCGCGGCCGGCGGCGTCGAGCTGCGCGCCGCACTCTTCGGCGAGCAGGGCGCTGAAGCCGTCGATGGCGCGCAGCGGCGCCCGCAGGTCGTGCGAGACGCTGTAGGCGAAGGCTTCCAGCTCCTGGTTGGTGGCCTCGAGCTGCAGCGTGCGTTCGTGCACCCGCCACTCGAGCTCGTCGGCGTGGCGCCGCACCGCCTCGTGCAGGCGCGCCTGGCGCATCGCCACGGCAATCTGGGTGGTGACCTCGCGCGCCATCTCGATGTGTGCCGGCTCGAAGGCGTCGGCGCTGCGCGACAGCAGGTTGACGGTACCCAGGAGCTCGCCCTCGGCGAGCATCGGCAGGCGCACCATGGTGCGGAAGCCGGCGGCGGCCAGGCGGCGCAGGCCCGGTGGCCCGTCGTCGGCGACTCCCGGCGGCGCGATGTGCTCGGGGTGGCCTTCGCGGAGCACATCCATGGCGCCGATCTCCCCGAGCCCGAAGCGGTCGCCCGGCAGCAGCGAGGGCGGGCCGGCGTCGTCGGCCGCCAGCAGCGTCATCGAGCCGGTGGCCTCGTCGAAGAGCAGGACGCTGGTGCGGTCGCAGCCGACGGCCTGGCGCAGCCGGGTGATGGCGGCCTGGGCGATGGCCTCGGGCGCGGCGGCGGCGAGAATCGCCTGGTCGATCTCCCACAGCATCTGCAGCCGCTCCGAGGCGCTACGCAGCGCCGCGGCGTCGCGCCGGGCGGCGCCGATGTCGCGCGCGATCGAGGCGAGGCCCGTGGCGCGGCCGTTCGAGTCGACGATCGGCGAGACGGTGAGCGAGACGTCGACCAGGGTGCCGTCCTTGCGCCGGCGCAGGGTCTCGAGCCGCGGCGTCGCCTGGCCGCGCAGGGCGCGATCGAGGATCTGCTGCTGTTCCTCCTGGCAGTCGCCCGGGATGATGCGCCGCACCGAGCGGCCGATCATCTCGCCGGAGCGGTAGCCGTAGAGGCGTTCGGCGCCGGGGTTCCAACTGATGATCGTGCCGTCCAGGCTCTCGCCGATGATCGCGTCGTCGGAGGCGGCGACGATGCGCGCCAGGTAGCGTTCGACCTGGCGGGCGCGGTCGCGCTCGATCGCCGCCGAGAGCGCGGTGGCCAGGCCGCGCAGGAAGGCGAGGTCCTCGTCGTCGAAGCGGCGCGGCGCGGTGGTGTACACCGCCACGCAGCCGACGACCTGCGGCGGCACGCCGATCGGCGCCGCGACGCCGCTGACGACGCCGTGGGCGCGCAGCACCGGCGGGATGGCGAAGCGCTGCTCGCTGCGCGCGTCGGCGAGCACCACCGGGTGTCCGCGGTGGAGGGTGTAGCCGGTGTGCGACGCCGTCTGGCTGCCGACGGTGGTGTACCCGACGAGCCCCGGCGCCCAGCCGACGCCGGCGCGCGACTGCAGCGTCTCGCCGTCGGCCAGCAGCTCGACGATGACGCTGAGCTGGGTGTCGAGCGCCCGCGCCGCCGTCTCGGCGGCGGCGTCGTACACCGCTCGCAGCGGCGGATCGGCGAGCAGCAACTGGCCGAGCGACGCCAGCGCCTCCTGGTGGCGTGCCCGCCGACGCAGCGCCGCTTCCCCGCGCTGGCGTTCCAGGGCGTTGAAGAACATCTCGCCCACCACCTTGAGCAGCCCCAGCTCCTGCTCGTCCCAGCACCGCTCGCCGCGCACCGACGCGTAGCCGACGACGCCGGCGAGGGCGCCGCCGTAGGCGATCGGCACCAACAGCGACGAGCGCACGCCGGCGGCTTCGCTCATGAGGCGTTCCGGCGCCGCCTCCGGCGGCAGGTCCGCGACGCGCGGGATGAGGACGACCTCGCCGCGCCGGTAGCGTTCCAGCGCCCAGGGGAAGGCGTCGAGCGATCCGAGGTTGGCCATCATCGGGCGCAGCGAGGCAATGCCGGGCGCGCACCATTCGTGCGCGTACTCGGCGCTCTGGCCGTCGGCCGACACGCGGAGGATGTAGGCGCGGTCGACGCCGGTGAAGGTGCCGACGCGGCGCAGCGCTTCGCCCACCGCGTCGTCGATCTCGTCGAGCGGGCAGGTGATGAAGCGGCTCGAGAGCGACACCAGCAGCGCGTCGGCGTCGGCGCGGCGGCGCAACGCCGTTTCGGCGGTGACGCGCTCGGTGACGTCGCGCAGCGTCATCACGACGCGGCCGACGCTCGGCTGCGCCAGCTCGTTGCGCCCCGTCGCCTCGACCCAGCGCGCGCCGTCGCGCAGGCGCACGGTGCCCGATGTCGGTACCCGCGGGTGGGCGAGGACCGCGGCGAAGCTCTGGCGCGCCAGCGGGGCATCGTCGGGATGGACGAAGTCGATGGCGGAGCGGCCGGCAATCGCTTCCAGCGGCAGGCCGAGCACGCGCGCCGCGGCCGGGCTGGCGTAGTCGATGCGGCCGCGCGCATCGAGCAGCAGGATGCCCTCGCGGGCGTCCTCGACCAGGGCGCGGAAGCGCTCCTCGCTGGCGCGCAGGTGCTCTTCGGCCTGGCGTCGTCCGGTGATGTCGACGTGGATCATCAGCGCCCCGGGATGCGGCCGCAGCGGGGTGATGCGAAGCTGGAACCAGCGCTGCTGGCCGGGGGCGTGGCAGGGATACTCGCGCAGGAAGGTCTCTGACGTTCCGCTCAGCACCGCCCGCAGGCCGGCCGCGACGGCGACCGCGTCGTCGCAGTCCGCCGCCGCCGCGCAGAGGGCGGGATAGTCGCTGCCGACGCCGCAGGCCGGGTCGGCGAGCTGGTTCTCGGCCGCGAACTGCCGCCACGGGCGGTTGACCGCGACGATCACGCCGTTGCCATCGAGCAGCGCGACGTGCGCCGGCAGCGCGTCGAGCAGCGCCGCGATCGGTGGGCCGCGATGCGCCGGGTTGGCGCCCGTCGCCACGGGTCGCAGGTGCGATTCACGCCAAGCCATGCGTCGCGGCCCCTCCGCTCACCATTCCTCGCCGCGGGGCACGGCGTCGAAGCCGCGGATCCGGTCGACGTCTCCCCCCGGCGCGCCGGTGTTTCGTTGCCGCTTCAGCGCGTACTCCCCTAGCGTCCCCCTTTGCAAGGCTCGATCTGCGCCGATCACTACATTTGACGTAGCACGGTCCGGGCCAGGTCGGCCGTGGACCGCGGCGCGGAAGCCCGTCGGGAGATCGGAGATGACTGGCGGCATCGCTCGGGCGATTCCGGGCGCATGCGGGGTTCAATGACACCTCGACGGGCGCAGCGCTGGCGCGCTGCCGTGTCGCGAGGAAGTGCCGGACGTCAGTTGATGCGGCGCGCGTGGCCGTGCCAGTAGCGGTCGCGGAGCAGCCGTTTGTACAGCTTGCCGGTCGGCGCGCGCGGCAGCTCGGCGGTGAAGTCGATGCTGCGTGGACACTTGTAGCGCGCCAGGTGCTGGCGGCAGAAGTCCTGCAGCGCGGCGGCGAGCCCCGGTCCGGCGGCCGCCATGTCGAGGGGCTGCACCACCGCCTTCACCTCCTCGCCCATCTCGTCGTTGGGGACGCCGAAGACGGCGACGTCGGCGACCTGCGGATGGGTGACGAGCAGGTTCTCGATCTCCTGCGGATAGATGTTGACGCCGCCGGAGACGATCATGAAGTCCTTGCGGTCGGTGAGGTAGAGATAGCCGTCCGCGTCGAGGTAGCCGACGTCGCCGACCGATCCCCAGCCCTGGGCGTTGCGCAGCCCGGCCGTCTTGGTGGCGTCCTTGTGGTAGGCGACCGGCACCGGCGTGGGCATCTCGAAGAAGACGCGGCCCGATTCGCCGAGCGGCAGCTCGTTGCCGTCGTCGTCGAGGATGTGGATGGTGCCCGCCAGCGCGCGGCCGACGGAGCCCTTGTGCGCCAGCCAGGCGGCGCTGTCGATCGTGGTGGCGCCGATGCCCTCGGTGGACGAATAGTACTCGAACAGGATCGGCCCCCACCAGGCGATCATCTGCTCTTTGACCGCCACCGGGCAGGGCGCCGCGGCGTGGATGGCGATGCGGTGCGAGGCGAGGTCGTGACGCCGCCGCTCCGCCTCGGAGAGTTTGAGCAGGCGGACGAACATCGTCGGCACCCACTGGCTGTGGGTGACCCGGTAGCGCTCGATCAGCGCCAGCGCTTCGCTGGGGTCGAAGCGCTCCATCACCACCACCGTGCCGCCGGCGCGCAGCATGCTCATGCAGAAGTGCAGCGGCGCGGCGTGGTAGAGCGGCGCCGGCGAGAGGTACACGGCGCCGTCGTCGACCCCGTAGAGGGCGCAGAAGGTCTGCAGCAGCGGCGGGCCGCCGCCCATCGGCGTGCGCGCGTGCGGCTGCAGCACGCCCTTCGGCCGCCCGGTGGTGCCGGAGGAGTAGAGCATCGGCGAGCCCTCGATCTCCTCGGCGAGCGGCGCCGGGGGCTGCGCCGCCACCGCCGCTTCGTACGATTCGTAACCGGCGATGGCGCCGCCGGCGGCGAGTCGGATCGCCACCTGTGGGCCGAGCTGGCGCGCCAGCGCCGCCGGCGCATCGCCGAGCCCGCCGCCGACGATCAGCGCTCGCGCGTCGCAGTCGCCGACGATGTACGCCATCTCCTCCGCCGTGAGGTGGAAGTTGATCGGCGTGTACACCAGGCCCGAGCGCTGCGCCGCCCACGTCACCTCGAGGAAGCGGGCACAGTTCTCCATGCACAGCGCCAGGTGATCGCCCCAGCGCAGCCCGCGCGCGTACAGGAGCTGCGCCAGCCGATTCGACTCGGCGTCGAGCTCGGCGTGCGTCACCACCTCGCCCGAGCCGGCCATGACGATGGCCGGCTTGTCCGGCGTCCGCGCGGCATGGAATCCCGGCCACATGCGCGGGACGTCTAGTCCGAACCGCGCGGAGACGCCAAGCGCCGTCGGCGGTGCCGATGCCGAGACTGGGATCAACTGGCGGTTCGTCAGGCCTCGGCGATGTTCTCGACGCCCGCGCGCGCCCACCGACGCGCGGGGAATTTGGCGGTCGGGGATTTTCTTGGTAGCGACCGTCGCGTGACGATGGCGCGGGCTCCGAGCTATGTCGGGCGATCCTCCGCAAGCGCTCGCGCCAGCGCGGCGGCGCGCGCCAGCAGCCGGAAGGCCGGGACACGGTGCGAGGAGGCCCTGCGTCGGGCGCTTGCACGGCTCGGATACCGCTACCGCCGTAACGTCACCGATCTTCCCGGCAAGCCTGACTTCGTATTTCCGCGGGCACGGGTCGTGGTGTTCTGCGATGGCGACTTCTGGCACGGCCGGGACTTCGAGGCGCGACGTGCCAGACTGCGGGCGGGGACCAACGCCGACTATTGGATCGCGAAGATCAGCCGCAATCGAGAACGCGACCGCGAGCAGGCTGCCCGGCTTCGTCGCTGCGGCTGGAAGGTACTGCGATTCTGGGAGTCCGACATTCGGCGCAGCGCCGAGCGGGCTGCCCTGGCGGTTCGTCGGGCGCTGGAGCAGCGCCTGGGATGCGAGCTCAAGAGCGTTGACTCGCTGTCCAGCCGTGGGCGAAGATACGGCGTAAGTCGTCGCGGGCGAGGGACAAGGACATGGCCAGGCCGAGGGCGCTAAGCCTCTATACGGGTGCGGGTGGGTTGGATCTCGGGTTCGAGGCCGCCGGCTTCCAGACGGCGGTGTGTGTGGAGATCGACCCAGCGGCAGCTTCCACTCTGCGAGCGAATCGTCCTTGGCCGGTTCTCGACCGGGACGTCCACGCAGTGACGTCCGCCGAGATTCTCGCCGTGGCCGGCCTTGCCGAAGGGGAAGCTGACGTACTCATCGGCGGTCCTCCGTGTCAGCCGTTCTCGAAAGCCGGGTACTGGGCGACGGGTGACACGCTGCGCCTCGACGACGAGCGGGCCGGGACGCTGGGCGCGTATCTTCGCGTCCTTCGCGATGCCTTGCCGCGAGCGTTTCTTCTCGAGAACGTCCCCGGACTGGCGTACCGTGCCAAGAGCGAAGGCCTCGACCTCATTCGGCGCACCATCGACGCGATCAACCGGGAGCGACGGTCCGACTATGCGTTGACCGTCGCTTGTCTCAACGCCGCTGACTACGGCGTACCGCAGCAGCGGGAGCGCGTCTTCGTCGTCGGCGCTCGCGACGGTGCGAGTTTCAGGTTTCCAAGCCCGACCCACCGCCCCCACGACGCGGAGACGCAGTGGCTGATCGACCTGCCCCCCTATGCGACCGCTTGGGACGCGATCGGCGATCTCGAGAACACTCCCACCGATGGTTTGCAGGTGCGCGGCAAGTGGGCACACCTCCTGCCGAGCATTCCGGAAGGGCAGAACTATCTGTGGCACACCGAGCGGGGCGGCGGCGTGCCGCTGTTCGGCTGGCGCCGTCGCTTCTGGACGTTCCTGCTGAAGCTGGCGAAGGACCGCCCTTCGTGGACGATTCAGGCTCAGCCCGGTCCCGCGATCGGGCCATTCCACTGGAAGAACCGCCGGCTGTCCGCCCGTGAGCTCTGTCGGCTGCAGACGATGCCGGACGATTTCGATGTGCTCGGCAATCTCGCGGCGGTCCAACGACAGGTCGGCAATGCGGTCCCGTCGGGTCTGGCAGAGGTTCTGGCGCGCGCGATCAGACGGCAGCTTCTCGGCCAACCCCGGGTCGCGGCGAATGCGACCTTGTTGCCCAGTCCGCGCCCGGGCGCGCCGGAGCCGGAACCACCAGGCATCGTGCCCCGCAAGTACATGGCGCTCGCGGGTCGCCACGACGCACACCCCGGCACCGGCAAAGGGTACGCAGCCGCCAAACGCGCGGGGAACGGCGAAGGGGAGGGCCGGCAGCGGGCGGCTACACTTCCCCTGGCTTCCGTCCCGTAGCCCCGTCCTTCTGTGCCAGCAGCCTGTGGAGTTGCTTCTCTACCGCCCTTCCCGTCTTGAAATTGTACTTTCGCCAGTAGTCGTAGAACTCGCGTTCCGACGCGAACTCGCCCTTTCCGGCGCGAAGCTGGTCGATGGATTGAACGGCACCCAGGTATTCGCGTGTCGTCGACGAACGCTGCCGGGACCCAATGCGCCACGCTTCGTGAACCAGGAGCTCGACGTCGCGGGCGCGCTGCGTCAGCTCCGGGTCGAGGGTGTAGAGGACGATCACGTCGAGGTGGCTCGCGTACTCGCCGAACGGCCGAAACGTCCCAGGCCACCTCAACGTGTCGTACCGAAAATAGGTGTTCCCGGTGTAGAGGGTGATGCGGCTCTGGGTGCGCGTCGCGTTCCGTCGCCTGGCGACCTTGACGTCCACGGCGTGAAACCTGTTGCCCCAGACGTCGCCTCCGATTTCGATGTCTGGATAGCCCCGCTCGGTTCCTCGGTTCGCCAGCGCGCCGGGGACTTCGCGGATGCGCGTCAGCAGGTAGTCGACGACCGTGACCTCGATGACGTTGGCAAGCGCGGCGGGCTCTTTGGGGAGCGGGAGCAAGTGCCCACCCTCTCCGAGCTTTGCTTCGAGCTCCTGATCGTTCCGCGCCGTCAGCGGCCACGCGCTCGACCGGCTGTGTCGGAACACCGCGCGCGGCTCCAGTCGGTACTCCGCGCACGCATTCCGCAGCCATTCGAGGATCTGTCCGCGCTCATCCATCGGCGCGCATCATGCACGGCGATCCGATCGCTGCAACAGACGCCCTCCTGTGTCCGGCTCTCACGGGGCGATCAACGCGAGCCTGGACTCGTCCCTCGCCCCTGTGGCGTTTCTCGTCGCTCCCCCGGTTCAGACGGCGGCCGTCCGCAGGGCCCGGCTGCGGCCGGAGTACAGGTACCACAGCGTCAGCAACGTCACTCCCGCGGCGTAGAGGAAGATCAGGTAGCCGCCGATCGCCGGGTAGCTGTGGGTGGTGAAGTTGGCGATCTGCTTGGTGCCGAAGATCGCCGGGGTGAAGGGCTCGACCTTCACCGGGGCGTCGGGGGCGAGGTCGTGGCCGTAGAGGTAGAGGCGGTAGGTGAAGCGGGCGAAGGCGAAGGCGCAGACGTAGAGGTTGATCATCGTCAGGTCGATGAGCGAGCGGGTGGTGCCGATCGCGGCGGCGCGCAGCGCCAGCAGGGCGAGGATGCCGAAGCCGAAGGGGAGCCAGTCGAGGTCGGACATCTCGGCGCGGTCGAGGTGCTTCATGCCGATGTAGTGGTTCAGGGTGTTGATCTCCTGCAGGTGCTGGCCGTCGTTGCCGGCTGCGAGCTTGTGCGAGTAGATGTCGAGCCAGAGGCCCTTGGGATACTGCGGCGCGTACATCGAGATGCGCCACATCGGGGTGACGAAGCTGAGCAGCAGGGGCACGATCAGCGCCGCCAGGATGACCCGCACCGGCATGCGGATGGGCGTGTCGAGGTAGGCGTAGAATTTCTCGATCATCAGCGGTTTCATCACGTGGTCCCTCGTCCGTGGTTGCGCTCACGCCACGTCGCCGCGGGTGAAACGCACGTACGCCAACAGCCAGGCGGCGAGCCCGGCGCCCAGCGGCCAGGCGATGCCGAACGCCAACAGGGCGCCGGCGCCGACGCGGTTGGCGAGGTAGAAGCCGACCGGCCCGAGCGTCGACAGCTCGGGGTCGCCGGCCGACAGCAGCGCCATGCGCGCCGCCTGCACCGGATTCAGCAGCGCCAGGGCGAACACGCCCTGCGGCTGCAGGCGCCACTGCAGCATGACGCCGATGAGGGCGAAGTCGAGCAGGGCGACGGCGAGGATCCACGCCACCAGGGCGATGGTCGCCGAGCGCGCCGGGTTGGCGACGAAGGTGGAGATGGCCAGGCCGATGCCGAGGAAGGCGGCGAGCAGCGCGGCGCTCACCAGCAGCGAGCGGGCGAGGACGTTCCACAGGACGCCGCCGCCGAGCACGGTGGCGCCGAGGACGCTGAGCCCGGCGAAGAGCCCGAGCAGCGGCACGGTGAGCACCAGGTAGCGCGAGGCGGTGACGCCGAGGAAGTACGCGCCGCGGCGAATCGGATGGCTGAACAACACCTCCAGCGCGCCCTCCTCGCGGGCCCGGTTGATGACCTGCGACGAGGCGGTGAGGGCGAGCAACGGCAGCACCATCAGCATGGCGTGGCTGAGGCCGACCAGCACCCGTCCCATGCCGGTGAAGCCGAGCAGGGTCGATTCGCGCATGCCGACGAAGACGAAGACGGCGGCGAGGGCGGCGTAGAGGCCGACGCAGAACAGCGCCCAGCGCGAGCGGATGGTCTCCGCCAGGTCCAGGCGAACGATCGCGGTGAGGTCCCGGGTCGTCATCGTCACCTCCGCACCTCGGGGCGCGCCGCGATGCGGGCGCGCGCCTCGTCGTAGCTGATCGCTCCCGGTTCGCCGTCGGCGACCGCCGCCAGGCCGAGGTTCATCGGCGTGGCGGGCGCGGCGACGAAGGCGACCTCATGCCGCCGCCACCAGTGGTCGCTGCGCGAGTCGTGGAACCACACCTCGCGGATCGCCGGCCGTTCGTCGTCGAGGTAGAGGAAGAAGCAGCCCGGGTCGTCGAAATTCACCACCTCGCCGTCCAGCGTCTGGAGCTGCACGGCGTACTGCGGCTGGCTGAGCTGCATGTGACAGTGGGCGCAGGCTTCCCTGTCCCAGGCGATCGCCACCGGCGCATCCGGCAATCGCTGGCCCTCGCGCACCTGCCAGGCGACGACGGCGACGACGGCGGCGAGGGCGGTGACGACGCCGCCGACCAGCAGCGCGGCGCCGCCGCGCCAGAGCGGCGAAGCCGGCGCCCGCCGCGCGCCCGGGCGAAGGCTGTCAGTCGTCATGGTCGTTCTCCGCCGCGGCCTCGGGCGCCGCCGCCGGCGACAAGGTCTCGACGTCGCGCACCAGGACGTTCTCGACCGAGCCGTTGAGGCTGACGGCGAGGTCGCGCACCAGGGCGAGCTTCTGCCGCTGCGGCAGCACCCGCCGCCACCAGCGGTTGGCCCCGGGCGCGAAGCCGCGGGCGCTGAGCAGGGCGCCGGCGGTGTCGGCGGCCAGGCGCACGTCCACCACCGACACCGCGGTCGCCTGCAGGTAGTCCTCGGTCGCGCCGGCGAAGTCGAGCACGCCGTCGCGCAGCGCCAGCACGTGCGAGGTGAGCTGGCGCAGCTCGTCGAGGCGGTGCGAGCACAGCACCACGGTGGCGTGCGCCGGGATGCCGGCGATCAGGCGGAAGAAATCCTGGCGCGCCTCGGCGTCGAGGCTGGCGGTCGGTTCGTCGAGCACGAACAGCGACGCATCGACGGCGAGGGCGAGGGCGATGAGCAGCTTCTGGCGCATGCCGCCGGAGAGGTCGCGCAACTGGCGGCCGGCGATCTCCTCGAGGTCGAGGTGGAGCGCGCGCGCCGCGGCGGCGACCCGCGTCGGTTCGACGTCGCGCACCTGCGCGACGGCACGCACCAGGTCGCGCACCGGCACGGCGATGCGCGGCGCCACCTGCGGCACGTAGGCCAGACGCGCGGCGAGCGTGGCGCGGTCGGCGAACGGCGACAGGCCGTCGATGCGCGCCTCGCCCTGGCAGGAGACCATGCCGAGGAGGACGCGCAGCAGGGTCGACTTTCCCGAGCCGTTGGGGCCGATGAGGGCGACGCGGGATCCGCTCGGCACCGCGGCGGTGATCCCCTTCAGGGCCGCGATGCGACCGAAGGATCGGCGCACGTGCGTCAGCTCAATGCGCATCGATGGCATCCCGCAGCGCGCCTTCGTCCACCAGCGGCTGCATGCGCGGCCGGCTGTCCACCAACAGGGTCGTCGGCCGGAAGAGCGGCGCGATGTGGTTGACGGTATCGACCGCGAACAGCGCCAGGCCGCCGCGGAAGTAGGCGAGGCTCGGGTAGCGGCCGATGAGCGTCGTGGTCAGGCTGTGCAGCTCGTAGGGCACGTCGCCGAAGCCGTCGCCGTCGAAGTCGTAGCCGGCGTAGTCGTCGAAATCGTTGCCGCGCCACTCGGCGTCGAGCGCGGTGGTGCCGCCGCGGCTCTCGACCTGCGCCAGGTTGTCGCGGAAGCTGTTGTCGAGGAAATGGTTGCGGGTGGCGCGGCCGTGGAAGACGACCGCCGTCCCGCTCAGCCGGATGGCGTTGCGCGCGAAGCGATTGGCGTCGTCGTTGGCGAGCGGCGAGGTGTCGATGTAGACGCCGATGGTGTCGCGGACGAGGACGTTCTGGGTGGCGGTGACGTTGCCCGATTCCTTGAGGCCGATGCCCATGCCGGCGGCGCCGCCGCTGCCCGCCATGAGATTGTCGGCCAGGGTGACGTCGCGGCTGTACATCACGAACACGCCGACGACGTTGTCGACGTAGCGGTTGCGCCGCACCTGGTTGCGGTGGCTGTACATGAAGTGCGTGCCGTAGCGGCCGCGCACCACGACGTTGTCGATGACCTGATTGTCGCGCGAGTACCACACCACCATGTCGCGCGAGTCGGTGAGGCGGTTGTGCGCGATCGTCGCCCCGTCGACCTCCCAGAGGCGGATGCCGTCGCCGCGCAGGCCGAAGGGCAGGGCGGGATCGCCGACGATGTCGTTGCCGCGGACGGTCACCCGCTGCGCGCGTTCGACGAGAATGCCGAACGCGGCATGGACGACGGTCAGCCCCTCGACGGCGACATCGGAGGCGCCGACCTTCACCGCCGCGTCGACGGTGTCGAAGCGCCCGCCGCTGCCGTCGACGGTGAAGCCGAGCAGCCGGGCGCCGGCGCCGGTGACGCGGACGGTGGTGCCGACTCCCTTGGACGCGATCACCGCCTCGGCCGGACCCCACAGCGTCAGCGCGCGGGCGACGGTGATGGGGCCCGCATGGCGACCGGGCTCGAGGCAGATCGTGGCGCCGTCGGGCGCGGCGTCGAGCGCCGTCTGCAGGTCGCGGTCGGCCGCCGCCGTCAGGCAGTCGGCGGGGCGCGGCGGCGCCACCCGCGTCCAGCGCGTCGCCGCCGCCGCCGGCGCGGCGCCGATGTGCACCGGCTCGTAGAGCACCTCGTGCTCGTCGGTGGCGGCCGGAGCGGAAGCGGCGACGAGGAGGATGGCGCCGGCTAGGAGGCCGCTCCATCCCGCCCGCGTCGTCGCTCGGCCGAGTGTGGTCATGGTGGTCACCGGTCCTCTCTCCAGTGCCCTGCCGCTACTTCTTGCCCTTGGCCGCGGTCGTATCGGCCTTGGCCGTCGTCCCGCCGGCCTTCGGTTCGACGAGCAGGTAGCCCGCCATCTCCAGGTGCAGCGCCGAGCAGAATTCGGTGCAGTACATCGGGAAGACGCCCGGCTTGTCGGCGACGAAGGTGACGTTGGCGTGCTCGCCCGGCTCGAGGCTGAGCTGGATGTTGTGCGAGTCGATGGCGAAGCCGTGCGTCGCGTCGTACGCCTGCTCGAGGTTGGTGATGTGCAGGTGCACGGTCTCGCCCTCCTTGACGCGGATGATGTCGGGCGTGAAGTGGCTGCGGATGGCGGTCATGTAGACGTGAACCCCGTCCGGCTTGCGGTCGATGCGCTCCTTGCCGCCCTCGACCGCATGCGGGTCCTTGGTCTCGGTGAGCGGGTTGGTGCCGACCGGCTTGTAGACCTCGAGCGGCTTCAATTTGTCGGCCTTGATCATCTGCGCGTAGTGCGGCTCGCCGAGCGGGATCGGCAGATCGGCGAGGAGCTGCATGTGCTCGCCGCTGACGTCGAGGAGCTGGAAGTTCTGCGGCAGCAGCGGACCGACCGGCGCGAAGCGGTCGAGCGCCCACTTGTCCATCATCACCACGTACTTGCCATCCGGGCTGACGGTGTCGCCCTCGGCGGCGGTGATGTGGCCGATGTTGTAGTGGGCGGGAATCTTCTCGATCAGCTTGAGATCCTTGAGGCTCCACTTCGCCGCCACCGACTCGATGAACACCGAGGTGTAGGCGTTGCCCTTGTCGTCGAAGACCGTGTGCAGCGGGCCGAGGCCGATCTCCACCTGGCCGCGGATCGACTCCTTGAAGGGCAGGATGGGGACGCCGTACGGGTCGGTCCCCTCGAACTTCTTGTCGGCGATGAGCTGCTTGATCTTCTCGATGCTGTAGACGGTGGCGTGGGTGTCGAGCTTGCCGCCGACGACGATGTCCTTGCCGTCGGGGCTGACGTCGACCCCGTGCGGGCTCTTCGGCTCGGGGACGAAGTGGAGAAGGCCCTCCTCGACCGCCACCGGCAGACGGATGACCGTGAAGCCGGCGATCTTCTCCGTCTTGCCCGCCTTCACCACCTGCTCGGCCTTCTTCCAGTCGATGACGTGCAGGTAGTCCATGTCGTTCTGCGAGTAGCCGGACTCCATCGGCGGCCGGCCCTCCAGGTCGCCGCCGTAGGCGCGCTCGGTGTTGATCGAGTTGCAGAACGCGAAGCCGTCGCTGGCCAGCTTGCCGGCATCGACGAGATCCTGGGCGTACGGCGGCAGCTCGATGGCGAACGACTGCTCGGGGACGATGCGGCCCTTGTCGCGATCGAACTTCCAGAAGATCATCGCCCCGCGGTACTCGTCGTTGAACTGCTCGAGCGGCGCGTATTTGCCGCCCAGCGGCGCCGGGTACTGGCTGGCTTCGATGACGTACTCGGTGTTCGGGGTGACGAAGGTGCCGCCGTGGTCGGACTCGATGAGGTTCGACGACACGATCTGCTTGGTGGCGAAGTCGGCGAGGTCCACCACTGCGACGCGCGCGTTGGCCTTGTCGCCGATGAACAGGTAGCGGCCGTCGTAGTCCCCCTTCAGCTCGCTCAGCGCCGGATGATGAGTGTCGGCCCAGCGCAGCGGGTGGCCGTGGCGATCGCCGGTCTCGATCAGCGCATCGGTCTCGTCGCCGAAGCCGTAGCCCTGCCACGGCTCGGGGGTGAAGACGGCGATGTACTTGAGGATGCGCATGCTGGGCACGCCGATGACGACGACCTGGCCGCTGTGCCCGCCGGAGGCGAAGATGTAGTAGTCGTCGTGCCGGCCGGTCGGCATGTAGGTCTTCAGCGCCGCCGTCACGTCGGCCTCGCTGAGGTCGCGCGCCTTCATCAACTCCTGCAGGCTCTCGCCGCTGGCGCCACGCGCGGGGTGGCCGACGAGTGCCGCCAGCGCCAGGATCGCGGCGCCGGCCAGCAGTCGGCCCGCCCTGCGGACCACCGTCGTGCTCGCGGCCCCCAGGGCCGCTGTTGCGGTCGACTGAGTCATCTCCTGCCCTCCTTCTCGTGGCCTGTCGCGAGCGCGGTCACTTGCCGAACCCGCGCACGATCTCCCGCAGCTCGATCACCACCTGCGGCTTGGCGTTGAGGTCCGGATTGGCGGGCATGGCCGGGCTCTTCCCGACCGCCGCGCCGCCGTACTTGATGATCTTCTCGATGTGGTCGTCGGTGACGCTCTGCTGCCAGGCGGGATCGCTGAAATTGCGCGGTGGAGGCGTCAGGCCCTTCGACGCCGCGCCGTCCCCTTTGCCCTGCGCGCCGTGGCATGGCGTGCAGCGGCCGGCGAAGATCTCCTGCGCCTGCTGCCTGGCGTCGCCGCCCTGCGCTGCCGCGCGGTACGGCAGGGCAAGCGGGCTCAGCGCCAGGGCCGCGGCGATCGTGCGGGTGATCCAGCTCATCGTCATCGTCTCCTCGTCGTCGTGCGGTCAGTCCTCGCCGCGCAGGGCGCGCGGAAAGAGGACGTTGTTCTCGAGGTGCATGTGCTCGCGGACATGGCGGTCGAGCTCACAGAGCCCGTCGACGATCGGCGCCGCGGACGCGGCAGACGCGGCGGCGAAGGCCTGTCGCAGCGCCCGGACGTGGTTGAGCTGCCGCAGCGTCGCCTCGTGCTCCATCACCATCACCTGGATCGGCGTGCGCGCCAGGTCGCCGCGGCCGGAGCGCAGCCAGGGGAAGAGGACGCTCTCCTCCTTCGCCATGTGCTCGCCGAGGTCGCCGCGCAGCGCGTCGAACGCCTCCGCGAGATCGCGCGCCGCGGCGCCCGCCGGCTGCCGCGCCACGGCGTCGGCGAGCCGCCGCCCGAGCTGCTCCATCGCCCGCCGCTCCACGGTGTGGAAGGCGCCGATCAGGTGATCGACGAGCGCCGCGACCGGTCGCCGCAGCCACACCACCGCCGCCGGCCCACCGCCCTCCTCGCGCGCGACCTCCGCCAACACCGCCGCCGGCTCGACCGCCGCCTCGCGGCAGGCTTCGGACAGGCGCCGCGACGCCCCGGTGCAGTACTCGATCCCGTGTCGGTAGAGCACGCGGGTCGACGCCGGCCGCGTCGTCGCCAATTCCCCGATCGTCATCTCGTCCTCTCGCATCGCTGCGCTCTCCTCCCGGACGAGGGCAAAGGACGCGCCATGACCGTCCAACGGGCCGCCCCTTGCGGTCAGCCGCTTCACGGGTCAATCTGACCCGAGACTGCTCGAGTCCAACTGACTCGGGTGGAGTCGATATGACCCGAATCGGCGATGCCAGGGCGGTGGCGCTGCTCAACGCGGCCTGTGATCTCTCGGCGGATCTCGAGGAGCAGGAGCGCTATCGGCGGTTGCTCGATCACATCCGCGAGGTGATCCCGTACGACTCTGCGGCGTTCCTACGTCTGGACGGCGACGGCAGCCTGGTGCCGGTGGCGGTGAACGGGCTGGTGCCGGAGACCGTGGGGCGGCGCTTCTGGCCGCGGGAGCATCCGCGGCTGCAGCAGATTCTCGACGCTCCGGGGCCGATCCGGTTTGCCAAGGATCTGGCGGCGCCCGATCCCTTCGACGGGCTGCTCTCGTGCGACGCCTCGGCCGCGCACCGGGTGCATGCCTGCATGGGGTGCGCGCTGCGCGTGCAGGGCGAGACCCTGGGGGTGCTGGCGGCGGACGCGCTGGCGGCCGACGCGTTCGACGGCATCGACGTCGAGACGCTGGGCCACTTCGGCGCCCTGCTGGCGCTCGCCTTCAAGACCGCGAGCCTGTTGTCGGGGCTGCAGCACCAGTCGCAGCGCGAGCGCGTCGTCGCCCAGCAGCTCGGCTCCGAGGCGCACGAGCGGGTGGGCTCGGAATTCCTCGGCGTCAGCGCCGCGGCGCAGCGCATCCGCGAGGACATCGCCCTGATCGCCCGTTCCGACCTGCCGCTGCTGATCACCGGCGAGACCGGCGTCGGCAAGGAGGTCGCGGCCCGCGCCATCCACCTGCGGTCGGGGCGGCGACACCGTCCGCTCATCTATCTGAACTGCGCCGCGCTGCCGGAATCGATCGCCGAGAGCGAGCTCTTCGGCCACACGCGCGGCGCCTTCACCGACGCGCGCGAGGCGCGGGCCGGCAAGTTCGAGGTCGCCGACGGCGGCACGCTGCTGCTCGACGAGATCGGCGAGCTGCCGTTGTCGCTGCAGCCGAAGCTGCTGCGCGTGCTGCAGACCGGCGAGGTGCAGCGGGTGGGCTCGGACGAGACGGTGCGCGTCGACGTGCGGGTCATCGCCGCCACCAACCGCGACCTCCCGACCGAGGTCGAGTCCGGTCGTTTCCGCGCCGACCTGTACCACCGGCTCAACGTCTACCCGCTGCAGATCCCGCCGCTGCGCGAACGCCCGGCCGACATCGACCTCCTCTGCGGCTACTTCCTCGACCACGTCCGCGTCCGCCTCGGGCTCGGGCCCGTGCGCGTCTCCGCCGAGGCGCGCGCGGCGCTGCACGCCTACGACTGGCCGGGCAA
This sequence comes from bacterium, assembly GCA_019637795.1. Taxonomy (NCBI): domain Bacteria; species bacterium. The sequence continues at coordinate 861,047 of JAHBUY010000003.1, read as the reverse complement.
CGTGCGCGAGCTCGAGCACGCCCTGCTGCGCGCCTCACTGCGCGCCGCCGGCAGCCGCCGCGGCGAGCCGGTGATCATCGGCGGCGAGCACCTCGGCATCGTCGGCGCCGCGCCGCCGCCGATCCCCGACGGGCCCGCCGCCGCCGCGGACCTGCCGCTGCGCGCCGCCACCGACCAGTTCCAACGCCGCCGCATCGAACAGGCCCTGCGCGCCGCCGACGGGAGCTGGAGCGTCGCCGCCCGCGCCCTCGGGTTGGATCGCGCCAACCTGCGGCGATTGGCGAATCGCCTGGGCGTCTCCGCCGCCGCGCGCTGACGGGCCGCCGCCGATGGCCGCGTCTTTACAAATCCTGCGATCGGTCGATATGAGCGCCGCAGTCGTTGGGCAGGCGCGGGAGGGGCGCATGGCGACAGCGAGATGGGGTGGAGTGATCGCGGCGGTCATCGTCGCGCTGAGCGCGGCCGGATCGCCGGCCGGCGCCGAGCCGGCGCCGGGCACGGTGCTCAACGCCGACACCTGGCAGCAGGCGGAGGGCATGCTGCCGGCGGAGTTCCTCGACCGCTACAAGAACGGCCAGTGGCAGCACGAGGTGGTCACGCCGCCGGCGGAGACGCACTTCGGCGACGAGGATTTCCTCGCCGCCGGCCAGAGGAACGGCGGCCAGTACGCGCTCGGGGCGGACGGCGGCGTGGTCGAGAGCGGCAGCGGTCAGCAGCCGGCGTTCATCTACGGCCCGCCGTTCCCGGTGGTCGACCGGAACGACCCGCAGGCCGGCGCGAAGATCGTGTGGAACTTCTTCTACCAGTCGTACCTGCTCGGCAATTCGCACAACCAGGTGAACCTGGAGTGGGTCGGCTCGCAGGGCATGCAGCGCAGCATCGGCACCGACGTCTATCAGCACTTCTTCGACGGCCAGCCGGCGAAGTACCGGCCGGCGAGCAACCCGCAGAACTTCCTCTTCCAGCAGATCTCGGCGGTGACGGCGCCAGCCGACCTGCAGGGCACGGTGGCGTTGACGCACCGCTTCCGCGACCCGTCGCGACGCGACCAGGCGTGGACCTTCGTCCCGGCCCTGCGCCGCGTCCGCGCCGTGTCGCCGGCCAACCGCTCCGACGGCTTCCTCGGCTCCGACATGTCGCAGGACGACGGCTCGTACTTCGACGGCAAGCCCGAGGACTTCGACTGGAAGCTGGTCGGCGACGGCGAGATGCTGGTGCTGATGGACCGCGCGTCGCTGATGGACAAGGAGTGCAACATCTCCCGCCTGCCGAGCGGCGGCTTCCAGGGCCGGGACGGCCTGCTGCCGCGCTTCGCCTACCAGACCAAGGACTTCACCGGCTTCGCCTGGCGGCCGCTGCAGAGCGACTTCGTGCTCGTCAAGCGCCCGGTGTGGATCGTCGAGGGCACCCCCAAGGACAAGTACTACCTGTTCGGCAAGATCGTCCTGCGCTTCGACAAGGAGAGCTGGCGCGGCACCTACAACAGCAAGTACGACTGGCAGGGCGAGATCCTCAACTCGTACCTGCCGGTCTACGGCCCGTTCTTCGACGTCGACGGCGAGTGGCGCAGCTACGCCAAGCTGACCTTCACGATGGCGCAGAACTGGAAGCTCGACCGCGCCACGGTCAGCTTCGCCGACCCGAAGGCGCCGACGCAGCAGTCGCGCATCAGCTTCCCCGAGGGCTTCTTCAACGTCGACCAGCTCAATCGCCAGGGGAAGTAGACCGATTTCCGGAACGCGAGTGCCGTTTAGCCCCTGGCGCTTGACTGCCCGCGCGCGATGGATGAACTCGATGCGCAGGAGGGCTCACCGATGAGCGATCGCATCGTCTCCGCCGATTCGCACGTCAATCCGCCGAAGGACCTGTGGGTGCGCGACTGCCCGGCGCAGTTCAAGGACCGCGCGCCGCGCGTCGAGTCGACCGAGATGGGCGACTTCTGGATCGTCGACTCGCAGATCAGCGGCGCCATCGGCCTCGATTCCTCCGCCGGCCGCAAGCCGGAGGACTACAAGCCGCACGGCCTGACCTACAAGGACATGCGGCCCGGCGCCTACGACCCGACGGCGCGCCTCGCCGACATGGACCTCGACGGCGTCGACGCCGAGGTGCTCTATTTCGGCGGCCCGGTCACCCAGTACGCCGCCGACCCGGCGCTCCGTCGCTACGTCGTGCAGCGCTACAACGACTGGATGGTCGAGCTCTCGAAGGCCGCGCCGACCCGCCTGGTCGGGCTCGCGCACGTGCCGCTGGTCGACATCGACGAGGGCTGCGCCGAGCTCGAGCGCATCGCCCGGCTGGGGCTGAGGGGCTTCCACGTCGATCCGTTCCCCGACGAGCGCGGCGGCAAGGCGTTGTGGGATCCCGCCTACGAGAAGCTGTGGGCGCTGATCGAGGAGACCGGCCTCCCGATGAGCTTCCACATCGTCGGGCCGCGCAACGCCAACGTGCAGGCGACGTTCATGAATCCGACCCCCGGCGTGAAGGAGACGTTCATCGCCATCGCCCCGATCTCGATCTGCGAGGTGGTGTCGACGCTCACCTTCACCGGCATCCTCGAGCGTCATCCGAAGCTCCGGTACGTGCTCGTCGAATGCGGCATCGGTTGGATCCCCTACTTCCTCGAGCGCATGGACCAGACCTTCAACAAGCACCGCTTCTGGACCAAGTCGGTGATCACCGAGAAGCCCAGCTTCTATTGGTACCGCCAGGGGCACGCGACGTTCATCCAGGACCTCGCGGGCGTCGCCGAGCGCCACCGCGCCGGCCTCCACAACGTCATGTGGTCGACCGACTACCCACACTCCGACAGCACCTGGCCGAAGTCGCGCGAGGCGCTGGCCGAGCACTTCAAGGACGTTCCGGACGACGAGCGGCGCCTCATCGCCGGCGCCAACTGCGCCGCGCTGTACGGATTGAGCTGACCGCCGGCGATAGCCGCCCCGGTCATTTCTTCTCCACCGCCAGCCGCACCACGTACCACGGGATCGCCACCAGCTCGCGGGCGCTCAGCAGCAACCGGCGCCAGGCGGCGGTGTCGGAAGGGTCGGGCGGGGCGCTGCCGCGGGCGACGACGCCGAAGTGTCGGAAGGCCATCAGGGAGCGCGCCAGATGGTAGCGGTCCGTGACCAGCAGCACCCGTGTCCAGCCGCGCGCCGCGATGATGCGGGCGCAGGCGCGGGCGCTCTCGAGCGTCGTCGACGCGCTCTCGTCGAGCACCAGGCGCGCGGGCGGGATGCCGGCTCGCTCGGCGATGGCGCGCATGACGGCGGCCTCGGACGGCGGATGGCGGCCGACCCCGCCGGTCAGCAGCAGATGGGCGACCGCGCCACTGCGCGCCAGCTCGACCGCGTGCATCGTGCGCCGCGACAGCGTCGGACTCGGGCGTCCCTGCGGTCGTACCGCGGCACCGAGCACGACGGCGACATCGGCCTCGCGTCCTTCGGGAGGTGCGCCGGTTCCGCTGCGCTGCATCCCGTCATTTGATACACGGTGCCCTGTTCGATCGTCCACAGGGCTGCGGAGGAGAGGGACGCATGGCGCGATGGATCCGGCTGGCGATGGTGGTGGCGGCCCTGGCGACGCTCGCCGGCTGCCCGTCGCGTCAACCGGAGGCGCCGGCGATGCCGCCCGCCGTCGTGCCGCCGGTCAACGCCGCCCAGCTCGCGGCGGCGCTGCGCCAGGGAGGCCTGGTCCTCTTCGTCCGCCACGCCGCCAGCGACCCCAGCCGCAAGGACGACGCCCGCGTCGTGCTCGAGAACTGCGCCACCCAGCGCGGCCTCTCGGCGCTCGGGCGCGCGCAGGCCGAGGGCATCGCGGCGGCGATCGCGCGCCTCCGCCTGCCGATCGGCATGGTGCGCAGCAGTCCCTACTGCCGCTGCGCCGACACCGCCCGCCTCGCCTTCGGCTACATGTTGCTCGACCACGACCTCCTGCCCGCCACCGGGCCCAACGCCAAGTCGCACCTCGCCGCGGTGCGCCGCCTGCTCGGCACGCCGCCGATCCCGAGGCAGAACACCGTGCTCGTCGGCCACGGCGACACCCTCAAGGCGCTCCTCAACCTCGATCTCGAGGAGGGCGAAACCCTCGTCGTCCGCCCGGCGCCGAGCGGCGGGTCCTTCGCGCTCGTCGGCCGCATCCGCGCCGAGCAATGGGCGGCGCTGGCACACTGAGGAGGAACGCGATGAACGAACGCAGCGGGCTCCTCGCCTGGATCGTCCCACCCGTGCTCGACGGCCGCGGCGCGCTCGGGCTCCTGCTGCTCCGCCTGGTCGCCGGCGCGGCCTTCCTCGTCCACGGCTCGGGCAAGATCGAGACGCCGTTCTCCTGGATGCCGCCGGAGGCTCCCGTGCCCGGCGCGCTGCAGGCCCTGGCCGCCATCGCCGAGTTCTTCGGCGGCGGTCTGGGGTGGATCGCCGGCTTCCTCACCCCGATCGCCTCGCTCGGCGTCCTGGCCACCATGACCGTCGCGGTCGTCTTCCACCTCCAGCGCGGCGACCCGTTCGTCGGCGCCGGCGGACCGTCCTTCGAGCTGGCGCTGATCTACTGGTCCATCGCCCTCCTGCTCCTCTTCACCGGCCCCGGCCGCTTCTCGCTCGACGCCCAGTTGTTCCGCCGCCGCGCGTAACGAGGTTTCGCGCCTCGTAACGCCTTGGCAGCGAGACCCGTCCGCGCGGCCCGTGCGGGTGGACGGCCCGGTCCGTTGCCTGAGGAGGATGCGATGCGTGCGACCACGATTCTGTTCTGGGCTTCGGCGCTGTTGGCGTCCGCCGGCTGTGGCGGTGGCGGTGGCGGTGCCGGCGCGGCGGCGGTCGGGGAGCCGCAGGCGACCGGCGCGAGCGTCGCCGCGGCGCTGCGCGTCGCCGACGCCCTGGCCGAGCTGGCCGGCGGCCGGGACGTCCCGGCTCTCGCCGCCGCCGGCACGGCCTGCGAGCGCGGCAGCCTGCAGGGCGTCTGCGTCGAGCTCCGAGGCGGTAACGTCCTCCGTCTGGTGGCGCGTCAGTGCGCGCTGCGCGATGCGGCGAGCGGCGTGGTGGTGACCGTCGACGGCCGGATCGCCGTCAGCTCGGCGACGGCCTTCTGTGGCCTCGGCGGCCCGATCCCGCCCGAGATCACGCGCACCTATCGCCTCACCAACGTCCGCGCCGAGGTCGTCGACGGCGACGGCGTCGCCGAGACGTTCACCGCCGATCGCCTGGTCGAGACCGTGCAGCCCCTGCGCAGCGGCTGCGACCTGGACGATGCGATCCTGGCGCTCGACGGCGGGCTGACGGTGCAGCGGCGCGGCCGCGCCCCGCTGGCGCTGCGCGCCCGGGGCCTGCGTCTCGAGCGGCGGGCGAGCGGCAGCGCCGGGCAGTGCGTGCGCGCCGTCACTGCCAGCGGCCGCCTGGCGGTCGGCGCGGGCGGCGCGGCGAGGATGGAGGATGCCGCGCTGGACGGTTTCTCGGTCACGGTCGACGCCGCCGGCGTCGCGCGTCGCCTCGCCGGCGGGCTGGCGCTGTCCTGCGCGCGCCCGTTCACGGTCGCCACGGACGAGCCGCTGACCGGCGGCGGCGCCTGCCCGAGCGCCGGCCGCCTGGCGCTGGAGCGCCAGGACGGTTCGCGCGGCGGCGCGCATTTCGCGGCCGGCGCGGCGGAGATCGACGCCGACGGCGACGGCGCCGCCGATCTCGCCGCCGACTGCGCCGCCCTGCCGCGCTGCGGTGGCTGAGGGCGCCCCGCCTCCGGCGCGCACGCCGCGGCGCCCGTCGCAGATGGCGCTTGACGCTGTCCGGTGCCTTCGGCAGTAACGCCGCAACAGCGGATGCGCGGCACCGGCCGTGCGGGAGGCGGCGATGGCGTACGAGATCCGGCCGATGTCGGTGGGCGAGATCCTCGACACGGGATTCCGGCTGCTGCGCAACCACTTCGGACCGCTGGTCGCCATCGCGGCCATCGCCTACGGTCCGCTGGGCGTCCTGCAGTTGGCGCTGGTGCGGGTCACCGGCGGTGGCCACGGCCAGGCCGGGGCGATGCTGGCGCCGCTGCTGGTGGTGGTCGGGCTGATGATGCTGGTGGTCTTCGTCGCCTTCCCGCTCGCCTCGACGGCGATGACCATGGCGCTGGGGGACCTGTACGTCGGCCGCTCGTCCAGTGCCGGCCAGGCGCTGCGCCAGTCGTGGGGAATCCTGCTGCCGGTGGTCGGCACCGGCCTGCTGTCCTCGGTCCTGATCGGCCTCGGCATGCTGCTGCTGGTGCTTCCCGGCATCTGGTTGGTGTTCGCCTACTGGGTGTCGACGCAGGTGATGGTGATCGAGCGCATCTTCGGCATGGCCGCGCTGCGGCGCAGCAGCGCGCTGATGAAAGGCAACAAGGGCCGCGGCTTCGTCATCGGCTTCGTCGCCATGATGTTGATGAGCGTGGTGAGCAGCGGCGCGACCTGGGCGCTCAATGCCTGGCCGTCGGTCAATGCCATCGCTTCGACCATCGTCGGCATCGTCACGTACGCGTTCCTGTATGCCGTCAACGTCGTCTTCTACTTCGACGTCCGCTGCCGCCGCGAGGCCTTCGACCTCGAGCACCTGGCGCGGCTCGTCGAGCAGCGCGGCGCGGTGCCGGCAGTGGCGGCGCTCTGAGCGGCGCGACGGCGCGCCTGCCCGAGCGGTGGCCGCGCTGTCGGCGCTCGCGGAGGCGCTGATCGAGATGGATCCGGCGGCGATCGGCGACGAGCAGGTGCGCGCGCTCGCCCGCGAGATCCTGAGCCGCGAGCCGTACGCGACCTGGCACGGCAGCGACGATCCGCTGTGGTGGCTCCACCACGTCTCCGATTGGCTCGAGCGCTGGAACGACTGGGTCGGGGCGTTGCCGGCGGCGAGCCAGGTGCTGATCATCGCCGGCCTGCTGGCGGTGTCGGCGCTGCTGCTCACCCACGTGGTGTGGTCGGTCGCCGCCGCGCTGCGCGCGCCGCGGTCCGACGCCGCGCCGCCGGCGACCGACGCGGCGCCGAGCTTCGCCGCCGAGGCGGAGGCGCTGGCGGCGCAGGGGCGGTTCCTCGACGCCGCGCACCGGTTGCAGCTCGCGACCATCGCGCTGTTGGTGAGCCAGCGCCGGCTGGCCCTGTCGCGCTTCGAGGCCAACCGGGTCCTGCGCCGCCGGGTGCGCGAGGCGGCGCTGCCGTCGGCCGAGCGGCGGACGCTGCTCGACCTGCTCGACCGGCTGGAGCGCGGGTGGTTCCGCGACCGCGCCGGCGATGCCGACCTGTACGGCGCCTGGCGGGCGCTGCACGCCCGCCTGGCGGGGGGCGGCGGCGAGGCATGAGCCGCTCCGCCCGCTGGTCGCTGGTCGCGCTCGGCCTGCTGCTCGGCCTCGTCGGCCTGCTGCAGCCCGATCGCAGCCGGGAGCTCTCGCGCAGCACGTTCGGCGTCACCTCGGTCGGCCACGGCGCGCTGCTGGCGCTGCTCACCGAGCTCGGGCTGCCGGCGAGCCGCTCCTTCGCGCCCGCCGACGCCCTGCCGCCAGGCGCCACGGTGTGGTGGATCGAGCCGCAGGGGGTCTGCCGCCCGCGGACGCCATCGGCGGACGCGGTCGAGGCGCCGTGGACCGGCGATGCCTGGCTCGCCGCCGGCGGCGTCGCGGTGGTCTTTCTCGGCGCCGATCCGGACGACGACTGCGCCGAGATCGCCGGCGTGACGGTGCCGGCGCGCACCGCCGTCGACCATCGACCCGACGCGCCGCGCGCGGCGCAGACGATCGACGGACCGCTGGTGGGCGCGCCGCGTCTCCTGCCGATGCCGGCGCTCGCCAGCTTCACGGATCACGGCGCCGGCACGGTACGGGCGATGATCGACGGCAAGCCGTTCGTCGTCGCGATGCCGGTGGGCGACGGCACGCTGGTGCTGGTCGCCGACGCGGCGCCGCTGCGCAACCAATGGCTCGACGCGGGCGACGCGGCGCTCTTCGCCATGGACCTCGTGCGCGCCTACGGTGTGCCGCGCATCGACGAGCGCAGCCACGGCCTGCACCGCGAGCGCGGCGCCGTGCGCTACCTGGCGCGCTCGCCGGCCGTGCCGGCGCTGCTCGGGATCGCCGTGCTCGGCCTGCTGGTCGTCTGGCACGCCAATCTCTGGCCGGCGCGGCGCGCGCCGAACGCTCCGGAGCCGGCGCCGACGCTGGAGGCGTTCGTCGATTCGCTGGCCCACCTCTATGCCCGCAGCGGCGACTTCCAGCGCGTCGCCGAGCGCTACCAGCAGCTCGCCGCGGCGCGACTGCGCCGCCATTTCGGTCTGCCGGCGGACACGCCGCTGCCGGCCCTGCTCGATCGCCTGCGCGCCAGCCGGCGCGCCGCCCCGCCGGCGCTGGCGGCGCTGACGGCGCCGATCGCCGCGCGCAGCGCGGCGGCGCTGGCCGCCACCGTGCGGGCGCTCGATGCCCTGGTGGAGGATGTGACCCGATGAGCCAAAGCGGACCCGCCACGATCGCCGACATCGGCGCCGCCTACGCGCGTCTGCGCGAGACGCTCGCCGCCGTGCTGGTTGGCCAGGAGGAGGCGGTCCGCCTCGCCTTCATCACCCTGCTGTGCTCGGCGCACAGCCTGATCGAGGGCGTGCCGGGCATCGGCAAGACGCTGCTGGTGCGCGCCCTCGCGGCCTGCCTCGACGTCCGCTTCGGGCGCGTCCAGTTCACCCCCGACCTGCTGCCCGGCGACGTCATCGGCATGCCGGTGCTCGACCCGGCGCGCGGCGAGCTGCGCTTCCGCCCCGGACCGCTGTTCACCGACCTGCTGCTCGCCGACGAGATCAACCGCGCCCCGGCGAAGACGCAGGCGGCGCTGCTCGAGGCGATGCAGGAGCGCGCCGCCACCATCGACGGCCAGCGCCACGCGCTCGGGCCGCACTTCGCGGTGTTCGCCACCCAGAACCCGGTGGAACAGGAGGGCACCTACCCGCTGCCGGAGGCGGAGCTCGACCGTTTCCTGTTCAAGATCGCGATGGCGTACCCGGACGAAGAGGAGGAACGCGGCATCCTCCGCCTGCACCAGGACGATCGCCGCACGCCGGCGGCGTTGCCGCGCGTCCTCGATGCCGCGACGCTGGAACAGGCGCGCGACCTGGTGCGGGCGGTGATCGTCCAGGAGGAGATCATCGCCTACGCGGCGGCGCTGGTGCGCGCCACCCGCGCCGACCTCAGCTTCGCGCTCGGCGCCTCGCCGCGCGCCGGGGTGCTGCTGCTGCGCGCCGCCAAGGCGAACGCGACCCTCGAGGGCCGCGACTTCGTCATCCCGGAGGACGTGCAGGAGATGCTGCTGCCGGTGCTGCGCCACCGCGTCCAGCTCGATCCCGCCGCCGAGGTGGAGGGGACGGCGGTCGACCAGGCGCTGCGGCAGACGCTGCAGAGCGTCACCGTGCCGCGCTGATGATCGGGCCGGACCGCCGCCTGCTCGGCGCCGCCGCCGCGTGGTGCGCCGGCGCGCTGCTGGCGGTGGCGCTGCCCGTCCTCTGGCCGTTCGTGCTGGCGGGGGCGCTGGCGCTGGCGGCGCTGGTCGCCGCCGACCTGCTGCTGCTGCGCCGCCTGCCGGCGCCGCGTCTTCTCCGCGCGCTGCCGGCGCGCGCCTTCGTGGGGCGCGCAGCGGCCATCGGTCTGCGGGTCGCGGTGCCGCGCGGCACCGCGCTGGTGTGCGCGCTCGCCGACGACCCGCCGGCCGACGTCGCCGCGGCGCCGCGGTTCGCGGCGGTCGCCGTCGATCGCGACGGCGTCGCCGAGCGCCGCTACCCGATGCAGCCGACGCGGCGCGGCGATCGACCCTTCGGCGAGCTGGTGGCGCTGGTGCGGTCGCCGCTCGGCTTCCTGCGCCGCCGCCATCGCGGCGCCGGCGGCGACGTGCTGCGCGTCTATCCCGACACCACCCGCCTGCTGCGCCCCGCCGCCCTCGACCCGCGGCGGGTGCTGGCAGCGCTGGGTGTCAAGCCGGCGCCGCGCCGCGGCGACGGCTTGGACTTCGATTCCCTGCGCGACTACCTGCCCGGCGACGATCCGCGGCGCGTCGACTGGCGCGCCACCGCGCGCCGCGGCCGGCTGGTGGTGCGCCAGCTCCAGCACGAGCGCAACCATACGGTGCTGATCGCCGTCGACACCAGCCGCCTGATGGCCGGCGACGTCGACGGCCGCAGCAAGCTGGATCACGCGGTGGATGCCGGCCTGGCGCTCGCCTACGCGGCGCTGCAGGCCGGCGATCGCGTCGGCCTCGTCGCCTTCGATCGCGAGCTGCGCGGCTTCTGCCCGCCGCGCCCCCAGCGCCGCCAGCTCGGGGTGCTCATCGACGTCCTGCGGCCGCTGCAGCCGCGCCTGGTCGAAGCCGACTACCGCGTGGTGGTGCGCACGCTGGCGGCGCGCCATCGCCAGCGGGCGCTGCTCGTCGTGCTCACCGACGTCGTCGAGGCCGGGGCCGCGATCTTCACCGAGCCGCTGGCGCTGCTCGGCCGCCGCCATCGCGTCCTGCTGGTCGCCGTGCGCGACCGCGCCTTCGCCGCGCTCGACGCGCCCGGCGGCGGCGCCGACGTCCTCGCCGTGTCGCGCCGCCTGGTGCTCGCCGACCTGGTGCGCGAGCGCGACACCGCGCTCGCCACCCTGCGCCGCGGCGGCGTGCAGAGCATCGACCTGCCGCCGGAGGCGATCACCGCCGCGGTGCTGCAGCGCTACCTCGCCCTGCGCTACGGACCGGAACGCTGAGCCGTCCATCTCGGGCGCTCCCCGGACCGAGCGGGATCGCCGCATGCAACCGTCCACCTGGAGGGCCGCGCCGCCGCGCGGCCGTCGCGGCTCGCGGCAGGCGCGCGCGAGTCGAGCCCTGAGCCCGTCGTTCACGTCAGGTCGCGCAGCCAGCTCGTGTCGGCCGCGTGCGGCGGCGCGGCGCGGCGGGCGGCGACCACCAGAGCGACCGCGGCGGCGATCCACAGCGCGGCGACGGCGAGACGCGGCGCGGTGCCCAACGCGGACTGGCGGACGAAGCTCTCGATCAGCGCCGCGACCACGAACAGCGGCAGGGCGGCGCCGAGGAGCACCAGCACCGGCGGGACGGCGTCGGCGAGCGCCGCGGCGCGGCCGCGTGGTCCGGGCATCGCCACCGCGGCGCCCAGTTGGAGGCCGCCGGCGGCGCAGAGCGAAATGGCCGTCAGCTCCGGCACGCCGTGTGGTAGGATCCAGGCGAGGAACGCGAGAGGCCACGGATCGTGGAGAAAGATCGAGGCGAAGGCGCCGAGCAGGATGCCGTTGTAGAGGGTCAACAGCAGCGTCGGAATGCCGGCCAGCATGCCGGTGGCGAAGGCCAGGAGCCCGACGCGGGTGTTGTTGGCGAACAGGAACGAGCCGAACACCGCCTTCAGGCCGGCCGGCATCGCGTGCGCGGCGAAGAAGCGCTCGCGCGCCGTCGCCGAGGCGAGCAGCGCGTCGAGCTGATCGGGCGAGTAGCCCATGCCCGACGGCACCAGCGCGTGCACGGCGAGCGGGTCGTGCCAGGTGAGGCCGCCGCCGAGCAGCATGCCGGCGGCGAGCAGCGCCCAGGCGATCACCTGCGCGCGCCAGGTCTGGCCGAGGGCGGCGCGCAGCGCCTGCGACCAGGGGCGGCGGGTGCGCGCGGCGCGCTCGCTGAACAGCGCCGCGTAGGCGCGGGCGCAGAGCCCGTTCAGCGTCCGCACGGCGTCCGGATCGGCGTCGCGATCGCGCGCCACCGCCAGGCGCGCCACGTGGGTGCGATACAGCGCCGCCAGCTCCCGCAGCTCGTCGAAGCCGACGCCGCGGACGCGGAGCCGTTCGGCGCGCTCGACCAGCGCCGCGAAGCGCTGCAGGTCGGCGCGCGCCGCGCCACGGCGGGGCGCGATGGGCTCGGCTGGTCGCGGCGTCATCGGCGCCCCAACCTCAGCACAGAGACGCCGCGGGTGCCACATGCATGAGCCGGCGCGCCCGCTTCCCGTCGCCGGCGAGCCGATCCAGGAGATCCGCTCCGCCGAGCAGGTCGCGCTGCGCTTCCCGATCGCCGGTCCGGGGACGCGCGTGCTCGCCTACGCGATCGACGCGATGGTGCTGGGGCTCATCGAATGCGCCGTCCTCATCGGGTTGTTCCTGACCACGCCGCTGGCGCAGTCGATCCTCGAAGCGTTCCGACCGCTGCTCGACGAGGGGCTCGGCGGGCGCGCCCAGGAGATGCTGGTGAACGCCGGGATGCTGGTGATCGCGTTGCTGATCATCGGCCAACTGCTCGTCGAGTGGGCGTACTTCATGCTGAGCGAGTGGCTGACCGGCGGTCGGTCGATCGGCAAGCGGGCGGTCGGTCTGCGGGTGATGGGCGACGATGGCCTGCCGCTCACCAGCCGCGCCTCGCTGGTGCGCAACCTGTTGCGCGCCGTCGACGCGCTGCCCGGCAGCTACGTCGTCGGGCTGGTGGCGATCGTCGCTTCGCCGCGCTGCCAGCGGCTGGGCGATCTCGCCGCCGGGACCATCGTCGTCCGTCTCGACGCCGGGGCGCCGCTCGACCTGCCGATCGACGGCGATTCGGCGGGCGACGCCTTCCGCTTCAGCCACGCCCAGGTCGCCGCCCTCGGTCCGCTGGAGCGCCAGCTCCTGCGCCAGACCCTGCGCCGGGTGGAGGCGCTGGACGGCGAGCCCGCGGCGGTGGCCGTCGAACGCAGCGTCGAGGCGCTGCGCGGCCGCATGGGCTACGAGCCGGTGGCGCCGGGACAGCGGATGGAATTCCTGCGCGCCCTGCTGCGGGTCATCGAGCGCGGCTGACGCCCGCCCGCTGCCGGGGCGCGGCCGCCGGCCGCGGCTACGGGAACGGCAGCATGCCGCGCGGCGCGGTGGACGGGCCCGTCGCCGCGTCGCCGTCGCGGCTCCACAGGGCGGCGACCTGGTCGGTGTACAGCAGATGCCACTCGCCGCGGCGGTCGAGCGGCGTCGGCGTGCCGCGCGGGACGAGCACCAGGGTGGTCGGATAGGCATCGAGCAGGCGCGCCGCGTTGGCGTCGCCGTCGGCGCGGAAGAACGCGAATCCGTCCTCGACGACGGCGGGCGGGTAGACGGTGGCGAAGCGGCCGTCGAGCGACACCTTGAGCGCCGGCGCGCCGTGCCAGAGCGCGTAGCCGCCCCAGTCGAGCGGCAGGGCGAGGTTGCCGGCGATGCCGCGCTCGCGCAGGAAGCGCAGCGCGCCGACGGGATACTCGCCGGCGTCGAAGACCAGGGCGCCGCGGTCGCGCGACAATTGGCCGCCGACCGTCGCGAGCTGGACGGCGGCGAGCGCCGCCAGCGCGGCCGCCACGAGCGCGCTGGCGGCGGGCGAGAAGCGCCAGCGCGTGCGCAGCGCGGCTACGTCGAGGGCGCCCTGCAGTTGGTCGGCGAGGGGCGCGGCGGCGCACAGCGCCAGCAGCGGCACGTGCCGCTGCGAGCGCAGCGCCATGACGCCGACCAGCAGCAGCAGCGCGGCCCACCAGCGGCGCTGGCGCAGCAGGCGGGTCCAGTAGAGGCTGGCGAGCAGCGCGGCCAGCAGCACCACTGCCGGGCGCTGCGCCGGGTCGTCGAGCGCGAGCGGTTGCCATTCGCTGATCGGGTGCGGCACGCGCAGCTCGTTGGCGATGTAGGCGAGCAGGTGTGGACCGTAGGGATTGCAGGCGATGGCGAGCAGGGCGCAGGCGAGCAACGCCGCCCGCTGCGCCGTGGTCGCGCCGTCGTGGCGGGCGCTGCCGAGCGCGGCGTAGAGCGCGAGCATGCCGATGCCGGCGACGACCGCGCCGTGCGCGTTGGCCCACAGACAGAAGCCGGCGGCGACGATCGCATACGTCGCCCAGCCGGGCGGCGCGCGGCGCGGGCGATCGAGCCAGGCGAGCAGCGCGGCGACCCCGAAGTACGTCACCACCTGCGGGCGCACCGCGTAGCCGCGCGCCATCGCGGCCAGGGTGAGCACCATCACCGGGCCCCAGACCCAGGGCGAGCGGGCGTGGCGGCGTACCAGGCGCCAGACGAGCGCCGCGGTGCCCAGCGCCAGGGCCAGCTTCGCCATCCACATCGCGGTCGAACCGCCGGCGGCGTAGAGCGCGGCGAGCCCGACCTGGCTCAGCCATTCGTGGTCGATCCACGGCAGGCCGGCGGCGGTGTACGAGGCGTCATCGAGGCGCGGGATCGCCCCCTCGGCGAGGATGCGCCGACCGCTGTAGAGGTGCATCCAGAGGTCGTTGTCGGCCTGGTGGTCGGCGAGGAAATAGAGCGCGCTGCTGGCGACCAACAGCGTCCAGGCCCAGGTGAGGAGGCGGGGCGATCGCCGCGGGTCGGTCATGCCATGCCGCTCGCCGCGGGCCGCTGCCGCGGAGGGCGCCGCTCACGGCTCCCAGAGATAGAGGAAGTGGGGTCCGGGCGGCAGCCGCCCGTCCTGGAGGCTCAGCAGGCTGACCTGCGTCACCTGCGCCGGCACGGCGGCGCGGGCGTAGATCGTATCGGCATACTCGTCGCCGCGGCGGTAGCGGATGACGCGCGCTTCGCTGACGCCGGCGCGCTGCTTGGCGCGCTCGATGGTGTCGGTGAGATAGCCGAGACGGTCGATCAGCCCGCCCTGCAGCGCCTGGTCGGCGCTGAAGACGCGGCCGTCGGTCATCGTCGTGCTCATCTCCGGCGTCAGGCCGGGGCGGCGCTCGCGCACCAGGTCGACGAAGCGCGACTGCAGATCGCCGATCAGGTTCTGCAGAACGCCGCGCTCGGCGGGCGTCATCGCGCGCAGCGGCGAGCCGATGTCCTTCATCGCCCCCGAGGCGACGGTCTGGTTCTGCACCCCGAGCTTGTCCATGAGGCCGGCGACGCTGATGTTGGTGAAGATGACGCCGATGCTGCCGGTGACCGTCGTCGGGGTGGCGACGATCTCGTCGCCGGCGAGCGCGGCGTAGTAGCCGCCGGACGCGGCGACGTCGAGCATCTGCACCAGCACCGGCGTGCCGTGCTCGGTCTTGAAGCGGGTCAGCGCCGTATAGATGATGTCGCTGGCGGTGACCGTGCCGCCGGGGCTGTTGATGCGCACCACGATGGCGCGTACCGCGTCGTCCTCGGCGGCGGCGTCGAGCTCGGCCTGGACGCGCGACACCGTGCTCTCGCGGCCGCCGAGTCCGAGCGGCCCGGCGCGTTCCTCGCCCGAGATGACGCCCGAGAGGTCGATGAGCAGGACCTTCGCCTTGCCGGTGCCGCTCACCACCTGCTCGGTGAGCGGGC
Organism: bacterium; assembly: GCA_019637795.1. NCBI lineage: Bacteria > bacterium. Next base: position 845,831 of record JAHBUY010000003.1, on the reverse strand, counting down.
GGGGGCGGCGCGACAAGGGGTCGAAGTCCCCGGTGATGACGATGCAGCCAGCGGCGGTGAGCGTCAGCAGCGCGGCGAGCAGCGAACGGTGCACCAGGGTTGGCATCGGCAAGGGTTGGCTTATAGTCATGGCCTCCACGGCGAAACAAGGTGATGCAGGCTCCTCCGCGGCGCGGCGCGCCGCTCGCGCTCGCGATCGCGAGCACGCTCGCCGTCCTGACGGGCGCGGTGGTGGCCGCGGCCGCGGCAGAGGACGCGACGCGCATCAGCGCGGCGAACGCGAAGGCGTTCGCGGCGCTGCTGCCCGAGTCGGTGTACGCGCGCGTCGCCGCCGGCCAGTACGAGCTGCCGCTGGTGGCGGTCGACCCGGCACGCTTCCGCGCCAACTACAGCGATCGCTTCTGGCAGGCGTCGCAGGCGAACCGCGGCAGGTTCGGCATCGATGCCGAGACCGGCGGCCTCACCGACGCCGCGACCGGCCGGATCCCGACCCGCTTCTTCGGCCTGCCGTTTCCCGACATCGACCCCGCCGATCCGCAGGCCGGCGCCAAGATCGTCCACAACTACCGCGCCCGGCGCATGCAGATGGACGGCGACTTCCACACCTTCGACCTGAGCGACGTCGAGCTCGACGGCGAGGTGCGGCGCACGGTGCGCATCCTGCTGTCGCAGGCCTACTACGTCGGCACCAGCGCCGAGCCGCCGGCGTCGCTGCCCGACAACACCGAATCGCGCCAACTCGCCGCGGCGCTGGCGCCGAAGGACCTCGAGGGCGTCGGCGTCCTCACCTGGCGCATCAACGACTGGACGACCTGGGACCAGGTGTGGGCCTACCTGCCGACCATCCGCCGCGTCCGCCGCGTCCGCAGCTCGACGCGCGGCGACAGCATTCCCGGCTTCGAGGTCCAGGGCGACGACGCCGACTGCTACGACAACAAGACCAGCTACTTCACCTGGAAGCTGGTGCGCGCCGACGAGGTGATCGGACCGCTCGGCAGCGACACGCCCTACGCCCGACCGCTGACCGACGAGCCGCCGAGCCGTCGCGCCATGAGCCTGCCCTACAACCCCGCCGTCTACGAGAAGCCCGGGGCGCGCGGCGCCGGCTGGTTCACGCTCGACAACGTGTACGTCAGGCGGCCGGTGTGGATCGTCGAGGGCACCCCGCGCGATCCGTACTACGAGGCCGGGCGCATCGTCCTCTACGTCGACCGCGACCTCTACCACGGCTACTACAAGCTCTCGTACAACAAGGCGGGCGAGCTCTACCGCACCAACTTCTGCGGCACCGCCTGGGGGCGCAGCGCCGACGGCGGCTTCGCCGCGCCGACCGCCCTGCTCATGCTCGGCGTCAACGAGAAGGAGAACCGCGGCACGCCGGCCGGCCGCTTCACCAGGGAGACCTACGATCGCGCCTTCGCGCCCGGCTGGTTCACCGCGACGCATCTCGACGAGCTGTCGGCCACCGCGGACGGCACGCCGGGCCCCGCCCGGTAGACCCGTCGACCGGGCACGGGATGCCCGCGATGGCTACGCCGTGACCGGTTCGCTGTGGCCGGAGTCGCCCGACTCGCCGGGGCGGATCTGGTCCCAGGCGTTGCGGTAGGTCGCGAACTTCCCCGCATACGACCGCCGCGAGTCCGGCAGGTAGAACGTCTTGCCGCTGATCGCCTCCCAGGGGATGACGAAGGCCTGGGTGAGATCCAGCGCCTGACCCGGGACCAGCGGCACGCAGGCGAAGAAGTCGCTGTACCGTTCGCCCACCTTGCCGCGGTGGTGGAAGTTGAAGTTCCAGGCTCGGTACACGTAGTTGTAGTGGCGGCCGCCGACGTGCACCCGCCGCCGCGACGAGCTCGGATACGCCACCCGCAACGCCAACCGCACCCCGCCGTCGACGTAGAAGTCGAAGCGCGCCTGCGGAGGAGCGGGCTCGACGCGGTGGCCCAACTCGGCGAGGTGGGTCACAACCTCCTGCTTCGGGACATCATGGATCTCGACCCGGTTCATCGTCCGTTGCGCGGGCGGCGTGCGTCGGCTCGTGCCCATTTTCAAAAATGCGAGGCTTGTCAGACCACCAGAACTCCGGCCGCCGTTTACTTACCAGCGCGTCATCCGACTGCCAAGCAAAAAAGTCAGAGCCGGGCAGGCGCCGACGGAATTGCTGCCCGACGGGGCGTGGACCGTCGCGCCAGTACTCCACCTCCTGACGGGCCTGCCGCCCGACATGAGTAAAGCGGTTTACACCCAGCGCGAGCGGCGCGGGGGTTCTTTCGCAGCTTTCGGAGGCGTCTTGTCTGGAAACGGGCAGATATCGATGAGAACGCAGGCCGAGCAGTCTGGCTTACGGGCGAAGCAGACCCGACGGCCGTGGAACTGGAGGAGGTGGCAGAAGCGGATCTGGTGCGTGGCGGGGACCACCTTGGACAGATCGCTCTCGATGCGGTCGGGGTCGGTGTGGCGGGTCAGGCCCAGGCGTTGGCTGAGTCGGCCGACGTGGGTGTCGACGCCGATCCCGGGGATCCCGAAGGCGTTGCCGCGGAGGATGTTCGCCGTCTTGCGGCCGACGCCGGGCAGGGTGAGGAGATCGTCGAGGTCGCGCGGCACGCTGCCGCCGAAGCGGTCGACCAGCGCCTGGCAGCAGGCGCGGACGGCGCGTGCCTTCTGGCGATAGAAGCCGGTCGGACGGATCCAGCGCTCGAGCTCTTCCTGCGCGACGGCGGCGAGGGCGGCGGCGGTGGGGAAGGCGCGGAAGAGCGCCGGGGTGACCTCGTTGACCTTGGCGTCGGTGCACTGGGCGGCGAGGATGAGAGCGATCAGCAGCTCGAGCGGCGAGCTGAAGTCGAGGGCCAGCTTGGCGTCCGGGTACGCCGCTTCGAGTCGCGCGATCACCTGGTCGATCGGGGCGGCGGCGGGTCGGCGGCGGGCGGTCGGTCGGCTGGTCGCCGTCCGTTTCGCCGGGCGTGGGGTGCGGCCGCGGGGCGGGCTCATCGCGGCTGGGCGGGGGCGGTGGGGTCGATCGGCGCGGGCAGGCAGGCCTTCAGGAGGGCGCCGGTGCCGGCGACCGAGCCGCTGCTGCGCGCCCCGGCGGCGATCCACAGGCGGACGGCCTCGAGCTCGTCGGGGCTGAGCGCCGGCAGGTCGATCGGCATGGCGCGACCCGCGACGTCCGAGCGCCCGACCGTCGCCTTGGCGAGCAGCAGCCACAGGCGGCTGCGTTCGGGATCGCCGGGCTCGATGCGCGCCAGCGGGCCGACCGCGGACGGCACGCCGACGGTCTCGTCGTAGGAGACGCCGATGCGCAGGTCGAGGTCGCCGGCGCGCGCTTCGCCGTGGCAGCGGTCGTCGCTGCAGCCGTGGCCGTCGAACACCGCGTCCTGGATGAGGTCGAAGGTGGACGCGTACACCGGGCAATCGGTGCGGGTGCAGTCGGCGCGACAGGTGTCGTCGTCGTTGGCGTTGCCGTCGTCGCACTCCTCGCCCGCTTCCTCCATGCCGTTGCCGCACACCGGCGCCGGGCAGCGGGTGCGGTCCTGCACGTAGACGCCGCCGACCAGGCAGTCGGCGCGGCTGCCGACCGCGTCGAGCAGTTGCGCGATCGGGCGTCCGTACAGCGCCGAGAAGGCGTCGGCGTCGCAGGTCGCGGCGAGGCGCGCCGCGACGCTCACCCGTGCCCGTTGCGCCCGTTGGGCGCCGCGCGCCACGGCGGCGAGCTTTCCCTCCGGCGCGATCGCCTGGCCGGCGATGCGATCGTACGGCGCCCGTTGCTCGCGGGCGGCGAAGCGGAGCAGCTCGCTGGCGCGGGCCGCCGCCGCCTCGAGGCAGGCGGCCCGCGCCGGCGCCACTGCGCCGACGACGTAATCGGCCGAGCTGCCGACCAGCGCCGGTCCGTACACCGCGGTGACCAGCTCGCGCTCCAACTGGCGGCAGATACTGGTGACGTCGGCCAGCGCCTCCTGGCGATCGATGAAGCGCAGCGGCGTCATGTCGACCTCGCTGCAGAAGGCGTCCACCCTGTCGAGCGCTCGCTGCCGGGCAGCGCGCACGGCGCGGGTCACCGCGTTGGCGTCGCAGGACTCGCCGCGGAGCTGCGGTTCGATGCAGGCGCGGCGCAGCGCCCAGACGTCGAGAGCGCACTGCGTCGCGGCCTGGCCGAGCGCGCGCTGACAGCGGCCGGCCTCGGCGCCGAAGTCGCCCCACTCCGCCAGCGGCAGCGGCGTGCCGTGCGCCCAGGCGCCGCCGGCGCCGACTCCGACGAGCAGCACGGCTATCACGGCAGCGGCGCGCGGACTCACGACTCCTGACCCTGGCGGGCGATGCCGCCGAATGCAACGCCCGGCGGACCGCGCTCCGGCTGGGCGGTCGCGGCGCGGCACGAGACGGGAGGTATCTCGGCGCCGATCGCGACGCCCCGCCGTCCGCCCGGCCGCGCGACCGCCCAGGTCGGGGATCACATGTACGAGCCGCCGGTGACCAGCACGACGTGGCCGGTGACGTAGTCGGCCAGCGGCGAGGCGAGGAACAGCACCGGACCGGCGGCCTCCTCGGGCGTGCCGGCGCGTCCGAGCGGGACCATCTGCATGGCGAGCTGCCGCATCTGCTCGGGGATGCCCATTTCGACCGCGTGCCCGTCGACGCTCTCCTTCTGGGACCTGTCCTTGGCGGCGGTGAGGCGGGTCTCGATGAAGCCGTAGGCGACGGCGTTGACGTGGATGTTCAGCCGTCCCCACTCCTTGGCCAGCGTCTTGGTGACGCCGACGATGCCCATCTTGCCGGCCGAGTAGTTCACCTGGCCGGCGTTGCCGGCGACGCCCGAGGTCGACGAGGTGTTGACGACGCGGCGGATCACCCGTTGGCCCGCCGCCTGTTCCTGCTTCGCCCAGTCGCGCCAGTAGAGCGAGGCGGCGCGCAGGATGCGGAACGGGCCGGTGAGGTGGCAGTCGATCATCGCGTACCACTGCTCGTCGCTCATCTTGTGGATGACGCCGTCGTAGGTGTAGCCGGCGTTGTTGACGATGATGTCGAGCGCCTTGAAGCGGTCGACCGTCGACTTGATCAGTTGGTTCGGAAACGCCGGGTCGGTGACCGATCCCGGGGCCGCCACCGCCTCGGCGCCGGTCTTGCGGATCGCCTCCGCCGCCTCCTCGGCGACATCGGCGTTGAGGTCGTTCACCACCACCCGCGCGCCGTGCTGCGCGAACAATTCGGCCACCGCGCGCCCGATGCCGCGCCCCGACCCGGTGACGATCGCCACTTTGCCTTCGATCAGCTTCATCTGGACCTCCTGTGGGGAATCGCTCCTGCTTAGCCGATACCGGCGGGTGCGGGAACTCCGCGCGACGGCGCGGCCGCCACCGCTGCCGTCGCGCGGCCATGAAACGCCACGCCAGTGTCGCTAGGGATCGCTGCACCAGAGCGCACAGCGGGACGGAGAGGGCTGGCGCGCTGTTTGCCCTTCTGCGGCGCGCCGCAATCGACCGGCAGACGGAGGGTAGGCGCATGACCAGACGCGTGACTGACGGACTGATCATCCTGGCGGTGCTGGCGCTCGCCTCCACCCACCTCTGGGCGCAGGGGGTCGGTGGGCGGCGGGTCGTGCGGCCGAGCCAGGCGGGCGTGAGCGGCGCCGCCGGGCGTGGCGCCGGCGGTGCGACCGACGGCGCCGCGATCGGCGGTCGCCGCGTCGCGGGCGACGCCGGCACCAACCGCGCCGCTGATCGGACTCGCGCCGGTCGGGGGCCGGGCGACGCGCCGGGCGTCCCCGCCGGCAGGCTGACGCGCCCGAACGCCGCGGCGGAGGTGTCCGGCCGCTAGCCTCGATACGACAAGGACACCTTCACCACGGAGGCACGGAGACACGGAGGGGGCAGCGTGGGAATGGCGGGTGGGCGCGATCCCTGTGGCCGCTGATGGCGTTGGGGTCGTCCCCGAACCCTCTCTCCTCTCGTCCAGGTGACTCCGTGCCGCCGTGGTGAAATGTGTTCGTCACAACAAGGCCAGCCCGGGCGCGGCGCCGGCGCGGGGTGCGGGCTACGGAATCAGCAACACCTTGCCGACGCTGCGGCGCGAGGCGATTTCCTCCAGCGCGTCGGCGGCGCGGGTGAGCGGATACTGCGACGAGACCAGCGGCGTCACCAGGCCGCGCTCGTAGAGCGCGAACAGCTCGCGCATCGCCAGCGGAATCTTGTCGGGGTCGTGTTGCCGGTAGGCGCCCCAGTGCAGGCCGACGATCGCGATGTTCTTCAGCAGGACGCGGTTGAGCTGCACGCTCGGGATGGTGCCGGAGGCGAAACCGATGACCAGGAAGCGGCCGCCGAAGGCGATGCACTTGAGCGACAGGTCGACGATGTCGCCGCCCACCGGATCGTAGATCACGTCGGCGCCGCGGCCGCCGGTCGCTGCCTTCACCTGCTCGACCCAGTCCGGCGTCGAGTAGTCGTACGCCGCCTCGGCGCCGTGCTGGCGGGCGATGGCGAGCTTGGCCGGCGAGCCGGCGGTCGCCAGGACGCGCGCCCCGAGCGCGGCGCCGATCTGCACCGCCGCGAGGCCGACGCCGCCCGCCGCGGCGTGCACCAGCAACGTCTCGCCCGGCTGCAGGGCGGCGCGGTAGACGAGGCCGAAGTACGACGTCTGGTAGACGACGCCGAAGGCGGCGCCGTGCTCGTAGGACATCGAGTCCGGCATCCGCACCGTGCCCGCGGCCGGCGCCAGGCACATGGTCGCGAAGCCGCCGTAGCCGAGCATGGCGAAGACGCGATCACCGACCGCGAGCCCGCTGACGCCGTCGCCGACGGCGCGGACGATGCCCGCCACCTCGCCGCCGGGCGAGAACGGCAGCGGCGGCTTCACCTGGTACTTCCCCTGCGCGATCAGGATGTCGAAGAAGTTGCAGCCGATCGCCTTGACCTCGATCGCCACCTGCCCCGGGCCGGGCCGCGGGTCGGGCAGCTCGCGCCACGCCATGTCCCGGGGCTCGCCCCAGTGCTCCACCAGCATCGCCTGCATGGTGGCGGTGTAGCCGCCGCGCGGCCGTCGGCGCAACCGGGAGGGCGCCGCGCCAGCAGCGCCCTCCCGGTCGCCGCGCGAGCCTCGCTCACGCGCGCGTGATCACCACCGGCACCGGCCGGCAGACGGTGTTGCACACCGGCGAGTGCCGCTGGGCGACGGCGATCAGCTCGTCGAGTTGCGCCGCGTCGCAGTCGGCTTCCACCTGCATCGCGATGCGGATCTGTTCGTAGCCGGGCGACACGGACGCGTCGAGGCCGAGCAGGCCCTGCAGGTCGATCTCCCCCTCGAGCGCGGTGGACAGCGCGGTGATGCGGATGCCGCGCGCCGCGGCGTGCAGCACCAGCGTGGTGGTGACGCAGCCGGCGAGCGCGTGCAGCAGGAACTCCACCGGGTTGGCGCCCTCGTTGTGTCCGAGCAGCACCGGCGGCTCGCCGTTGACGAATTCGAAGCTGCTGCTGCGCGAGGTGTCCTCGCCGCCGGCGCCGTAGAAGTCGCGGATCGTCGAGTGGTTCTCGCCGCCGTCGATCCAGCGGTTGCGCGCCCGGAACTGGAAGCGCGCCAGGCTCGGCTGGCGCTTGATGGCGGCGATGGTGTCGGTCATCTGCGCCGTGTCGAGGCCGTTGAGCGTCATCGCGGGGCGGGTGGCAGGTGCGGGCATGGGATCCTCCTTTGCGTCTGGCGCGCTCCGTGCGCGCGATGCCACGAGGTATCCCAAGTCGCGTGCCAGGCTGCGGCGGCGCCGCAGCGCGCCGCGGCGACTGCGGGTCGAGGCCCGAGATCCCGTGCCCTCACGAGATCTCGGGTCGCGAAACCCGACGTCCCACGAGGCACGGGCGCCGCGCCCCTTGGTGTCGCGCCTGCCGGGTGCGATCCCTCGTCAGTCGCGGCGGGCGATGCCGAGCGACTTCATGCGCGAGGAAAGCGTGTTGGGGTTGAGGCCCAGGCGCTCGGCGGCGCCGCCGGCGCCGGCGATCTTGCCGCCGGCGGCGGCGAGCGCGCGGCTGATGTTCTCGCGTTCCAGGGCCCGCAGCTCGTCGGCGGTGAGGATCCGGTCCTCGGCGGCGGCCGACGGGGCGACCGGCGCGGCCTCCGGCAGGGCGCGCGCCAGGTTGAGGTGGCGGCCGTCCTCCGACGTGATCACCGCGCGCTCGATGACGTTGCGCAGCTCGCGCACGTTGCCGGGCCATTCGTAGCGGCGCAGGCGGTCGCGATCCGCGGCGCGCAGCAGCAGCGGCGCCCCGCCGCGGCGGCGCGCCAGCTCGGCGGCGAACGCCTCGGCGAGGCGGACGACGTCGTCGCCGCGTTGCCGCAGCGGCGGCACGTGCAGCGGGAAGACGTTCAGCCGGTAGAGGAGATCCTGGCGGAAGGTGCCGGCCCGCACCATGTCGTCGAGCGAGCGGTTGGTGGCGGCGATGACCCGCACGTCGACGCGCACCGTGCGGCTGCTGCCGACGGGATCGAGCTCGCCCTCCTGCAGGACGCGCAGCAGCTTGGCCTGCAGGTCGAGCGGCATCTCGCCGACCTCGTCGAGGAAGATGGTGCCGCCGTCGGCGAGCGCGAAGCGGCCCTCGCGGCGCTGGGTGGCGCCGGTGAAGGCGCCCTTCTCGTGGCCGAAGAGCTCGCTCTCCTGCAGCGTGCTGGCGATGGCGGCGCAGTTGACCTTGACCAGCGGCTGGGCGGCGCGCGGGCTGAGGCGGTGGATGGCGCGCGCCACCAGCTCCTTGCCGGTGCCGGTCTCGCCGGTGATCAGCACCGTGGTATCGCCGCCGGCGACGCGCCGCAGGTCGGCGAGCGCGGCGCGCAGCGCCGGGCTGTCGCCGATCAGCTCGTCGTCGCCGAGCAGCGCCGCGATCTCCTCGCGCAGCGTCGCGGTCTCGCTGGCGAGGGCGCGGATGCGGGCCTCGGCGGCGACGCGCTCGTTCACGTCGCGCAGGATGACCGTGAAGTAGGCGCGGCCGTCGAGCTCGAAGCGCGACAGCGTCGCCTCGGCCGGGAAGGGCTCGCCGTCGGCCCGCTGCGCGGTCAACGCGTCCGGAATCCACAGCGATTGCTGATCGCTCGGCTGCCGCGCCAGCTCCCGGGCCAGGCGCTGCAGGGTGGGGCGGGACGGCGGCGCCAGCAGGCCGTCGATGGGCGCGCCGAGCAGCGCCGCGGCGCGGCAGCGGAAGACCTGTTCGGCGGCGGGGTTCATGCCGACGACCGCGAGCGCGGTGTCGACCTCGATGATGGCATCGCGCGCGCTGTCGATCAGCCGCGACAGGCGCTGCTCGCGCTCGCGCAGCTCGCGGTCGCGGCGCACCCGGCGCAGCTCGGCCGCGGCGCGCCCGGCGAAGATGCCGAAGACGGCGAGCGCCCGCGGGTCGGCGGGCATCGGCGCGTCGTGCATGACCGCCAGGTGGCCGAGGATGCGCTCGTCGGTGTCCACCAGCGGCACGCCGAGGTAGCTGACGGCGCCGAGCGGCCGCAGATCGGGATCGTCGCTGTAGAGCTCGATCAGGCGCTCGGGAATGTGCACCAGGCGGCGGTTGTCCATCACCGTGCCGCAGGGGGTGTTGGCGACCGCGTACTCGTAGTCGTCCTTGAATTCGCCGCCGACCCAGAAGGCGAGGGCGCGCAGCCGCCGCGCCTCGGGCAGCCATTCGGTCACCCACGCGCACGTCGTCCCCAGCGCCTGCGCCAGGTGGCGCACCAGCTCGGCGAAGAACGCCTCGCCGGTCTCCCCGGCGGTGCCGGCGAGGATCGCCTGCAGGGCGGCGTCGTCGAGCGGCGCGGCGGCCATGCGCTAGGGCTCGTCGCCGGCGAAGCGGGTGCCGGTCTGCGAGCCGATCCACACCTCGCCGCCGTGGAAGCGCTCCTTCTTCCAGATCGGCACCACCTCCTTCAGGCGGTCGATGGCGAAGTGGCAGGCGGCGAAGGCGGCGACGCGGTGCGCGGACGAGACGGCGATGACGACGCTCGCCTCGCCGATCGGCACGACGCCGATGCGGTGCACGATGGCGATGCGCGCGATCGGCCAGCGCCGCCGCGCCTCGTCGCCGATCTTGCGCATCTCGGCGACGGCCATCTCCGGGTACGCCTCGTACTCCAGCTCGGTGACGGCGCGGCCATCGTTGTGGTCGCGCGTGGTGCCGAGGAAGGTGCAGGTCGCGCCGGTGGCGGGATCGGCGACGGCGGCGGTGACCGCCTCGGCGTCGATGCGGTGGGTGACGATCTCGAACATGCGCTCCTCCCCGGCTCAGCCGCCGCTCACCGGCGGGATCAACGCCAGCTCGTCGCCGTCGGCGAGGCGGTGCGCGCGGTCGACGTATTCGCGGTTGACGGCGAAGGACATCGACGCGCCCAGCGGTTCGAGCGCCGGGTGCTCGCGGCAGAGCGCCGCCCACGCCTCGCCGACGGTGCAGCCGTCGGGCAGCACGCGCTCCGCCTCGCGGGCCCGCAGGCGTTCGCGCAGCACGGCGAAGAAGCGGAGCTGGACGGTCACGCGCCGCTCCGCTCAGCGCAGCAGGCCGACGATGTGGCCGAGCTCGGGAAGGATGAGCTTGGTCATCGCCAGCTCGACGGCGCGGCTCGATCCCGGCAGCGAGAAGATGGCGCGCTGGCCGGCGATGCCGGCGGTGGCGCGGCTCAGCATCGCCGCCGAGCCCACCTGCTCCCAGCTCAACATGCGGAAGAGCTCGCCGAAGCCGGTGATCTCCTTGTCGAGCAGGCCGCGGATCGCCTCGTAGGTGGTATCGCGGCGGGCGATGCCGGTGCCGCCGTGGCAGATCATGACCTCGATCTCGGCCGGCGCGCCGGTGAGCAGGGCGACGATCTGCTCCGGCTCGTCCCTGACGATGCGGTAGAGGCCGACGCGATGGTCCTCCTTCTCGAGCAGGGCGCGGATGCGCTTGCCGCTCAGGTCGTCCGCCTCGGTGCGGGTGTCGGAGATGGTGAGGATGCCGCAGGCGATGTTCCGCACGTCGCTCTGGTGATGGTGTTCCGACGCCATGCCCATCGACTAACCGAGCCGGCGCCGCCGGGCAACGGTCGGCGCCGCCGCGCCGGGAGTCGCCGCCGCGCGGGGCGGACCGCGAGATCGACGCGGCGGCCGGCGATCACCGGCGGGGATCACCGGCGGGGTTTTCCGGATCGCCGCGGCGTGCTAGCGACGCCCGCACACCAACAACTTCACGCAAGAGGGGTGGCGGCGGTGGCGGATCTTCTCTCGGCCCTCAATCCGGCTCAGCAGCAGGCGGTGCTGCATGGCGACGGCCCGTTGCTCATCCTCGCCGGCGCCGGCTCGGGCAAGACGCGGACGCTGACCCACCGCATCGCGCACGTCATCGGCGAGCGCGGCGTCGAACCCTGGCGCATCCTCGCCGTCACCTTCACCAACAAGGCGGCCGCCGAGATGCGCGAGCGCCTGGAGCGGCTGCTCGGCGGCGAGCGCCTGCCGTGGGTGTCGACCTTCCACGCCGCCTGCGTGCGCATCCTGCGGCGCGAGATCGAGGCCCTCGGCTTCACCCGCGACTTCACCATCTACGACGACCGCGACAGCGAGCGGCTGGTGAAGGACGTGCTCGCCGGTCTCGGCGTGCCCGAATCGGTGCTGGCGCCGCGCCTGGCGCAGTCGCTGATCGACGGCGCCAAGAACAAGGGCATCAGCGCCGCCGAATACGCGCGCCGGCACGAGCGGCACGAGGCGATGGCGCCGGTGTACCGGCGCTACCAGGACGTGCTGAAGCGCGCCAACGCGGTCGACTTCGGCGACCTGCTGCTGCTCACCACCCAGCTCTTCACCGAGCATCCGGCGGTGCTCGAACGCTACCGCGCCCGCTTCCGGCACGTGCTGGTCGACGAGTACCAGGACACCAACGCGGTGCAGTACCGGCTCACCAACCTGCTCGCCGGCGAGCACCGCAACCTGTGCGTGGTCGGCGACGACGACCAGTCGATCTACCGCTGGCGCGGCGCCGAGATCGCCAACATCCTCGACTTCGAGCGCGACTACCCGGACGTGACGACCATCCGCCTGGAGCAGAACTACCGCTCGACCGGCACGATCCTCGCCGCCGCCGGCGCGGTGGTGGCCTGCAACGCGCGCCGCAAGGGCAAGACGCTGTGGACCGAGAACCCGCGCGGCGACCGGATCGCGGTCGGGCCCATGCCCGACGACCTCGAGGAGGCGCGCTTCGTGGCGCGCGAGATCGAGCGCGCCCTGCAGGGGGCCTGGGCGCGGCGCGACATCGCCATCCTCTACCGCACCAACGCCCAGTCGCGGGCGGTCGAGGAAGCGCTGGTGCGGCACCGCATCCCCTACGTGATGATCGGCGGCGTGAAGTTCTTCGCCCGCGCCGAGGTGAAGGACGTCCTCGCCTACCTGCGGGTGCTGGTGAACCCGGCCGACGCGCTGTCCACCCGGCGCATCATCAACACGCCGGCGCGCGGCATCGGACCCGGCACCGTCGAGCGCCTGGGGCAGCTCGAGGAGGAGGCCGGCGGCCTGCTCGCCGCCTGTCGGCTGGCGGTCGCGCGCGAGCTGCTCAAGCCGCACCAGGGCGAGAAGGTCCGCGCCTTCGCGGCGATGATGGACGGCTTCCGCGCCCGCCTCGCCGAGCTGCCGTATCCGCAACTGACGGCGCGGCTGATCGAGGAGAGCGGCTACGGCGCGGCGCTGCGCGAGGACGGCAGCCCCGAGGCGCGCGAGCGGCTGCAGAACCTCGACGAGCTGCTGAAGGGCATGGAGGAGTCGGCGGCGATGGGGCGCAGCCTGCAGGAGTACCTGGAGCAGGTGGCGCTGGTGAGCGACATCGACGCCTGGGACGGCGGCGCCGATCGCGTCACCCTGATGACCCTGCACTCCGCCAAGGGGCTCGAGTTCCCGATGGTCTTCATGATCGGCATGGAGGAGGGGCTCTTCCCGCACGCCCGCGTCGAGGACGCCGACATCGAGGAGGAGCGCCGCCTCTGTTACGTCGGCATGACGCGGGCGATGAAACGCCTGGTGCTGACCCACGCCCTGCGCCGCCGCGTCTACGGCGACGCGCAGATGAACGCCCGCAGCCGCTTCATCGACGAGATCCCGCCCGAGCTGGTGGAGACCGTCGGCCAGCCGGCGCGGCCGGCGGCGCCGCAGTGGCGCCTCCCCGCCCGCCAGGGGTCCTTCTTCGCCGCGCCCCGCGCCGCCAGCCGGCCGGAACGCATCGAGGTCGCGAACGGCGAGGACGGCGAGCGGGTGCGCATCGTCTACGACGAGGACGCGCTGCGGGTCGGCAGCCGCGTCCGCCACGGCACCTTCGGCCTCGGCACGGTGAAGGGCCTCGAGGGCGCCGGCGAGCAGCAGAAGGTGACGGTGGTGTTCCAGTCGGTCGGCGCCAAGAAGCTGCTGCTCAAGTTCGCCGGCCTCGAACCGGCGTGACCGGCGCGCCGCGGCCTCTACGGGTATTTCCCGACTTGCCAGCGGCACGGCGGCCGGCGACATGGTGCGGCCGGCGCGGACAGGGATCTGCAGCACACCCCGCGTCGATCAGGAGGGGACATGCCGTCGAGAAAAATCAGCGACCTGGTGACCGAGCTGCGTGCGCCGGCGACGACGTTGATCGAGCGCTGCGCCGCCAAGGGGGTCGAGCTGCGGGTCAGCGCCACGCTGCGCGATCCGTTCGAGCAGGCGCGGCTGTGGCGTCAGTCGCGCACGATCGAGGACATCAAGGCGAAGATCAAAGAGCTCAGGCTCGCCGACGCGCCGTTCCTCGCCCACTGCCTGGAGAGTGTCGGACCGCAGTCTGGCCGCGACGTCACCGGCGCGCCGCCGGGGTTCTCGTGGCACCAGTGGGGCGAGGCGATGGACGTCTTCTGGGTCGTCGATGGCAGCGCCGAGTGGTCGACGACGCGCAAGGTGAACGGCGTCAACGGCTACCAGCTCTATGCCGCCGAGGCCGTGAAGCTCGGGCTCGACGCCGGCGGGCTGTGGAAATCGCGCAAGGACTGGCCGCACGTCCAGCGACGCGATGCGAGCAGCCCGGCGAAGGTCTTCAGCGTCGCTCAGATCGACCGCGCGATGGCGAAGAGATTCGGCGGCTGAGCCACCGCTGAGGGCGACGGTCGGGGCGCGCCCGCCTCGCCGCGCGGCGATTCTCTCAGGCCCCTCTTCCCAGGAGCCCCGGGCATGGGTTCAATGGAGGGCGCGGAGCGCTGCCGACGCCGCGCGAGGAGGTTGCCTGGATGCGACGCTCTCCCAGCACGTTCACCGCCGCCTGTGCCGTCCTGATCTCCGCGGCCCTCCCGGCACGCGCCGCCGAGACCCACTGTGCGATGACCTTCGACCTCAGCGGCTGGTCGGCGTTCTACAAGACGGCCAGCGGCGCCGGCACGATCACCTGCGACAACGGCCAGACGGCGCGGGTGGCGATCGCCGCCAAAGGCGGCGGCCTGACGGTGGGCACGTCGACGATCCGCGACGGCCACGGCAGGTTCTCGCCGGTGGCCTCCATCAGCGACCTGTACGGCGACTACGGCATGGCGGAGGCGCACGCCGGCATGGGCCGGTCGTCGTCGGCGCAGGTGATGACCAGGGGGACGGTGTCGCTGGAGCTGACCGGCAAGGGGCAGGGCGTCGACGTCGGCTTCGCGTTCGGCAAATTCACCATCGCGCCACGCGGCGCCGCCGGCCGGTGACGCCGCCGCGGTCCGACGGCGTCGGCCGTGGCGCGGGACATTCCGGCAGCCCGGAACCGCAACGAGCGGACCTCACCACGGCGCCAGGGGGAGGGTGTTCTCGCTGGTCAGCGCGCCGTCGGTGTCCGACACCCAGATCGCCTGCCCGTTGCGGTCGAAATACTCGACCGTGAGCCGACTCGCCGCGCGGTCGATCTGGATGCGGCAGTAGTTGTCCTCCTGGGTGAAGGCCCAGGCGCGGTAGTGCATCTCCCCCCCGGTGAAGGGGAAGAGATCGGTCTGCCCCGGGTAGCGCGATTCGTGGACGTAGCCGTTGGGGTCGCCGTCGGCAAAGGGAAACGGCCAGTAGAACGCCGACGAGGTGATGTCGTAGGCGCGGAGCGCGGCCGGGTTGGGATCGAAATCGAGCGCGGCGATGTTCGAGCAGTGAATGTCACCGCTGAGGAACACCACGTTCTGGATGCCGTTGCCGTGGATGTGTTCGACGAGCTGCCGCTTGGTGCCCGGGTAGGCCGGCCACGAGTCGCTGTTCAGGCGCCGCTCGCGGTTGCTCTCGAACAACGTGTCCTCGATCGTATGGCCGACGCGCTCGGCGATGCGCTCGTTCATCGCGTTGGGCGCGAACACGCTGGAGGTGGCGATGAACTTCGGCACGTTGCCGCGCGTCCGCTGCTGCGCGCTGAGCCACTCGAGCAGGCACTGGAGCTGACCCCGGTGGGCGGGGTCGACCATCGGGTAGCCGAGCATGTGGTTGTCGGCCAGGCTCTCCCTGATGTCGTCCTTGAACCGCTGCGTGCGGGTGTCGAGCACGAAGAAGGGATACCCGGCGCAGTCGAAGTAGTAGTAGAGAAAGCGGCCGAACGAGCGCGGGCCGTGGCTCCACTGGTAGCTCATGTAGGCGCCGATCGCGACGTTGAAGAGGCGGTGCTTGGCTTCGTCGTGGATGCGATCCTGCGTCCAGTTGTCCTCGATCTCGTGGTCGTCGAGGATCATGTAGGTGGGCGCCGTGCGCAGCAGGCGGCGCATGTTGGGGGAGCGGTAGGCGGTGTGGTAGCGCTCCTGGAACTCCTCGTAGGTGTCGGCGCGTCCGATCGGGACGTAGCGGGTGAGCGTGTCGCCGTAAATCTGGTCGCCGACCATCAGCGTGAAGCGCGGGCCGGTCGCCCGCGCGCTCAACTGGTCGACCATCGGACCGAAGATGCGATCGGCCTCCTTCACCTTCCACAACCACCCGGGGTAGCGGCAGGAGCCCAACAGGAAGGACAGGCTGGCAGCCGGCGCGTCGTCCTCGGGAAAGGTGCGGAAGGTCGCCTCGCAGGCGTCAGCCGGCAGATCCAGCAGCAGCGGCGCGATGTTGTTGATCGGCGGCAATCGCCTCGCCAGCTCGCTGTCGCTGAGCGTCTCGGCATCCGGCGTCGGGTCGTCCAGCAGCATGGTCGCCATGCGGACCGTGTACTCCGTGTCGGGAAGGAGCGTGAACGGCTCGTCCCGCTGGCTCTCGGGAACGCCGTCGAGCGCGTGTCGGCCGAGCGCCACGTCCTTGCCGAGCATGAAGGCCCCGCTGCGATCGAACTCGCGCTGCAGGCGAAAGTAGTACGCCTTGTCGACCTTCCTGCCGCTCTTCGACAGCACGCCGATGATGCCGACGCTCCGTCCCTCGCCTCCCGGCGCGCCGGGTCCAGATTCAGGAGCGACCGATTGGATCCAGAGCCGGCAACTGCGCGGCGTGGTGTGACCGACGATCGGTCCGAGCTCGGGTGGGCGAAGGGCGGACATGCAACCTCCTTGGTCGTGTGTGCCGGTCGTGGATGGATCGCCGGGACCCGTCCGTGCGGATCGCGCTCGGTGGTCGTCAGCCGTCCGAGCGTGGCGACATGGTCGCCCCTGCTCCTGACTCTTCGACGCCGCGCGCGCTGCCGGTCTGCCCCGTCGAGAGCGCAGTAGCGTCCCGCGCCGGTGGTGAACCAGTTCGGAATTTCCCGATCAGGGATTTCCCTTACGGCGTCCACCGCCACCGGTGATGGCCCGCGGCGCTGGCAATCGCGCCAGTGTCCGGTCGCGATGCAAGGCCATGCGCGCGGCGCCGCGCGCCGCCGCGGCGATCCGGGATCGCGGCATGGGCGTTGCTTCGTGCCGCGACGGGGGTCTGGTGCGCATGGGAGGAATCGCGACGCGTGGCGCTCGCCGTTGGCGAGTCGCGCTCTGCTCCGGAGCGCTGGCGGCCGCGGTCGTCGCCGCGCGGCCGGCGGCGGCGGGGCGCAATGTGTGGACGGCGATCGGGCCGGACGGCGGTTCCGTGCGCGCGCTCGCGGTCGATCTGACCAATCCCCGCATCGCCTACGCGGCGGCGGGTCGCCTCTTCAAGACCGTCGACGGCGAGCACTGGCGGCGCCTGCCCATCGACGACTACCTCACCGCCCTGGCGGTCGATCCGCGGACGCCGTCGACGCTCTACGTCGGCAGCCAGGACGATTCGGGCGAGGGGTACATCCGCCGCAGCGACGACGGCGGCGAGACCTGGAGCGATCCGATCCCGGTGCTGAGCGATGACGTGGTCGCCATCGCCATCGATCCGCAACAACCGCGGACCCTGTACGTAACCCAGGGACTCGCCCAGATCGGCATCAGCCGCGACGGCGGCGTCACCTGGGCGGTCGCGACCGTCGCCCAGTCCCTGGCCCGGTCGCTGGCGCTCGACCCGCGGCGCTCGGGCACCGTTCACGCCGTCAGTCCGCGCGGGCTGCACACCTCGACCGACTACGGCAGCACGTGGACGCTGCGCGCGTTTCCGGAACCGCTCGACGTCAGCGCCCTCGCCATCGATCCGGTCGATTCCGACCTGCTGTACGTGGGGACCTACGACGCGGGCCTCTTCCGCAGCGACGACGGCGGAAACACCTGGACCCCCGATCCGGACCTGGCGGGGGTGAGCGTGTGGGGGTTCACCGCCGATGCCGGGACGGCCGCCGTGTTCGTCCGCACCGACCGCGGCCTCTTCCGCATTCGCGGCGGCGGCGACGGCGTCGAGCCCATGGGGCTCGATGGCGTCCAGGCGGTGGCGACGGCGGGGGCGACGCTCTACGCCGGATTCTCCAGCGCCGGCATCGCCCGCAGCGACGATGGTGGCACCACCTGGCAGCGCGCCTCGTCCGGGCTCGGCGCGGCGCCGGTGCCGATAACCGCTGGCGCCGACGGCACGCTCTACGCGCCGGCGGACGGCGTGTTCCGCAGCACCGACCACGGGCGGAGCTGGACGCTCCCGACGACCGGGCTGCGCGGCTTCGTCTTCGCGCTGGCGCCGCACCCGGTGCGCGGCGACACGCTCTACGCCGGCACCGAGCACGGCGTGTTCGTCTCGCACGATCGCGCCGCCACCTGGCAGCCCACTGGGCTGGTGTTCGACCCGCCGCCATACAACGCCAGCTTCCACGTGCGGGCGCTCGCCGTCGATCCCAGCCACCCGGCGCGGCTCTATGCCGGCACCTGGGAGGGCCTCTACGTCAGCGCCGACGGGGGCGACACCTGGCAGCGGATCGAGCAGCGGCTGCTCCGCCATGTCCAGGTGTCGCAGATCGCCGTCGCCGCCGACGGGACGGCATACGTCGCGGTGTTCGGTGCCCGCTCGCTCTTCGTCTCGACCGACGGCGGCGCCTCGTGGCGACTGCGCGATCGGCGAGGGGGCGAATTCACCGCCCTGGCGGTGGATCCGCGGCGTCCGGGGACGCTCTTCGCCGGGCGCCGCTTCTGGTACGGCTCGCGACGCGGCGGCACCGACGGGCTCTACGTCAGCCGCGACGGTGGCCGCACCTGGTCGCTGCTTCGGCTCGGCGGCTACGGCCCGGAGTGGATCGATGCCGTCGCGGTCGATTCGGCCGGGCGCGTCTTCGCCGCCGGTTGGCGGTTCGCCTACCGCTCCGACGACGGCGGCGCCTCGTGGCATGTGTTCACCGCCGGGCTGCCGGGCGATGTGAACGATTTCGCGTTCGCGCCCGATCGCCCGGACGTGGTCTACGCCGGCTCGTCCGCTGGCATCTTCGAGGTGGAGATCGTCGAGCCCTGCCGCGGCGACTGCGACGGCGACGGCCGCACCGGCGTCGACGACCTCGTCGCCGCCGTGGTGGCGGCCGGCGACGCCGATGCGGGTGCCTGCGCGGTGGCGGACCGCGACGCCAACGGCGAGATCTCGATCGCCGAGATCATCGCCGCGGTGCGCGCCGGCCAGCGGCCGTGCGCGAGCATCCGCGAGCCGGCGTATCGCGCCCCGCGGAGCCTGTGGCTTCCCGCCCTGCCGTTCGCGCTCTTCGCCGCCGACGTCGACCGCGACGGCCGGATCGACGCCGTGCTGGCCACCGAGGGCCTGGTGCTGGTGGCGCGCGGCGACGGCGCGGGCGGATTCTCGCTCGCACCCGGCGGCGGCTTCGAGCCGCGGGGGACGATCCGGGCGGCCGAGGTCCTCGACCTGAACGGGGACGGGGCGCCCGATCTGTTGCTGCAGACGGCGGCGGACGGCAGTGGCGACGACCTCGGGGTGACGGCAGCGCTGAACGACGGCCGCGGCGCCTTCACGCCGCGCGCGACCTACCGCGGGCGCGGCAGGTCGTCGTCGCCGTCGTTCGCGGCCGGCGACCTCGACGGCGACGGCGTGCCCGATCTCGTGCTCGCCGACGGGTCCGGAACGGTGATCGCGTACCGCGGCAACGGCGACGGAACCTTCGGCGCCACCAGGACCATCCGCCCGCAGACGTGCTCCGGGGAGGACCCCTACTGCTACGCCGTGCGTGCGATTGCCGACCTCAACGGCGACGGCGTGCCAGACGTCGTCTCGAGCGACGACGTGCTGCTGGGACGCGGCGACGGGACGTTCGGCGATCCGGTCGGCGGCGGCGCGGACGGTCCGCTGGTCGACCTCGACGGCGACGGCTACCTCGACACCCTCGCGTGGTCGTGGCCGTACGGCAACGTCGACGTGTCCTTCGGCGCCGGCGACGGCAGCTTCTCTCGGTTCTGGACGTTCGCCAGCGGCGGCGACTGGAACGACATCGCCGGCGGCGATCTGAACGGCGACGGGGCGCCGGACTTCGTTGTCGCCATCGGGCCGGACTGGGGCGACGGGACCGGCGACTCCGCCGATCGCCTGTCGCTGGCGCTCAACCTCGGCGACGGCGCCTTCACGATGCCGCGCTCGCTGGCGGTGGTCGGGGCGCCGGTCGTGGTCGCGACCGCGGACGTCAATGGCGACGGGCGGTTGGACCTGCTCGCCGCCGTGCAGTGCTCGCAGATCGGCCGCCCGTCGTGCGAGGGAACGGCCGCGCTCACCGTCTGGTTGGCCGCGCCCTGAGGGGCCGCGCGCTGGCGCGGCGAGGTCGCCGCGGCTGACCGGCGGCTACGCAGCCAGGGCGCCGACCCTGGCGCGGCGTCAGGCGAGGTCGCGATCGCGCGTCGGCCGGGCTGCCGGCCCGAGGTGACGGCGATGATCGCGCGCCTCCTCGCCGTTGCCTTTCCGCCGCCGCTTTGCTCTGTCCGGCCCGATTCGTTCAGCACGGAGCCGACATCGTGAGCGACCTCCGCCGCGCCGCGGCGCGCGTTTCCTGCCAGGGCCGTTCCCGGGAGCGGTGTCGCGGGCGGTTCGAGCGGGTCGTGGTCGCGGCGCTGCTCCTGTTCGCGCCCTGCGCGGCGATGGCAGTGCCGCGCGGCGTCATCCCCGGCGGCCGCGAGGGCGAGATCGCGGCGCTGGCGGCGCCGCTCACCCTCGGGGGAACGGTGGCGGACGGCTACCGGCTCGCTGGCATCCGGGTCGAAGGAGACGCGTTCGCCTTCGTCCTCGCCGCCGACGGGCAGGCCCCGGTCGAGGTCCGCTTCGCCGCCGACGGGACGGTCGAGAGCCGCCCGGCGGCCGCGGCGCTGGCGCCGGCGGCGCAGGCGGCGGTGGCGCGCCTGCGCGCGAGCGTCGAACCGCGCGTCGATGCCGCTTTCTGGCAGCGGATTCTCGTCGCGCCAGGCGCCAGCGGCCCGCGGCGGATCGAGACGCCGCATCCCCTCCTGACCTGGGCGGTCTTGGCAGCCGCCCTGCTCGCGATCGCGCTGCTCGACCGGAGGGGCGTGGCGACGCCGCCGTCCCTCCTGCTCTCCGCCGTGCTGGCGCTGGTGCCCCTGGTCGCGTGGTCCGTGCAATGGGGGGCGCCGCCGGGTGGAATCGATCCGGGGCAGCTCGAGGACTGGCTGCAACAGCGCGAGCGACATCTCGTGCAGCTCGCGCTCGCGGTCGCGCTGGTCGGGCTCCTCGCCGGCGTCGGCGTGCTCGTGCGCCGCCGCCGGCTGTCCCGCGCCGCGGCGATCGACGCCGGATCCGTGCTGCTGTGGAGCCTCGCCGTGCGCTTCCGGCTCACTGCCGCGAACGTCCTCACCGACGGCGGCTCGGGATGGAGCCGACTGCTCGAGTACCGCCGCGGCTTCAGCGGCATCGCCGTGCTCGTCGATCTCGTGCTGCCGGATCGTCCGATGTGGGAGTCGATCGCCGTGCCGCGGCTCGTCGCGGCCCTGTCGCCACCGCTCCTGGTGCTGCTGGCGCGCGCCCTCGGCGCCGACCGCGGCAGCGCCGTCTTCGCCGGGCTGGCGCTCGCGTCGTTGCCGCTGCACGCGGCGCTCTACTCGAGCGACTTCGAATCGGGCGCGGTGGTCAGCCTCGCCCTGGCCGCGTTGGCGCTGGTCGCGGCCGCGCGGGACGGCCTGGGGCTGCTGCTCGCCGCCGGCTGCGCGCTCCTCGGCTATGCGGTGTGGGGGCGCCCGGAGGCCCTCGTCATCGGGCTGCCGCTGCTCGTCGTCGCCTGGGGTGTTCTCCGCCGGTCGTGGGCGCGCTGCACGGTGGTCGCGGCGCTGGTGTGGTTGGGAGGACTGACGGTGGTCCGCCTCGCCTCGCTGCCGCAACTCGCGCACGGCACCCGCGGCGATCTCGCCGGCCCCTGGCGGGTCCTGCCGCTCGGCGAGCTGCTGACCACCAGCGCCGTGCTGCCCTGGTGGCTGTGGCTGCCGCTGCCGGTCGGGTTGGCGTGGCTGCGCGGCCGCGCCCGCGCCGCCTGCGTCGCCGGCCTGCTCGCCGGGGTGGTGCCGTTGCACGTGACCCCGACCGGCTTCGATCCGACGGAGACCTATCTCGAGCTCTTCCGCTACGGCTCGTTCGCGCTGCCGTGGATGGCGCTGCTCGCCGGCGCCGGCCTGGCGGGCGTCGCCGCGGTCCTGGCGCGCGGGCTGCGCCGTCGCGGCGCGGCGAGTGGAGCGGCGGTGGTCCTCGGGCTGCTCGTGGCGGCGACGCCGTTGCTCAACCGCGACTACCTCGCCCGCCGCTACGGCCCGGCGGTTGACGAGGAGGTGTTCCGCGAGGCCCTGACGCAGGTGCCGGGGCAGTGCGCGCTCATCGTGCCCGACGACGGCGACGCGCGCGGCGCCCTCGAGGTGATGAAGCGCTACGTCGAGATCGCGCGCACGGCGCCGCCGCCGGCGGGCGGCGCGTCACCGCGGTTGGTGGGACTGTCGGCGTTCCTGCGCGACTGGCGCGACGGCGGCGCGATGCCCGATGGCTGTTGGTTCTTCTACCGTGGCAGCTTCTGCCACGACGGCTTCGAGGGGACGCCGCCCGCCGATTGCGCGGCGCTGCTGGCGCGGGCGCCGTTCGAGCCGGTGTGGAGTCGCGCGGTGGAATACCGCAGCCACCGTCTGGTCACGCGCCCGGCCCGGGTCGCGGCGCCGTGGTACGAGCCGCGCCTGGAGCTGACGCTCTACCGCCTGCGAACGCCATCATGAGCGCTCGCGACGGGCCGCCGGCGCCGTCGCGCGGGGGGTTGCGATCGTGCGCTGCGCGTTGCTGGGACGACGCCTCGCTCCGTGGTCGCTGACGGCGGCGCTCGCTCAGTCGGCGTCCTGGGCCGACGGTTCGTCCGGTGGGTTGATCGTCTCGTCGATGTCGTCGATCGACTTCTTCTGTTCCTTGCGCGCCGCGCGCTCGCGCATCTTCTCTTCCTGCTTCAGCTTGCGCGCCATCTCCTTGCGGCGCTTCTGGTCGCGCTTGAAGGTCTTCCCACCAGCCATGGGCGGACTCCTTTCGGGTTGTTCGGAACGCGGGACCGCGACCGTACCAGAGGCCCTGGGGGGCCGCAATTCGCGCTGGTGCGTGTGCTCCGGTCGCGCAGCGGATCGCCGCGCGCCGCCAGGAATCGCCGCGGCGCTAGTCGATGAAGTGGCCGAAGCGCTCGAAGCGCGGCGCCGCCAGCCAGCCGTTCGACGTGTCGCGCGACCAGTAGATGAAGGTCGCCTTGCCCTTGATGTCCTCGATGTTGGCGAAGCCCCAGAAGCGGCTGTCGTAGCTGCGGTCGCGGTTGTCGCCCATGACGAAGAACTTGCCCTCGGGGACCTGCGTCGGTGGCATGTTGTCGCGGCCGCCGTTCGGATTGATCGTCGAGTCGACGAAGTGGGCGTGGCTGTCGGGGATCGCCTCGCCGTTGACGAACACCTTCTTGTTCCTGATCTCCACCGTGTCGCCGGGAACCGCGATGACGCGCTTGATGAGGTCGGTGGAGCGATCGACCGGCGAGACGAAGACGACGATGTCGTTGCGCTGCAGATCGCCGACCTTGAAGAGCTCGGTGCCGATCAGCGGCAGGCGCACGGCGTAGGCGAGCTTGTTGACGAAGATGTGATCGCCGATCTGGATCGTCGGCAGCATCGATCCGGAGGGAACCCAGAAGGCCTGCACGACGGAGGAGCGGACGGCGAGGGCGATGATCAGCGCCAGGCCGATCGATTCGACGTTCTGGCGCCAGCGCGATTTCTCGGGCTTCGGGGGAGCGGGGGATGCCGGTTTCATCAGCTCTGGAGTAGAGCACAGACGTGCGTCCATGGCCACGCGGCATCCGGCCAGGGCGGGCAGCGGAGCGGCCGGTCGCGCCCGGGCCATTCACCCGGCGCAGCGCGCCGGAACGGGGCTGGCGCGGGCTTCACGGATGAGATCGACCTCATCGGGCGAGGACCCGGTCCATGCGTCGTCGGTGCGCCAGTTCCATGCCCCGGGGCGCGGGTGATCGCCAGGGTGGCGGCCGCGCCGGCACGCCGGGTCAGAATTCCACCCGCACGCCCTCGTCCTCCTCGCTCTCGGCGTCGGTGAGGACGGCGCGCGCGCTGGTGTAGTCGGCGAGCGGGAAGTAGAGGAAGCCCTGCTGTTGGCCGTTGGGGGCGATCGACGTCGCCGTGAATTGATGGGCGGCGAGCGCGTCGGCGATGGCGGCGGTGTTCATGGTGGTGAGCGGGGCGCCGCCGACGCGCGCCGCCGCCACCTGCGCCGCGGCGGCGGACACCGCCAGCGGCGCGACCCGGGTGCGGTCGCGCCGTTGCAGGCGGATGGCGTCGGGGGCGAGGCGATAGGTGCGCGGCGTGAGGTTGGTGATGTCGACGCGCACCGGCAGGATGCCGGCGGCGGCGAGGTCGAACGGGAACTCGAGCTTCGAGCCCGGGCCGCGCAGCGGCGCGATCACCACCCGCAGGTCGCGCCGTTGCTGCGAGGCCGGCGCGGTGCCGGCGCGCATCTGCGCCTCGAGCTGCTGCTGCGCGGCGCCCATCGCCTGCACGTTGAGGAAGGCGTGGTGGAAGCCGCGCTTGGTGTCCATCTGCTCGACCAGCACGCCGTCGCGGCTGGCGTTCAGCGTGACGCCGCCCGGTCCGCAGGCGATGCCGACGGTCATGTGCTGCTCCTCGCCGGAGCCGCGCGCCTGGCGACTGGCCCTGATCGTGCCGTCGCGTCCCGGCGTCGCCGGCTCGAAGGCGCCCACCGTGTACCCCATGGCCTCGACGGTCCGGTAGGCGAGGTGGTTGCCCTCCTCGCAGGTGAGCGGCTGGTCGGCGAGGTCGTACTGACGGATCGGCGCCGAGGCGCAGCCGACGAATGGCAGCAGCGCCGCGGCGGCGATGCGCCGTGACCAGCGTCCGATGCGCCGCTCAGAACTCGACACTGAAGCCTTCCTCTTCCTCGGTGTCCTGGTCGATCAGCACCACCGTGGCGCGGCGGTAGGCGGAGGCCGGCGCGTAGAGGAAGCCGGTGACGACGGCGCGCGGCGCGACCACCGTGTCGGCGATGGCGTGGCGGCTCGCCGCCTGTTCGCCCGGCGCGCCGGCGCGCTCGCCAACCTGGGCCGCGGACAGCGCCGCGGTGCGCTCGCCCTCCTGGCTCTCGAGGCGGACCCGGGAGGGGGAGAAGGCGTAGGTGCGGTCGGTGCGATTGTCGATGGTGAGGCGCACCGGCGTGACGCCGGCGGCGGGCAGGTCGATGCCGAGGGCGTGGCGCGCCTCGCTGTCGCGCAGCGGCTCGATGGTGATCACCATGCCGGTGGCCGGGCGGCTGGCGAGCTGCGGTCGCTGGATGCGGCGCGCCGCGACGGCGTCGACGGCGCTGACGAAGTCGCCCTTGAACGTCAGCGCGCCGGGCAGCGGCTCGTCGGTGACCGCCTCCAGGGTCGCGCCGGCGTTGGCGCAGGTGACGGTCACCGTGGCGGTGTACTGGCGGGTCGCCGCGTTGGTGACGTAGTCGTAGCCGCCGGCCTTGTGGGCGACGATCCGGCCGGGCGTCCCCGGCCGCGACGGGGTGACCACCTCGCCGTCGTAGCCGAGCCGCAGCAGCGCCGCGCGCGCCACGCGGTCGGCCTCGCTGCACGGCATGCCCTTCATCGTCGCCCGGCTCTGGGTCAGCCCGGTGCTGGCGGCGCACCCGGCCGCCAGCAGCGCCAGCGCCGCGCCGCGCCATTTCCCAGCTCGCCGCATCCGCCGCAAATAGCCGCTCGTCGCGGCCGCCGCCACCGGCGAGCGCCGCGCGGCTCAGCAGCCGCCCAGGGCGGCGTTCACGGCGGCGATGAGCTCGTTGACGCTCACCATCTCGTCGCCGTTGCGGTCGAACGACGGACAGTTCGCGACGCTGGTGTTGCCGAGCGCGATGTTGACGCCGGTGATCAGCTCGCCGATGGCGACCATGCCGTCGCCGTTGCAATCGCCGGTGCAGGTGCCGCTCGGTGGGGTCGGGGTGACGGTGGAGCGCGGCGTGGCGGTGACGGTCGCGGTCGGCGTCGGCAGCAGCGGGCAGCTCCCGAGGGCGAGGTCGAACGGCGCGCCCTGGTCGGCGAGCGTCGTCACGCCGCCGCTGGCGACGTCGAGGATCGACAGCGTGTTGTCGGAGAGGTTGGCGACGTAGCCGGTGGTGGCGTCGTCGGTGAGCACGATGTCGATCGGCGCGCGGCCGACGGTGATCGGCGTCCCCGGGGTCTGGCTGGCGGTGTCGATCGGGGTGAGGGTGCCGTCGAGCCAGTTGGCGACGTAGGCGGTGGCGCCGCTGCTCGTGAAGGCGATGGCGCGCGGCCCGAGGCCCACCGGAATCGAGCCGAGGGGCGCGCCGGGATTGGCGAGGTCGAGCACCGAGACCGTCGCGATCCGGAAGTTGCTGACGTAGAGCCGGGTGCCGTCCGGGGTCAGCCTGACGGCCGTCGGGCCGCCACCGATCACGACCGTCAGGGTGTCGATGACCTCGCCGCTGGCGGTGTCGATCACCGACACCGTGTCGCCGCGAAAGTTGGCAACGTAGAGGCGCGAGCCGTCGGGGCGGACGGCGAGGCCGCGCGGTTCGTCGCCGACCGCGATCGTGTCGATCACCGCGTCGAGCGCGGTGTCGATCACCGATACGGAATCGCTGCCGAGGTTGGCGACGTAGAGGCGGGACCCGTCGGGGCTCAGCGCGACATCGGCCGGAGCGCTCCCGACCCCGATCTTCTTCGGCGGGGCGATGCCGGTCATGTCGATGACCTGCACCGAGCCGGCGTCCTGCCGCGCCACGTAGGCGCGGCGCCGCGCGGTGTCGACCGCCAGCGCCGTCGGCATGCACTGCGGCAGCACGCATTCGCTGAGCCCGACGCTCGCCACCAGCGAGAGCCCGGGCCGGGAGAAGGCCTCGACCGCCCCGCGCAACTGGTTGACGACATAGAGGCACGGCTGGCCCTGCGCCGGCGCCGAAAAGGCCAAAAGAAGAGCCCCGCAGAGGAGCCCGTGCAGCAAACCGGGAAGAGCGAATCTCCCCCCCATTTGCCAATTCGCGTGTCGCCGGGGCATGGTCATGTCTCTATTCGTCTCCTCCAACAGCGGCAAGGCAAATCACCGTCTCGCCCACCGTCCAAATATTCTTGAAAAACTTCAGCGCCGGACAATAGGATGCAGCGTTCGGACCTGCATGAATGCGCGTGTGCTCCGGGGTGCCCATGGTGAGGCGGGCGGGGCTCTGTCTCACCTGGGCAATGTGGCTCTGTGTCGTGGTGTCGCCGGGCTGGGCGGCGCCTCGCTTCGGGCGGCCGGGGACGTACGCGGTCGACGGCTCGCCGGTGAGCATCGCCATCGGGGCCGTGGACGCGCAGGCTGGACGTGATGTGGTGACGGCGAACGAGGCCGGGGCGGAAGGCCCGTCGCTGTCGATTCTCTTCAATCGGGGTCAGGGGAGCTTCTTTCCGGAACAGCGGGTGAGCGTGGACGCGTCGAAGTACATCCTGCACGCGGTGGCGGCCGGCGATTTCAATGCCGACGGCGCCGCCGATCTCGCCGCCGCGGTGGACGACGTCACCGCCTTTCCGCTGCGCGGCAGCATCCTGGTGTACCTCAACAACGGCAGCGGCGGCTTCGCCCGTCCCGTCGAATACAAGCTCGGCGGCTTCTTCCCGCGCGTCATCCGGGTCGGCGACGTGACCGGCGACGGCGCGCTCGACCTGGTGATCGGTTTCGCGCAGAGCGGCGGCAGCCGCGGCCTGTTCACGGTGCTCGCCGGCCAGCGCCAGTCCGGCTCGCCCAGCGGCGCTTTCGCCACCACCGCCACGACCGTCGTCGGCACGGCGCCGAGCGCCATCGACCTCGGCGATCTCGACGGCGACGGCCACGTCGACGCGCTGGTGGCCGATCGCGAGGGTGGCGCGGTGTTCGTGTTCTATGGCACCGGCACGGCGGCGCCGTTCGGCTCGCCGCAGTCGGTGACGACGGTCACCGCGCCGGTGGCGGCCCTGATCGACGCCGCGCCGGGCCTGGCGCGGCCGCAGGTGCTGGTGGTGGCGCACAACAACGGCCGCTTGCTGACCCTGGCGCAGACCGCGCCGCGCACCTTCGCGGCGCCGACGACGCAGATCGTCGGCTTCCTGCCCGAGGCGGCCGCCCTGGCCGACGCCGACGGCGACGGCACGGACGATCTCTTCGTCGTCAGCGTCCTCGGCCTCGAGCTGTGGAAGGGCGCCAGCGACGGCGGCTTCAGTCTCGCCGAGAAGATCATCGCCAACGACGACTCGCTGGACGCGCTGGCGATCGACGATCTCAACGGCGACGGCATGCCCGACGTGGCGGCCAGCGCCTCCAGCCAGGACCGGGTGACGGTGGCGTTGAACGGCGCCGACGTGCCGTTCACGCCAGCGCCGACCTTCACGGCCACGCCGACCTTCACCGCCACGCCGACCCACGTCGGCACGGCGACCCCGACGCGCGGGCCGCAGGCGTGCGCCGGGGATTGCAACGGCGACGGCGCCGTCTCCATCAACGAGCTCATTGTGGGGGTGAACATCGCCCTCGGCACCACGGCAGTCGACGGCTGCGCCGCGTTCGACCGCGACGGCGACGGGCAGGTCTCCGTCAGCGAGCTGATCGCGGGCGTCAACAGCGCCCTCGGCGGCTGTCCGGCGACGTGACCGGTGCAGGGGGGAACGGGGGCATGCGAAGACTGATGACGAATCGCCGCGCGGTGTGGTTGCCCGCGCTCGTCCTGCTGGCCGCTCTCGTCTCGGCCCGCCCCGGCCTGGCACAGGTCGACACGCCGACCGAAACCGAAACCGCCACGGCGACCGCGACGGCCACGGAAACCGAAACCCCGACGCCCCTGGACACGGCCACCGCCACGGCGACGGAGACCGAGACCCCGACGCCCGAGGACACCGCGACCGCCACGGCGACGGAGACCGAAACGCCGACACCCGAGGACACCCCCACCGCGACGGCCACCGCCACGGACACCGCGACCGCGCCGCCGCTCGACACCGCGACCGCGACGCAGACGGCAACCGATACCCCAGTCGACACCGCGACCCCGACCAGCACCGCGACCGAGACGCCGGTCGACACGCCGACGGCGACGGCCACGGAGACGGACACGCCGACGCCGACGAGCACGGCGACCGAGACCTTCACGCCGACCTTCACCGCGACCGAGACGGCGACCGCGACGGCGACGCCCACGGCCACGGCGACGGACACCTTCACGGCCACCCCCACGCCGACCAGCACCGCCACCCACACGTCGACGCCGACGGTGACCAACACGCCGCAGATCGTGCGCATCAACCTCGGCACCGGCAGCGGGCTGCCGGGCGGATCGGTGTCGATCACCGCCTCCCTGGTCACCGCCGGGCTGGATGTCGCGGCGGCGGGCAACGACATCACCTTCGACAACACCGCCCTGAGCCTGAGCCTCGGCAACTGCAGCGTGAACCCGTCGCTGCTGCGCACCCTCTCCGGCGGCGTGGTCAACGTCAGCGGCAACCTGACCACCATGCGCATCCTGGTGCTCGGCGCGCCGCTCAACACCGATCCGATGCCGGACGGACCGCTCTACACGTGCACGTTCGGCATCCTCGGCAGCGCCCTGCCCGGCACCTACGCCCTCACCGGCAGCAACCACATCGCCCAGGACCCCATGGGGACCAACCTCCCGCTCGTGACCGGCGCCAACGGGTCGATCGTCGTCACCCTGGTGGGCCCGACCGCGACCGTGACTTCGACGCCATCGATCACCGCCACCCCGAGCTCGACCGGGACCGCGACCTTCACCCCGACCGTCACCGAGACGCCGACGGTCACGTCGACCGCCACCGACACGCCGACCAACCTGCCGACCGCGACGGAGACGGACACGCCGACCGAGACGCCGACGGTCACGGCGACGCCGACGGTCACGGCAACGCCGAGCCTCACCCTCACGCCGACCCCCTCCCAGACGCCGGTCAGCGTGCTGATCGATCTCGATCAGGTGATCGGGCTCGCCGGCCAGCAGGTGGTCGTGCACGCGACGATCAACAGCTCGCTGCTCGGCGCGTCCGTCGCCGGCACCGGCAACGACCTCACCTTCGACAACACCATCCTGTCGATCAATCCGGCCAACTGCGCCGCCAATCCGCTCCTCGGCAAGGCGATCTCCGCCGGCATCGTCAGCATCAGCGGCACCCAGAGCACGCTGCGCGTCTTCGTGCAGGGACCGCCGCTGAACACCGATCCGATTCCAGACGGTCCGCTCTACTCCTGCGCCTTCGACATCGTCGCCAGCGCGCCCCCGGGCAACTACGCCCTGGTCAACAGCAACGGCATCGCGCAGGATCCCAATGCGCTGCCGGTGACCCCGGTTGCGGGCAGCGACGGCCGGGTCACGGTGCAGCTCGTCGGTCAGACGTTCACGCCGAGCCTGACGCCGACCGTGACGCCGACGCCCGCCGACACGCCGACGATCACCCAGACGCCGATCAGCGTGCTGCTCACCGTCGGCGAGAGCGTCGGCCTCGCCGGCCAGCCGGTCGACGTGCCGGTGACCATCAATTCCTCGATCCTCGGCGCGCAGGTGGCCGGCACCGGCAACGACCTCACCTTCGACAACACCGTGCTCAGCATCAATCCGGCGAACTGCGCGACCAACCCGGCGCTCGGCAAGTCGATCTCCGCCGGCATCGTCGGCGTCAACGGCACGCACACCACCCTGCGCGTCTTCGTCCAGGGTCCGCCGATCAACAACGCCCCCATCCCCGATGGCCTGCTCTACACCTGCCGCTTCGACGTCATCGGCAGCGCTCTGCCCGGGACCTACCCGATCACCATCGCCAACGGGCTGGCGCAGGACACCAATGCCATGCCGGTCGGCCCGGTGCAGGGCGCCGACGGCCAGGTCACCATCGTGCTCGTCGGCCCGACCTACACCCCGAGCAGCACGCCGACGATCACCGACACGCCGTCGATGACGCCGACCGAGACGCCGACGCCGACGCCGACCGACACGCCGACCGACACGCCCACCAACACGCCGACCAGCACCCCGACGTCGACGCCGACGAATACGCCGACCTCGACGCCGACCGAGCCGCCGCCGGTGCTGGACATCAGCGCCGTCGCCAGCCGCGATCCGATCGGCGCCGGCCAGTTGCTGACCTACACCCTCACCTTCACCAACGCGGGCGGCCACGCCACCGGCATCACCGTCACCGCCGATACGCCGCCGGGCACCACCTTCGAAGCGGCCAGCTCCGATCCGGACAGCGCGCCGACCATCGGCGGCACCGGCACCGTCACCTGGAGCATCGACGAGCTGCCGATGAGCGGCGGCGGCATCGTCACCATGACGGTGCGCGTCGACACCGGTCTACCCAACGACTCCACCATCGTCCTCACCGGCTACCAGGTGGAGTGCCTGATCCCGCCGCTGATCCCGCCGGTGACCGGGCGCGACATCGCCGTCACCGTGCAGAGCGACCTCAGCCTCGAGATCGAGAAGGTGGACGATCCGGACGGCGTCGCGCCGGGCAGCCCGCTGACCTACGAGGTCATCGTCGCCAACCGCGGCACCTCGGCGATGCGAGGCGTCGTGGTGCGCGAGCTCTTCGATCCCAATCTCGTGGTGGTCTCGTCGCTGCCGGCGCCCGACCTCGGCACCGACGATCGCTGGACGTTCCCCTTCCTGCCCGCCGGTTCCTCGCGCACGATCAGCATCGCCACCGAGGTGAAGGCGGAGGCCAAGCCGGGCACCATCGTGCAGAACATGGCCCAGGTCGAGGACGAGACCGGCCGCGTCGCCCGCACCTACGAAGACACCGAAGTGGTCGAGCCCGGCGTGCTCGGGATGTCGATCGACGATCTGCCCGATCCGTTCGGTCCCCAGGACGAGCTGGTGTACGCGATCACCTATCAGAACCTGAGCGACGAGACGCTCGAGGGGGTCGTCGTCCGCGCCGAGCCCGACCCCAACCTCGAGCTCGAGTTCGCCAGCCCGCCCGAGGACGGCGACCTGTTCTGGGAGATCGGCGACATGCCGCCGACCAGCGCCGGCCGCATCTTCGCCGCCTTCACGGTCGACGACCCGCTGCTCTACTTCGACGGCACGCTGGTGCCGATGCGCACCTGGGTGGAGGACGAGCACGGCCACGTCGCCAGCGCCGTCGAAGTGACCCTGTACCGCACCGAGTCGGGGCCGCTATCGCCCTACACCCTCAGCATCACCGGCGCGCCCCGCAACCTCCGTGTCGGGGCCGTGACGACGATGGTCTACGTGATCAAGCTGACCAACCAGGGGGCGCTCGCGACCACCGACGTCGTGATCAACAACACCCTGCCGGCCGGCCTCGATTTCCTCGAATCCGATCCGCCGCCGGCCGACATCGCTGGCGGCCTGCTCAGCTTCAAGCTGTCGAGCCTCCAGCCGGGCGCCAGCAAGGTCATCGTCATCCGCGCCGAGCTCAACG
Organism: bacterium; assembly: GCA_019637795.1. Lineage (NCBI taxonomy): Bacteria > bacterium. The sequence continues at coordinate 813,633 of JAHBUY010000003.1, read as the reverse complement.
CGTCGGCGGTGCCGGGGTCGACCCTGACCAACCGCACCAGCGTCGTCGACGCGCAGGGCAACTCGGCGCAGGGGACCTTCGCGGGCGGCCTGCGCGCCGGGTCGCTGCCCAGCGACGGCAAGCTGCAGCTCAAGCTGACGATGCCCAAGACGCTGACCATCGCCGGCGGGCGCGCCGGTCAGCTCAAGTCGAGCCTGACGGTCACCAACGGCGCCCGCGGCGATGCCAAGAACGTCGTCGTCACGCTCGAGGGCCCCGCCGCCGCCGGGTTCAAGTCGGCGATTCCGGGTCCGTCACTGACCGAGACGACGCCGCAGGGGATGCGGCGGCTCACCTGGACGTTCCCGTCCTTCAAGGGGCCGGGCAACAAGACGATCAAGATCACGCACGAGGTGCCGCCGACCGTGGCCGACGGCAGCGTGCTGAGCTTCACCGCGACGGTCAGGGCCGGCGACGGCCGCCACGATGACGAGAGCCGCACCATCACGGTGCGGAACCGCTGAAGGGGGAACGAGCGCTTTCAGTCGGGTGGTGCGGGGCGTGGCCTTGAAGGGGGACGCCCCGCACCCTCGTCATGCTCAGTCGAGCGGCCGACAGGTCGCCTTGGTCGGCAGCGTGCGCTGGCAGCGCAGCGTGTCGGTGACGCCGGAGGCGAGGATGGCGCAGGCGTTGTCGACGCCGGTGCGCAGTCCTTCCTGCTCGGTCTTGCCGGTCACCGTTCGGCAGGTGGAGCGTCCCTCGAAGGTGATGCACACCTCGCACTCGAAGTCGCTCACCTGGAAGCTCGAGTAGACGACCACCGCCGCGATCGGCAGCAGCACGACCAGGGTGACGATGGTGTTGCGCCAGGGATGCTTGGCGGCCACGCGGGGGGACGCGGCGGGCGGGCCCGGGGGCCCGCCCGCCGCATGCGCTCTAGAGGTTGCTCAACACCGACTCGGCGCTGGAGGCGCTGAGTCCGGGGCCGGGTTCGACCAGCAGCTTGACCACCTTGCCGTCTCTGGCGATCAGCGCGAAGCGCTGCGAGCGCTTGCCCATGCCGAAGCCGGAGGCGTCGAGCTCGAGGCCGAGCGCCCGGGTGAAATCGCCGTTGCCGTCTCCGACCATGCGCACCTTGCCGTGCGCCTTCTGGCTGTCACCCCAGGCGCCCATCACGAAGGCGTCGTTGACCGCCATGCAGACGATCTCGTCGACGCCCTTGGCCTTGATCTCGGCCGCTCTCTCGACGAAGCCCGGCAGGTGCTTCATCGAGCAGGTCGGGGTGAACGCGCCCGGCACCGCGAACAGCACCACCGTCCTGCCTTTGAAGATGTCGCCCACCGAGACGTCCTGCGGGCCCTTTTCGCCCATCTCCTTGAGCGTGATGTCGAAGGGAAGGGTGTCGCCTTCTTTGACTGCCATCCGAATCCTCCTGCGGACAATGCGTGACCGGTGACCAGTGACCGGTGACCCGTGGGTTGGGAAGGTCGCTACCGGCTACTCGTAACCGGTCGGCGCCCCCCGGTCGAGAGGCGGTGGCGCGCTGCTCACCGATCGCGCCGTCTCCTCACTGGCACTCCGCCAGCAGCCGCACCGCTTCGACCTGCATCGTCGCGCAGATCAGCGTCTGGATGCCGCTCTCGCGCCAGGCGGCGAGGCGGTCGCGGATGCGCGCCGGCGGGCCGACCAGCGCGACCTCGTCGGCCAGCTCGTCCGGGACGGTCGCGGCGGCCTCGTCCTTCTTGCCGTCGAGATAGAGGTCCTGGATCTTCTTCGCCTCCGCCGCGAAGCCGTAACGGCAGGCGAGGTCGTTGTAGAAGTTCTTTCCGCGCGCCCCCATGCCGCCGATGTAGAGGGCCAGCACCGGTTTGACGAAGCCGAGGCACGCCTTGACGTCGTCGTTGATGATCACCGTGGCGCCGGCGGCGATGTCGAAGTCGTGCAGGCCCTTGCCGCCGCCCGCCTTCGCGAACCCAGCGTCGAGCGAGTCCTTGAACACCTTCGGGGCGCGGAACGGCGACCAGAAGATCGGCAGCCAGCCGTCGGCGATCTCCGCCGCCTGACGCACGCTCTGCGGGCCGATGGCGGCGACGTAGATCGGGATCTGGCGGCCGTGCAGGATGCTCTTCAGCGGCTTGCCGAGGCCGGTGGCATCGGGGCCGCGGTAGGGAATCTGGTAGATGTCGCCGCCGTGCTCGAGCGGCTTCTCGCGCGCCCAGACCTGGCGGACGATCTTTATGTACTCGCGGGTGCGCTTCATCGCGTTGCCGTAGGCGACGCCGTGCCAGCCCTCGACCACCTGCGGCCCGGACGCGCCGAGGCCGAGCAGGAAGCGGCCGCCGGAGAGCTGATCGAGGGTGGAGGCGGTCATCGCCGTCATCGCCGGTGAGCGCGCCGGCATCTGCATGATGCCGGTGGCGACGTTGATCTTCTCGGTCTGCGCCGCGATCCACGTCGCCGGCGTCACCGCGTCGGATCCATAGGCCTCCGCCGTCCACACCGAATGGAAGCCGAGCCGATCGGCTTCCTTGATCAGCGGCATGTTGAGCTGAATGCGCGCGCCCGAATAGCCGGCGTTGAGTCCGAACCGCATGCGATGTCCTCCCTGCAATCGCCTCTCCATAGACCAAGCCGGCGGCGCGAGCGAGCACGGCGCGGTCGGCGGATCGACGCACCCCGAGGGGAGCGTCGCTCAGCGGTGCGTCAGCGGCCCCGAGTCGGCCAGGCGGTCGAGGAACTGTCGCTGCGCTTCGATCATCAACGGGCGGGCCTCGGCGACGGGGTAGAAGCGGCAGACGTCGTTCTCGGCGTCGTGGTGGGTGCAGCGGCCGCGGTCGTCGATTCGGGACAGGCTCTCGGCAGCGACGGTGGCGTGGAAGGCATGGACGACCTTGCCCGACTTCTGTTTCACGCTGCCGAGGTCGGCGCCGAGCGCGACCCGCAGCCCGGTCTCCTCCTCGGTCTCGCGCCGGGCGGCGGCGGGCAGCGACTCGCCTGGCTCCACCAGGCCTTTGGGGATGCCGAACAGCGGCCGTTTGAAGGTCGCGCCGCGGGCATGCACCAGCAGCACCTCGAGACCGGACGGTCCCTCGCGGGTCACGACGCAGCCGGCGGACACCAGTGCGGTCACCAGCGCTCCACAGCCGATCGCGCCCGCTCGGTCAAGGCGGTACACTGCCGGCGATGGCGCGATTGATCCTCGTGCTGGCCGCCGCCGTCCTCGTCTACTTCTGGTTCCGGCCGCCCAGTCGCGGCGCCGTCTGGCGCGGCAGACTGCCGCTCGTCGCCGCTGCGGTGCTGGCGTTGGCATACGTGATCTCGCCCATCGACCTGCTGCCCGACTTCAGTCCGCTCGGGCTGATCGACGATCTGATCGTCCTCGTCGCCACCGGCTGGTGGATCCACGCGCAGTGGCATCGCCGGCCGCGGCTCGAGCCGGCCGGGCCGGCGGGGGCGCCGCCGGGTTGGGATCCGCATGCGGTGCTCGAGGTCGAGCGCGGCGCGTCGCCCGACGAGATCTCCCGCGCCTACCGCGAGCAGATGAAGCGCTACCATCCCGATCGCGTCAACGGGCTCGGCGAGGAGCTGCAGCGTCTCGCGCACCAGAAGACGCTCGAGATCCAGCGCGCCTATGCCGAGCTGCGCGGGCGATGACGGCGCCTGCCGGCGTGCCGCCGTCCGTTCAGTCGACGAACACGAAGGTGGTGATGATGTCGGTCGGCTGTTGATTCACCGCCAGGGTGTTCAGCGCCGGCGCGGCCAGGACCAGCGTGCCGGGGCCGTCCTCCACGCTCCACGTTCCGCAGTCGAAGTTGGCGCCGCTCTGCTCGGCGCTCAACGTCGCCCCCGGTTGGTTGTTGTAATCGACGATCGTGCAGCGCGCCGTGCCGGTGGTGAGGGCGATCGAGGTGGTCAGGGCGGTGGCGTTGGGCTCGTCGCCGCATGGCAGCGCGGCCTCTTGGATGATCGCCACCGGAATGCCCTTGGTGATGCCGGTGTTGGGGTCCGGTGACAGCAGCAGCGCACCCGGGCCGGTGTCGCCGGGCAGCGTCGCGCCGGCGAGCGGGCCCTGGCAGACGCCGGGGAAGGGGTCGTCCTCGCCCTCGAGCGTGCCGCCGAGGGCGCGGCAGCTCGCGGCGGTGAAGCAGGCGCCCTGCGGACAGTCGTCGTCGCTCGCGCACGCCAGGCCGTCGGACGGTCCGCCGAGGCAGGCGTCGGCCACGCCGAGGTTGCGATCCTGGGTCAGCGACAGGCCCAGGCTCACGCCGCCGTTGCAGGCGAGGATGCCGGCGTTGCGCACCGGCAACTGGCTGCGGTCGACCTTGATGCACACCGCGCTGCCGCTCGCCGGAATGCTCAGGGCGAGGAAATCGGAGGCGTCCAGCAGGTCGACGAAGGTGATGCCGGTGTTGCGGTCCGGGGCCCCCGCCGAGAGCTCGAGGAAGCCGGTGAAGCCGGTGGTGGGGAAATCGAAGCCCTGCGCGATGGTGGCGACGAGGCGGCTCCTCGCCGGGTCGAGCGAGAAGTGGCGCACGCCGAGCGGTCCGCCCGGGGTGTTGGTCGGCGCCGGCGTGGCGGTGGCGGTGCTGGTCCCGACCGGAATGCCGGTCGCCGTTGGGGTCGGAACGAGCGGGCAGCCGTCGAGGGCGTTGTTGACCATCCGGATCAGGCAACTGATGTCGAGCGGCGCGTCGCTGCAGAAGGCATCGCAGACGCCGATCGGGCTGTTGCCGAGCGCGACGTTGATGAGGGTGATCAGCTCGTTGATCGCCACCTGGCCGTCGCCGTTGCAGTCGCCGGGGCAGGTGGTCGAGCGGGCCGGGGCCGACCAGGCGAGCGAGGCGAAGACGACGAGGCACGACAGGATGCGGAGCATGCGGATCCCTCCCGTGCCAGCCCTTGCACAGTCGCCGACCAGGGCCAAGGACGAGCGCTCGTGCGGGCGATTGCGCCGTCCGTACGGCCGCCGGCGGCGCGTCGGGACTACCGCCGCGGCAGGCCGAGGACGCGCTGGGCGACGATGTTGCGCTGCACCTCGCTGGTGCCGCCCGCGATGGTCGACGAGCGGTCGGCGAGGAACTGGTACGCCATCCGGCCCGCGTCGGGCGCGTCGTCGTCCCAGAGCAGGCCGTCGACGCCGAGCATCTCGACTCCGGTCTCGGAGAACTTCTGCGTCAGCTCGGTCGAGAGCAGCTTCATGCCCGCCGAGAGGTGCGGGTTGCGGCGCCCGCGCAGGTCGTCGGTCATCGCCTGGTAGCCGGCGGCGCGCAGGATCTGGGCGCGGATGGCGAGATCCGAGAGCCGCTGCCGCCAGTGCGGAACGCCGGTCAGGCGGCGCTGCCGCGCCAGCGCGACCAGGCGGGCGAGCGACTGGTCGGCGCGGATCGAGCCGGCGATGCCGCTGCGCTCGTTGATCAGCGCCGAGGAGACGATCTCCCAGCCCTGGCCCTCGGCGCCGAGGCGGTTGCTGACCGGCACCTTCACCTCGTGCATGAAGACCTCGTTGAACTCGCTGTCGCCGGTGATCTGACGGATCGGCCGCACTTCGACGCCGGGCGATTTGAGATCCATCAGCAGCACCGTCAGCCCGGCCCACTTCGGGCCCTCGCTCGAGGTGCGCACGAGCACGAAGTACCAGTCGGAGATGTGGGCGATGGTCGTCCACACCTTCTGCCCGCTGACGACGTAGTAGTCGCCCTGCCGGTCGGCGCGGGTTTTCGCCGCCGCCATGTCGCTGCCCGAGCCCGGCTCCGAATAGCCGGTGGCCCAGATCTCCTCGGCGTCGAGGATGCGCGGCAGGAAGCGCCGCTGCTGCTCCTCGGTGCCGTACTTCATGATCGCCGGGCCGACCCACCAGATGGCCATGATGTTGACCACCCCCGGGGCATTGGCGCGCGCCAGCTCCTCGTTGAGGATCGCCTGCTCGACCTTGGTCAGCGTCGCGCCGCCGTACTGCGCCGGCCAGCCGACGCCGAGGAAGCCGGCGTCGTGCAGCGCCCGCTGCCATGCCCGCGCCGCCTGGAGATCGCGCACCGCGGTTCGGGCCGGAGCGTGGTCGGCGATCCACTGGCGCACGCGCACGCGGAAGGCTTCTTCCTCGGGAGAGTAGGTCAGATCCATGTCTCCGTTCCTAACCACAAAATGAGCACGAAGGGACACAAAGGACACAAAGGCCCCAGAGAAGCTTGTGTGTGCTTCGTGGTCCTTCGTGTTCTTCGTGGACTCGTGTGCTTCGTGGCTTCAGCGCGCCTTCCACACCGGCTTGCGCTTCTCCACGAACGAGCGCGGGCCCTCCTTCTGGTCCTCGGACTGCTCGACCACCTCGAGGTAGCCGGCGGCGATCTCCTCCGCCTGCTCGATCGGCAGGCCGAGGCCGCGCAGCACGCCCATCTTGGTGCCCCACACCGCCAGCGGCGCGTTCTGACAGAGCTTCTGCGCCAGCTCGTTGGCGCGCTCGAGGAGCTGCTCGTGCGGCACCACCTCGGTGACCAGTCCGACCTCGTAGGCGCGCTGCGCGCTCATCCGCTCCTGGTTGCCGAGCAGCGCCATGCGCAGGCAGACGGCGACCGGGACGCGGCGCGCCATGTTCACCATCTCGTGCGAGGAGACGAGGCCGATCGAGACGTGCGGGTCGACGAAGTACGCCCGGTCGGAGGCGATGGGGATGTCGGCCTCGGTGACCTGGTCGAGCGAGACGCCGGCGACGACGCCGTTCACCGCCGCGATCACCGGCTTGTGGACGACCATGCGGCGCGGCGTCGGCAGGGCGCGGATGCCCTCGTGCATGCAGAGCTCGCGCCAGCGGTCGATCTTGGTGAAGCCGCCGGAGTCGAGCGCCTGCACGTCGGCGCCGCTCGAAAAGGCCTTGCCGGCGCCGGTGATGATCGCCACCCAGATCTCCGGGTCGTCCTTCACCCGCTGCCAGGCGGCGCGCAGATCGTCCTTCATCTGCTGGTTCATCGCGTTCATGCGCTCCGGCCGGTTCAGGGTCAGCGTGGCGACGCGATCGCGCACCTCGAACGACACGGTCTCGTACGACATCGAGTCTCCTCTCGTGGGGACGCGGCTTGCCCTGGGCGGCCGCGCGATGGTAGCGCCGCTAACATATGTTCGCCGCGCCGAACAAGGACGCGGCGGCGCTGCTGGCGCATCTGCGCGCCGGCTCGCCGCCCCCGGAGTGGAGCCGCGTGCCGGTGCTGCGCGGCGCCGACATCGCGGCCGAGGTCGAGGCGCATCCGCCGTTCGGCCGCTACGGCGTCGTCGCCGACGATCTCATCCGCGCCGGCCTCGCCACCGCGGCGCTGCCGACGCCGACGCCGATCGCCTGGTCGCGCGCCGACCTCGACCGCGAGGCGGCGCTCGGCGCCCGCATGCTGCGCCGCGCGGGCCTGGCGCCGCGCGGCCGCAGCTCCGACACGCTCGAGGGCGGCCTGGTGGCGCCCGGCACGCTGGCGGTGACCGACGCGCTCGATGCGCTCGACGCGCTGGCGCTGCCGGTCGGGCCGATCGTCGACGCCGCCGGCCTTCGGCGCGCCGCCGACGTGTGGGAGATCGTCCGTCCCGACGTGCTGATCGTCGATCCCGCTTCGCTCGCGTTCCTGCACGGCGCCGACGGCTACCCGCGGCCGCGGGTGTTCGTCGCCATCCTCACGCCCGCGGACGCCGCCTTGCTCGCCGCCCCGCCGCGGCCCGACGTCAGGCGCATCCTCTCCGTCCCGCACGTCGGCACCTGGATCGCGGGCGAATGCGCGGCGCAGCGCGGCCTGCACCTGGCCGACGACGTGTACGCGGAGACCGTCGACGGCCGCCTGGTGCTGACGGCGTTGCGGCGGGCGATCGCGCCGCTGCGCGTCGACGTCGAGCTGTCGGCCGCGATCGACGCCTCGCCGTGTCCCTGCGGCGATCCCAGCCCGCGCCTGTAGCCGCCACCGCCGGCAGGCGCGGCGTCGCGCCCCGCCGCTCTGGGTCGGTGTGGCACTGCACGAGACGGCGGCGACGATCGGGCGGGTGGCGGGCAGGTGCGTCCTTCGTCAGCGAAAGCGACCGCTGACGGAGCTCATTCCGTCGGTCCTCCGACACGGGGTTGGGCCTTCAACGCCCTTTTGCCACGCGAACATTGTGCCGCAACCACTCCTCGAGCTGCGCAAACTGGAACGTGCCGGCGGTGTAGAGACCGTTGATGAAGTCGAATGCGGAGTCGCCCGATGCCGTGAGCTCCATGCCGTTGGCGGCGAGGAAGGTGTACGTCGCGGCAAAGGCCAGGCGTTTGTTGCCGTCGACGAAGGGGTGGTTCTGCGAGAGGCTCTCCCAAAGCGCGGCAGCTTCCTCGATGACGTCCTTAGTAGTACCCCGTCTGCGGGCGAAAGAGGGCCGCATCGAGGAGGCCGGGGTCGCGGACCCCATGCCTGCCCCATAGCGGTCGATCAGGTCGCGGTGGATTGCCAGCGCCTCGACGAGCGTGAGGTGGACGGTCACTTCGCCAGCTTGCGGTAGAGATCCGCATACCGGTCATGGCTGGCGGCGTAGAGATCCATGATGCGGCGACGCGGGCTCTCCTGACGCCGTTTGTCGAGCAGGTCGTGCAAGGCCTCCTCGAGCAGCGCCTGAATCTGCCGGCCTTCCGCCTTGGCCAGGCGGCGCACATCCCGCAGGAGGCTGCTGTCGATCTGGGATGCGAATTTCTCGCGCGCCTGGCCCATGAGCCCAAGTGTCTCGATCTGCCTTGATCTGTCAAGATTCATCAAGATTCGGTGCGGAGACAACGCCCGTCGTGAGCCGCGAAGAGGGCAGGTGTTGTTGGCCGCGCACCTGGCGACGGCAGGCGCGGCGCGCCCCGCCGGTCAGCGAGCGCGCCGTCGACCGGCCCACGCGCCGGCCGTCTCGCGGATCCGCTCGATCCAGGCGAACCGAGCGTGCCACCGCGGCGCCGGCGGCACGAATTCGTCGAGGCCGAAGCGCTCGGCGTAGGCCTGGTAGTGCCGGCCCGGACAGCGCGGGGCGAGAGTGCACGTCGCGACGCGCGGGCAGGGCACGGTGGCCACCGGCTGCTCCTTGCCGTCGTACGCCGGGCTGTCGGCCCCCTCGAGGTGCCAGTGATCGTCGCGGCGCGGCCGCAACGGCCTGCCGCCCGGCTGCTCGGCGGCGCGATACAAGACGCAGGGATGCGGCAGCGTCTGGGCGAAGGCGCGCGCGACCTCGTCACGCCGCGAGCGGATGCGCGCCAGGGCGCGCGCGAACGTCTCGACGATCTCGCTCTCGCGCAGCGCCACGCCGCCGTAGATCGCCGTTCCGGCCTGGCGGAGCGGATAGGGCAGGCGACTCCGCACCTCGACGCCGAGCCTGGCGCCGAGCGCGAAGATCGACGCGATCTCTCCGACGTTGGCCGGTGTCGGCACCGTCGTGATGGCGACCTGCACCGGCTTGCGGCTGCTCGCGAGCAGTCCATCGATGGCGGCGCGCGCCTCCCGGAACGAGCCGGGGCGACCGGTCACCGCGTCGTGGACGTCGGCGGTGACGCCGTACAGCGGCACGACGACGGTCGTCGCGTGCGGGGCGCGGGCGAGGAATGCCTCCCGGAAGGAGGTGTCGGCGAAGCGTCGCGCCGTCCCCATGACGGTGAGCCGGGAGAAGCCGAGCGGCGAGAGCTGCTCGACCAGGGGCAGGATGTGCGAGAAGGCGACCGGATCGATGCCCTCGAGCTGAACGTGCGCGATCCCCCGCTCGCGCGCCGCCCGCGCGTGCGCCAGCAGCACCGCCAGCTCGGCGGCGGCTCCGTCGCGCGGCGGCTGGTAGGTCTTGAGGGCGCAGAAGGCGCAGCGCTGTCCGCACTCGGCGCCGAGGTACAGGAGCAGCAGGTCCGAGCCGATCCGGTGCTGTGACGATGGAGCGAACGGTCCGGCGCCCGCCGCCTTTCCGGGGGGGGGGACAACTCGCTCACCGGCGGCTCGTGGCGGCGGCGCCGCGTGCGCCGCGGGTCAGTACGCGTTGTTGCGGACCCGGGCGCGCGAGGCGCCGGCGAGGGCGTCGAGGTCGGTGAGGCAGTCGACGTTGCCGGTGAGCGTGTTGAGCGCCCTGGCGCACGCCGCGTCGGGGTCGTAGGTTCCCGACAGCGCGTGCAGGATCAGCGACGGCACACCCGGTCCGACCAGCGGATCGACGGGCGAGCACGGCAAGCTGCTGCAGTCGAAGATGGTCAGCAACTCCTCGATCGTCGGCAGGCCCCAGTTCCGCCGACCGCCCAGCGCGCTGGCGTCGTCGAGCCCGTTGACCCGGCCGATGAAGGTCGTCATCGCCTCGTTCCAGGAGCGGTCGACGTCCATGCAGTGCAGACACCCGCCGGTCGCCGTCTTCTTCTCCCAGAGGATGCCGGTGGCGTTGTCGGTGACCGTGCCGTCACCGTTGTCGACGAAGCGCGTTCCCGACAGCGCGCCCTCGACCCGTTGGACGCACCCCTGGATCTCGATGCCGACCGACGCGGCGTCGCCGCCCCCCGGACAATCCCCGCCAGCGGCGGTCTCGGCCTTCGCGAAGGCGCTCGACAGCTTGTTCTGGCAGGCATCGAGCGCGTCGCCGGACGGCGCGTCGCCGATCTGCGCCGCCTTGGCCCCGGCCTTGAACAGGCACTTGGCGGCGTTGCCCGAAGCGAGCAACTGCTTCGCCGTGCACTTCTGCGCGTCGGTCGGGCCGGCGAGCGCCGAATCCCCGGTGCCCAGCACCGTGGCGACGGCGACGGCGATGGCGAGTCCCGTGATGTGTCTCTGCAGCATAGCCCCCTCCTGGCGAGCGATGGCTCGCGACGCGTGTCGATGCGCTGCGACGGCCGGCATGGCGAGCGCCCCCCTGGCGCTTCGCCACCGTCGATGTCGCTCATAGGCCGGCGTCGTGGGTGATCGCAAGATCCGATCGCGCGCCCGCTCGGTCGCCTACTTCAGCGCCAGTTCGATGGCGTCGAGCTTGAAGCGGCTGATCAGCTCGTAGAGCTGGCGCTTGCTGAGGGCCGACCGGCGCTGGATGTGGCGCCGCGCGCGCCACATCGGCGGCAGATGCCACGCCGCCGCCAGGTAGGCGGCGGCGATGGTCGTCGCGCCCTGGGCATAGGAGTAGTCGCGGGCGAACTTGCCGGCCAGGCCCTGACGGGTGGCCGCCGCGTACAACTGCAGCAGGTAGCGGTTGAGGGTGAACAGCGGGCTGACCAGGAGCAGGAAGCCGGGCAGGAACTTGACCGCGTTCCAGATGCGGTTGCGCTCGACCAGGAAGGCCTTGCGCCGCGAGTGTGGACCGGTGGTGAACGAGCCGCGGTGGCGGACGCGGGCGGCGGGCACGTAGCGACACCCCCAGCCGGCGAGCCGCCCGCGCATGCCGAGGTCGAGGTCCTCGAGGTACATGAAGTACGCCTCGTCGAAGAGCCCGGTCTCGCGCAGCATGCTGGCGCGATAGCCGGCGGCGCAGCCGTTCGGCGCCAGGACGTCCGCCTCCTGATCGTACTGGCCGAGATCCTTCTCCTCCCAGCCGCGCGAGCGGCAGATGCCGTCGGGGTAGAGGAGCAGCCCGGCGGAATCGATCAGATGGGGGAACTCGTACGACACGACGCGGCAGGCCAGCATGCCGACGTCGGGACGCGCGCCGGCGACGGCCATCAATGCGGCCACCAGGTCGGGGTCGGCCACCGCGTCGTCGTTCAGCAACAGGATCCACTCGCCCCGTGCCGCCCGTATGCCGCGATTGCAGCCGCCGGCGAATCCCTCGTTGCGTCGGTTGGCGATGATGCGCAGGCGCTCGCCGTGGCGCGCCCGCATGGCGCCGGCGTGGGCGCCGTCGTCGCTGTTGTCGACCAGGATCACCTCGAGCCGTGGATAGGTCTGGCCGAGCAGTGAGGCGAGGCATTCCACCAGCACGTCGCCGCCCTGCCGGCTCACCACGACCGCCGACACCAGGGGCTGAGGCGCGAGACCCGGTGCGCCGGTGGGCGTGTCCATGGACGCCGCGCCATTACCGGGTCCGCGGCCGCAGCGTCAATGTGCCCGTCGGTCGAACCGCTTGCGCGGCATCAGCCGTGCGCATGAGTGCCATTTCCGTGAGCGATATCGGGATTAGGCGAGTTGGTATGGCAGGTAGCATGTTGGATTAAATGGATTCATGCATGGGGCAACGCATTTTATGTTGAATGACGAACGCTTTGCGGCGAACGTACTGAGCATCCCCCTTCGTCGATGGCGCGCCCAGTTCTGGGCCAACGAAGCGTGCCGGACACGGTCCGAAAGAGAGGAAGAGCCATGCTCGTACGTTCTGCGTCCCGTCGCGCCCTCGCGCCCGCTTCCCTGGCCCTGTTCGCGCTGCTCCTGTCGGCCGCGCCGGCGGCGGCGACGATCACGCACGTCAAGACGATCGGCACTGCCTCATCGAAGACCGCGGGGACGACCATCGCCGTCACCGTGCCAGCCGGCGGGGTGGCGGCCGGCAACAGCATCATCCTGACCCTGGCGATGGACAACGCCAGCGGCACCGTCTCGGCCACCGACAGCGCCAACAACACCTATTCCGCCGATGCCACGGTCACCAACGCCGACGGGGTGCGCACGGTCATCCTCGCCGCCCACAACGTCGCCGCCCTGGCCGCCGGCAACACCATCACCGTCTCCCATCCGAGCGTCACCGCTCGTGCCCTGGCGGCCAACGAGTTCTCCGGCATCCTGGCGCCGTCGCCGCTCGACAAGGTCAAGACGCAGACCGGCACCGGCACGGTGCCCTCTTCCGGACTGAGCGCCACGACCACCCAGGCCTATGAATTGGTGATCGGCGCCATCGGCGTCGAGGGCCCGAGCGGCGACAGCTTCACCGCCGGCCCCTACTACACCGGCCTGACGCGCGCCGGCACCACCGGCGGCACCGCCGACACCAACATCACGATCAATCCCGAGTTCCGCATCGTCACGCTGACCGGCGCCTATGCCGCCGACGGCACGATCACCAGCCGCGACTGGGCGGTGGCGCTGGCGACCTACAAAGGCGTGTTCATTCCCCCGGCGCTCACCGCCGCCAAGCAGGCGGTGGCGCTGGCCGACTGCCAGCAGGCGCGCGTGAAGCTCGACGTCAGCGGCACCGGCGACCCGCCGAGCCAGCACGTGCCGCTCGACGTGCAGATCGTCTTCGACCGCTCCGGATCGATGGACGATGCCGGCGGCAACCCGGTGCAGCCCATCACCAACGCCAAGAACGCCGCCAAGGTCCTGATCGACCAGCTCGATCCCGCCACCGATCGCGCCGGCCTCACGTCGTACAGCACGACGCCGACCCTGGACAGCGGGCTGACCAGCAACTTCACCAGCGTCAAGACGGCGGTCGACGGCCTGTCGGCCAGCGGCTTCACCAACATCGGCGGCGGCGTGCTCAACGGCCAGACCCAGCTCGCCAACAACGGCCGCAGCGCGCCGGTGGTGCGCGTGCTCGTCGTCCTGTCCGACGGCGTCGCCAATCGCACCGCCGCCGGCGCGACCTGCCCCACCGAGCCCACCACGCCGAACGCGTGCACGCAGGACGCGGTCGATCAGGCCACGGCCGCCAAGGCGGCCGGCACGATCGTGTACAGCGTCGGGTTGAACCTCTCCAACATCGCCGAACCGACGCGCACCATCGCGCGCGATACCCTGCGCAACATCGCCACCGATCCGAGCAAGTACTTCGAGGTGCCGACGAGCGGGATCGAGGCGGCCTTCGCGCAGATCGCCGAGGCGGTGACCTCGATCGCCGGCTCGACCGCGGTCATCACCGACATCCTGCCGCCCGGGGTGTCGTACATCGGCGGCTCGGGCAACCCGGTTCCGACCAGCATCAACGGTCAGACGCTCACCTGGAATCTCGGCATCCTCAGCCTGGGCGAGACGCGCTCGGTCACCTTCGACGTCACGCTGAACCCGGGCGGCCCCAACCAACTCGTGGACGTCTACCCCGACTCGCGCGTCGACTACACCAACTACCTCGGCCAGAGCGCGTCGACGCCGTTCCCGCAGACGTTCGTGTCGACCACCGTCTGTCCGACCAAGACCCCGAGCGTGACGGCGACGGCCACGGTCACCTCGAGCGCGACCAGGACCCTGACGCCGAGCGTCACGCTCACGGCCTCGGCCACCCGGACGGCCACCGCCACCGCCACCCGCACCGGCACCGCCACCAACACGCCGACCGCCACCGCCACCCACACCGGAACGGTGACCTCGACGCCGACGGCGACCGCCACCCACACGGGGACGGTGACCTCGACGCCGACGGCGACGGTGACCGCGACCTACACGGGGACGGCGACGTCGACGGCGACGGCGACGGCCACCCACACCGGGACGGTGACCTCGACGCCGACGCCGACGGTGACTCCGACCTACACGGGGACGGCGACGTCGACCGCGACGGCGACGGCCACCCACACCGGGACGGTGACCTCGACGCCGACGCCGACGGTGACTCCGACCTACACGGGGACGGCGACGTCGACCGCGACGGCGACGGCCACCTACACCGGGACGGTGACCTCGACGCCGACGCCGACGGTGACTCCGACCTACACGGGGACGGCGACGTCGACCGCGACGGCGACGGCCACCCACACCGGGACGGTGACGTCGACGCCGACGGCGACGGCCACGGCGACTCGCACCGGGACGGCAACGCCAACCGTCACCCCCACCGAGACGTTCGTCGAACCGACGCTGGAACCGCTCATCGGCCCGGATGTCCGCATCCGCAAGGCCTTCACCGCATCCTGTCGGCCGGGAGCGACGACCACCATGCGACTGCTGGTGGACAACGTCGGTGATGGGCCGACCAGCGGACCCATCCAGGTGACGGATGCGCTGCCTGCCGGCCTCACCTTGTCACTGCCCGTCAACGCTCCGGGCTGGAACTGCGCCGCTTCGACGGCGACGGTGCTGAACTGTTCCTACCCGCCGCCCGTGGCGGCCGGCGGCAGCCCATTGGTCATCTTCGCGACCGTCACGGTGGCGCCCAAGAACACGGCCAAGGTGAACACCGCCGTCGTCAGCACGAGCGGCGATCTCAACCCGGACAATGATCGCAGCAGCGCGCTGTGCGGGCCCGCCGCGCCGGCGCCCGCGGCGTCGCCGATCGGCCTCGGCCTCGGACTCGCCGCGCTCATCGCCACGGCCGCCGTCGCCTTCCGCCGCCGCTGAGCCTCGTCCACGCCCAGAGGCCGCCCGCGCCGTTCTCGACGCGGGCGGCCTCGGCGCCCGAGCGGCGCTTCGTGCGCCCCGGGTGAACGGCACCCTTGCTCCCGGGGCGGCAACGCCGGAACCGCGGCTACAGGACGGCGAAGAGGACGATGATCACCATCGCCACCGCGATGGCCGATTTCACCACGAAGCCGAGCAGCCGCCCGCGCATCGCGGCCAGGCCGGTGGTCAGCGAATCCTCGACGCTGCCGCCTTCGCTGCGCACGGCGAGCGCGGCGCCGACGAAGGCGCCGGCCAGCGCGCCCAGGAGCGCGCCGACGCCGAAGAGGAACGGCGTCCCGAGGATGCCGCCGGCCACGGCGCCGCCGAGCGCCCCGAAGGTCACGCGCCGCGACGGCCGCGCCGCGCTGGCGCCGGCCCCGGCGGCGAGGAGTTCGAGGCCCTCGGCGGTCACGGCCAGCAGCGCCAGCCAGCCGATGGTCGACCACTGGATGAGCGTGAAGTCGGTGGCCCAGGCGTAGACGAGCGCGATGCCGACGATCAGCAGCGTGCCGGGCAGGCCGAGCACCAGCGTGAACACCGCGACGCCGCAGGCGAGCATCAGCAGGACGATGCCGAGGACGTGCAGCAGGGCGCTCATCGCCGGCGCACCATATCGCCTCGTCGAGCCGCGCGCGATTGGCGCCACGCGCCCCGCCCACGACCTTGACTCCACCGGCGGCGCTCAGTACGCACGGCTACCACCCGTCAGCCCCTGCGCATGATCACCCTCGCCGATACGCCGCCCGACGCGGCCTTCCGCCGCGAGCTGCGCGCCTGGCTCGAAGCGCACCTGCCGCCCGGGTGGCTCGCCGGCCGGCGCGACATCCCGCACGAGGAGAAGGCGCGCTACGAGTTCTTCCGCGACTGGCAGCGCACGCTGCACCGAGGTGGCTGGCTGGCGCCGGAATGGCCGGTCGAGCATGGTGGCCGCGGCGCCAGCTCGCGCGAGCAGATGATCTACACCGAGGAGCTGGCGCGGGTCGATGCGCCGCGCATCCTCGACAACGTCGGCCTGGGCATCGTCGGGCCGTCGCTGATCGACGTCGGCACGCCCGCGCAGCAACGCCGCTTCCTGCCCGGCATCCTGTCGGCGGACGAGATGTGGTCGCTCGGGTTCTCGGAGCCCAACGCCGGCAGCGACCTCGCCTCGCTGCGCACCCGCGCCCGGCGCGACGGCGACGAGTGGGTGATCGAGGGGCAGAAGGTGTGGTCGAGCCGCGCCCACCTGGCGCGCTGGTGTCTGTTGCTCGCCCGCACCGATCCCGCGGCGCCCAAACACAAGGGCATCAGTTGCCTGCTACTGCCGATCGACGCCCCCGGGCTCACCATCCGCCCGACCCGCCAGCTCACCGGCGAGAGCGAGTTCTGCGAGCTCTTCCTCGACAACTGTCGCATCCCCGCCGACCACGTGCTCGGGCCGGTGCACGGCGGTTGGGCGGTGATCCAGACCGCGCTCGGCCACGAGCGCGGCACGCTGTGGGCGACCGAGTTCAAGATCCGGCTCGAGAAGGGCGCGCGCAGCCTCGCCGCGATGTACGACCGCCTGCGGCGCGAGGGCGTCGTCGACGGCGCCCAGCTCGCCCGCCTGCGGCCGCGCGTCGTCCAGGCGTGGATCGAGGCGACGGTCTTCGCCGCCCAGACCCTGCGCACCCTGCCGCTGCTCGAGCACGCGCCGACGGTGCCGCCCGAGGCGGCGCTGCAGAAGCTCTTCGGCAGCGAGATCGAGCAGCGCATCGAGGAGCTGTCGCTCGACCTGCAGGGACCCTACGCGCAGCTCTACCGCGATGCCCGCCAGCTCGATCCCACGGACTGGCAGGAGCGCTACCTCTATGGGCGCTCGGTGACCATCTCGTCGGGCACGTCGGAGATCATGCGCAACCTGCTGGCGCAGCGGGCGCTGGGGTTGCCGCGCTGACGCCCCGCTGAGGCGTCACGGAGGAGCACGGAGTCATGGCTGAATCGCTGGCTCTCAGCGGCCTGCGCGTCGTCGATCTGACCGACGAGAGCGGGCATCTCGCGGGCCGCATCCTGGCCGATCTCGGGGCCGAGGTGCTGAAGGTCGAGCCGCCAGGCGGCGATGCGGCGCGGCGGCGCGGGCCGTTCCTCGGCGGCGAGCCGCATCCGGACGCCGGGGCGCAGTGGCTGGCGCGCAACCTGGGCAAGCGCAGCGTCGTGCTCGACCTCGACGCCGCGGCCGATCGGGCGCGGCTGCACGCGCTGCTGCGCGAGGCCGACGTGCTGCTCGAGACCTGCACGCCGGCGATGCGCCAGCGCCTCGGCCTCGACGACGCGGCGCTGCCGGCGCTCAACCCGCGGCTGGTCGCCTGCTCGATCACGCCCTACGGGCGCAGCGGGCCGAAGGCCGAGCTGCGCGGCTCCGATCTGACGGCCCTGGCGGCGAGCGGCAATCTCTTCATGACCGGCGACGCCGACCGGGCGCCGGTGCGCTGCTCGATGCCGGTGACGCACTACCACGGCGCCGCCGAGGCGGCGCTCGGCGTGCTGTTCGCCCTCTGGCATCGCGACCGCACCGGCGCCGGCCAGCAGGTCGACGTGGCGCTGCAGGAGCTCATGCTGATGCCCAATATGACCCACCCGGCGCAGGCGTGGGTGCAGGGCTATCGCGGCCAGCGCTCGGGCAACTTCAACCGCGTCGGCGAGACCATCCAGCAGGAGATCTGGCCGTGCAAGGACGGCTTCGTCAGCTTCGCGTTGCGCGGCGGCCCGGCGCGCATCCCCGGGCTCATCGCGATCACCCGATACATGGACGAGCACGGCATGGCGCCGCCGGTGCTGAAGGATCGCGACTGGACGACGTACAACAACAACCTCCTGACGCAGGAACAGGTGGACGAAATCGCGGCGCCGTTCGCCGCCTTCTTCAAGACGAAGACGATGCAGGAGCTGTACGATGCCGCCTGCAGCCGCCGCCTGATGCTGGCGCCGGCGAACACCGAGCGCGAGCTGTTGCAGAGCCGGCAGCTCGCGGCGCGCGCCTACTTCACCGAGCGCGCGCCGTCGCCGGCGCGCCGCGAGCGGGTACGGCTGCCGTCCCGCTTCGCTGCGTTTCCGCTCGCCCGGGTGGCTGAGCGCGCCCCGGCGCTCGGCGATGCCGGCGGCTTCTCGCCCGGCCCGCGCTTTGCCTCGCCGCGGACCGGCGCCGTGCCCGCGGGCGAGGGCGGGATCTTCGCCGGCCTCAAGATCGTCGAGTTCGGCGCCGGCGCGGCGGCGCCGCTGGCGACGCGCTACTTCGCCGACCAGGGCGCCACGGTGGTGAAGATCGAGTCGCGGCAGCGTCCCGATTTCCTGCGCACCCTGCGCGACGACGGCTCCGGCAAGCTCGACCACAGCCTCTTCTTCGCCTGCATCAATCCCAACAAGCTGAGCGCCGGCCTCAACATGAAAGCCCCGGGCGCCATCGCCCTGGCGAAGCGGCTGATCGGCTGGGCCGACGTCGTGATCGAGAACTTCGCGCCCGGGGTGATGGAGAAGTGGGGCCTCGGCTACGCGGCGCTCGAGAAGGAGTTTCCGGGCCTGATCATGGTCAGCACCTGCCTGTGGGGGCAGACCGGCCCGGAGCGCGCCTATCCCGGCTTCGGTGGTCAGGGGTCGGCGCTCGCCGGCTTCAACCATCTGACCGGGTGGCCCGACCGCGAGCCGCTGGGGCCGTTCGGCACCATCACCGACTCGATCTCGCCACGCTACGGCGTGGTGGCGACGGCGGCGGCGCTGCTGCACCGGGCCCGCACCGGCGAGGGCGCGTACATCGACGTCTCGCAGGTGGAGACCGGCGTCTACGGCCTGAGCGAATGGCTGCTCGGCTACGAGGCGAGCGGCGCCAGCGCCGGCCGCATCGGCAACCGCTCGCCGCACGCCGCGCCGCACGGCGTCTTCCCGTGCGCCGGCGAGGACCGCTGGATCGCGATCGCGGTCCACGACGACGAGGACTGGCGTCGGCTGGTCGCGGCCATCGGCAGCCCCGGCTGGGCGACCGCCCCGGCGTTGGCCTCGCTCGCCGGTCGCCTGCGCGCCCTCGACGACATCGAGCGCCAGCTCGCCGCCTGGACGCGCGCCCAGGATGCCGCGCCGCTCGCCGAGACGCTGCAGCGCGCCGGGCTCGACGCCGCGGTGGTCGCCGACATGCAGGACCTGCTCGCCGATCCGCAACTCGCGCACCGCGGCCACTTCACCGAGCTCGTGCACCCGGTGCTCGGGCGCTACGTGGTCGAGGCGATGGGCGTGCGCTTCTCCGCGGCGCCGATGCGCTTCGCGCGCCCGGCGCCCTGTCTCGGCGCCGACAGCCGGGAGACCTACTGCGGACTGCTGGGCATGTCCGAGGCCGAGCTCGAGGACCTGCGCGCCGCGGGCGTGCTCTCCTGAATCCACGGATGAACGCCGATCCCCGCGCCACCCCGCAGCGATGAACGCAGAGCCGATCCGCCCCGCGCGCGCTCGGCGTCCTGGGGTCCTCGCAACCCTTCGCCGCCGATGGGCGGCGTGCGGCTTCGTGTTCATCGGTGGGCGATGGGGCGGGAATCGGTGTTCATCGGTGTCTCCATGTCCTGAATCCACGGATGAACGCCGATCCCCGCGCCACCCCGCAGCGATGAACGCAGAGCCGATCCGCCCCGCGCGCGCTCGGCGTCCTGGGGTCCTCGCGACCCTTCGCCGCCGATGCGCGGCGTGCGGCCTCGTGTTCAGTGGTGGAGGGTGGGGCGGGAATCGGTGTTCATCGGCGTCTCCATGTCCTGAATCCACGGATGGACGCCGATCCCCGCGCCACCCCGCAGCGATGAACGCGGAGCCGATCCGCCCCGCGCGCGCTCGGCGTCCTGGGGTCCTCGCGACCCTTCGCCGCCGATGCGCGGCGTGGGGCTTCGTGTTCATCGGTGGAGGGTGGGGCGGGAATCGGTGTTCATCGGTGTCTCCATGTCCTGAATCCACGGATGAACGCCGATCCCCGCGCCACCCCGCAGCGATGAACGCAGAGCCGATCCGCCCCGCGCGCGCTCGGCGTCCTGGGGTCCTCGCGACCCTTCGCCGCCGATGGGTGGCGTGCGGCTTCGTGTTCATCGGTGGGCGGTGGAGCGGGAGTCGGTGTTCATCGGTGTCTCCATGTCCTGAATCCACGGATGAACGCCGATCCCCGCGCCACCCCGCACCGATGAACGCAGGGCCGATCCGCCCCGCGCGCGCTCGGCGTCCTGGGGTCTTCGCGACCCTTCGCCGCCGATGGGCGGCGTGGGGCTTCGCGGTCATCGGTGGGGGCTGCAGCGGGAATCGGTGTTCATCGGTGTCTCCATGTCCTGAATCCACGGATGGACGCCGATCCCCGCGCCACCCCGCAGCGATGAACGCGGAGCCGATCCGCCCCGCGCGCGCTCGGCGTCCTGGGGTCCTCGCGACCCTTCGCCGCCGATGGGTGGCGTGCGGCTTCGTGTTCATCGGTGGGCGGTGGAGCGGGAGTCGGTGTTCATCGGTGTCTCCATGTCCTGAATCCACGGATGAACGCCGATCCCCGCGCCACCCCGCACCGATGAACGCAGGGCCGATCCGCCCCGCGCGCGCTCGGCGTCCTGGGGTCTTCGCGACCCTTCGCCGCCGATGGGCGGCGTGGGGCTTCGCGGTCATCGGTGGGGGCTGCAGCGGGAATCGGTGTTCATCGGTGTCTCCATGTCCTGAATCCACGGATGGACGCCGATCCCCGCGCCACCCCGCAGCGATGAACGCGGAGCCGATCCGCCCCGCGCGCGCTCGGCGTCCTGGGGTCTTCGCGACCCTTCGCCGCCGATGGGCGGCGTGGGGCTTCGCGGTCATCGGTGGGGGCTGCAGCGGGAATCGGTGTTCATCGGTGTCTCCATGTCCTGAATCCACGGATGGACGCCGATCCCCGCGCCACCCCGCAGCGATGAACGCGGAGCCGATCCGCCCCGCGCGCGCTCGGCGTCCTGGGGTCCTCGCGACCCTTCGCCGCCGATGGGTGGCGTGCGGCTTCGTGTTCATCGGTGGGCGGTGGAGCGGGAGTCGGTGTTCATCGGTGTCTCCATAATCCACGGATGGACGCCGATCCCCGCGCCACCCCGCAGCGATGAACGCGGAGCCGATCCGCCCCGCACGCGCTCGGCGTCCTGGGGTCTTCGCGACCTTTCCCCGCCGATGGGCGGCGTGGGGCTTCGTGTTCATCGGTGGGCGGTGGGGCGGGAGTCGGTGTTCATCGGTGTCTCCATGTCCTTCGTCGGCCGCGTGTTGATTCCCGCCCCGCACGGGCAGTTGGAAGCCATCTACCGGCCGGCGAGCGATCGCGCCGAGCGCGTCGCCCTGGTGCTGCACCCGCACCCGCTCTACGGCGGCACGATGCACAACAAGGTGGTGTACCGGATCGCCAAGGCGCTCGAGCAGGCGGGGCTCCTCACCCTGCGCTTCAACTTCCGCGGCGTCGCGGGCAGCAGCGGCGGCTACGACGAGGGGCGCGGCGAGGCCGAGGACGCGCGCACCGCGCTCGACTGGCTGCTGGCGCGGCAGCCGGCGGCGCGCCAGGTAGTCGTCGCCGGCTTCTCCTTCGGCGCCTCGATCGCGCTCCGCGTTGACTGCCCCGATCCGCGCGTGCAGCGGCTGATCGCCGTCGGCACGCCCGCGCGCTGGCTCACCGCGGCGGCGCTCGCGGCGTGCGGGAAGCCGATCGACTTCATCCATGGCACGCGCGACGACCTGGCGCCGCTGGCCGATCTCGAGGCGCTGCGCGCCGGCGCCGCGGCCGCCGCGACCTCGCTGCACGTGATCGACGGCGCCACCCACTTCTTCGATGACCACCTCGAGGAGTTGGCTCGGATCGTCGCCGCGCTGGTGCAGTGAGCGATGCGGTTGCAGCCGGTCGACCTCGCGTTCGCCGCCCGCGCTCCCCATGCCTGCATCCGCGACGCCGACATCGCGGCGCCGCCGGCGGCGGTGTTCGAAGCGCTCGGCGATCTCGAGAGCTGGCCGCGCCGCTTCGGCCCGGCCGTGCGCGGCGAATGGATCACCTCGCCGCCGCATGGCATCGGCGCGGTGCGCGCCGTCCAGGTCGGCGCGCTGTATCTCGTCGAATGCTTCGTCGCCTGGGAACCGGGACGCCGGTTCGCCTTCACCGTCATCGACGCGAATCTGCCCTTCGCCCGCGCCCTGCTCGAGGACTGGCAGATCGCTCCCATCCGCGACGGCAGCCGCGTCACCTACGCCATCTACTACGCGCCGCCGTTGCTGCTGCGCCCCTTCGCCGGCGCCGTCGTCCGCCGCCTGGAACGCGAGGGCCGGGCGACGCTCGCCAACCTGAAGCGATCGATCGACGGGCGGGACTGAGCGCGGGTCTTGCGGTCGCGTCCGCTCCCGCCGTGCGAGGCGCGTGATCGGTGCGGGGGGCTCGCTCAGAGACCCAGGAGGCGTCCCGGATTGCGACGGGCCATCAGGTCGATGTCATCCGCGCCGAGGCCGGCGCGCAGCATCTCGTCGATGAACAGCCGCATGCCGATGGCCGGGTGCGGGCTGCGCTCCTGGCCGAAGTCGGTCGACATGATGGCGCGCGCCGGCCCGACGGTGGCCATGGCACGGGCGAAGGTCGAGGGCGCGTGCGTCGCGGCGAATCCGCCCGGCATGCAGCTCAGGTAGGTGAACTCGATGACCGCGCCGCGATCCGCCATTTCGACGACGTGCGCCAGGGTGTGATCGGCGCCGATCTGGGTCTCCAGGGCGTGCGTCATCACCAGCTTCACGCCGATGGCGCGGCAGGCGTCGGCGAGCGCGAAGAGCTCCGGCAGGTCGACGTGTCCGGTGGCGACGACGGCGTCGTGCGCCTTGGCCAGGCGCAGGATCTCGTGCACCGGCGACACCGGCGTGCCGCGGCTGTCGAGCAGCGCGATCCCGGGTCCGGGGAGGCGCAGCTTGCGGCGGTCCGGAATCGACGAGAAGGTCGGCATCCAGACCACCTTGGCGCCGGTGCGCAGGGCGACCTCGACGGCGGCGGGGTTGAGCCCACCGACCTCGAAGTCGCAGCAGATGCCGCCGAAGACGCGCAGCCGCTGCACCTGTTTCTGCATCAGGATGGCGATCGGCCCCGTCGGGTAGGCGTGGCTCTTCAGCACCAGGGCGCGCATGCCGATCGCGTCGGCCTCGCGCGCCGCTTCCTCGGCGTCGACCGAGCGCGCGCGATGCGGATCGGGGCCGTGGTGGCAGTGCATGTCGATGGCGCCCTGGACGAGCTCGGCGGCGGCCGTCGACATGGTCTCGCCGCTCAGCGGTGGGGCCGCGTCCGCCGGCGCGCCAGGCTCGGCGGTGCCAGCAGCGCGCCGCGCGCCAGGTCGAGCACGGTGCGCTTCCACGCCGAGCGGTCCGGCGGCGCCACCCGGTTCAGGATGGCGGAATACGGACGCGCCGCCAGGCTGTGGTAGAGGATGGCGCCGGTGAGCGCGACCTGAAAGCGGAAGCGATCGACCTGGCGGAACTGGCCGGCGCGCTGGCCGGCCTCGAGAAAGGCGTCGATGCGGCGGTAGATCTCGAACGCGGCCGAGCGCGTGTCGGGATCCATCTCGTCCGAGTGCTCCATCATCTCGCGGAAGAGCAACTGCGAGACGTTGGGGTCGGTGGCGACGAGATCGACGTAGCTGTAGACGAACTCCTCGAGCCGCTGCGCGAACGGCCCTTCGCCCTCGAGCCGCGCGCTCACCTCCGACAGGCGGGTGAAGATGTTGCGCAGCACCGCGTTGTAGAGCGCGTGCTTGCTCGGGAAGTGCTTGAACAGCGACGGCGCGCGGATGCCGACCTGGGCGGCGATCTCGCGCAGGCCGACACCGTGGTAGCCGCCGCGCGCGAAGAGCGCCTCGGCCGCGCGCAGCACCTGATCGCGCCGCGCCTCGGGCTCGGGCGGAGTCGCCGCCTGCGGCTTTGCCATCCTGCCGCGCGGCTAACACACGTTAGCCGGAGGAGTCAACGCAGCGACACGCAGTGACACGCAGCGACACGCAGCAGCGACACGCAGCGGGGACGCGCACCAGGTACGCGCGTGCCAGTGACGCGCCCAACCACCGCCGGGCGCGGGCTGGCGTGGGGCGGCGGATTGCCCGCCCGGGACCGGTGCACTATCGCTGGCGCAGCGATGCGAGCGCTCTACTTCGATGCCTTCGCCGGCGTCAGCGGCGACATGACGATCGGCGCGCTGCTGGCGCTCGGCCTCGACCTCGAACACGTGCGTGCCGAGCTGGCGGCGTTGCCGCTGCAGGGCTATGCGCTGCGCGCCACGCCGCGACTGGTACACGCCATTGCGGCGGTGAAATTCGAGGTCGAGATCGAGCCTCGACAGGCGCGGGAGCACGACCACTCGCACGACCACCGGGCCTACGGCGAGATACGGCGCATGATCGAGGACAGCCGCCTGGCGCCGCGGGTCCGGGAAACGGCGCTGGCGATCTTCGCCCGGCTCGCCGAGGCCGAGGGGCGGGTGCACGGGGTTGCCGCCGAGTCGGTGACGTTCCACGAGGTGGGCGCGGTGGACTCGATCGTCGACATCGTCGGCACCGCGATCGGGTTGCACGCGCTCGGCGTCGAGGCCGTCTACGCGTCGTCGCTGCCGCTCGGGACCGGGCTCACACGGTCGCAGCACGGGGTCATCCCGGTGCCGGGTCCCGCGACGGTCGAGCTGCTGCGCGGCCTGCCGGTGCGGGTCGGCGATGGCGCGGCGGAGTTGGTGACGCCCACCGGCGCGGCGATCGTCGCCGCGCTCGTCGATCCCGCGCAACCGCTGCCGCCCCTGCGGATCGAGGCGGTCGGCTACGGGGCCGGCACGCGGACGCTCACCGACCGGCCGAATGTGCTGCGCCTGCTGCTGGCGCGCGTCGAGGCGCCGTTGGCTGGCGAGGAGCTGGTGGAAGTCGCCGCGACGATCGACGATGCCAACCCCGAGCTCTACGCGCACGCGCTCGAGGCGGTGTTCACGGCGGGCGCGCGCGATGCCTGGTTGGTGCCGGCCTTCATGAAGAAGCAGCGCCCCGGCGTGGTGCTGTATGCCCTGGCCGATGCTGGCGCGCGCGACGCGGTGGCGGGCGCGATCCTGCGCGAGACGACCGCGATCGGCCTGCGCTTCCACACCGTGCGGCGCGCCGTCCTGCCGCGCCAGATCATCGACGTCGAGACGCCGTACGGCCCGGTGCGGGTGAAGATCGCCACGGCGCCGGATGGGACCCGCAACATCGCCCCCGAATACGAAGACTGCCGCCGCCTCGCGCGCGAGCACGGCGTGGCGCTCAAGCTCGTCTATCAGGCCGCCATCGCGGCGGCGCTCTGAGGGCGCCGCCGCCGCGCTGCGCGCCGGCTGGGCTAGCGTCGAGCCTCCGCGTCCCCGCGTCCAGGGACGAGCTGTTCCAGCCGCAGGGTCCTCTCGGCCAGGTCCGCCAGCCGGTCGCGGCTCGCCTCGTCGCACGACGTTTCGCCGACCCAGGGAAAGACGCCGAGCGATGGGCCGAGGGTGTCGTGCAGCAACTCGACGTTGGTCTGCATCGCCATGTCGGCCGCGGGCTGCAGCGTGTTGACGACGTAGCCGACGACGTCGAGGCCGGCCGTCTCGGCGCAGCGCATCGTCAGCGCGGCATGATTGACGCAGCCGAGCCGGTTGCCGACGACGACCAGCAGCGGCAGGCGGCAGCGGGCAGCCAGGTCGGCGAAGGTTGTCCGCCCAGCGAGCGGCACGAGCAGGCCACCCGCTCCCTCGACGAGCCCGACGTCCCAGCGCCGGGCGAAGCGATCGACCAAGGCGGCAATCTCATCGAGATCGAAGGCGACGCCCTGCCGGCGAGCGGCGAGCGCCGGAGCGAGCGGATCGCGGAGCGGGAAGGGGCAGATGACCTCTGGGGGGTCTGGGCTGCCGGCGAACCAGCGCAGTCGTTCCGCGTCCGCCGCATGCGATCTGCCATGCGCATCGGCGTCACAGCCGGTCTCGGCCGGTTTCATCACCCCGACGCGGCAGCGCCTGCGCCGGAGGGCCGCCGCGATGGCGCTCGCGACGGTCGTTTTGCCGATACCCGTGTCGGTACCGGTGATCAGGAAACAGCGTGACAGCGGCAGATCCTCGCGGATCTGCCTACCATAGGGGCAATTGGCTCAGAAGCCGTCTGGCGGCTCAGGTGGCCCAGGCCAGCATCGCCAGCCCGGCCCACAGCGCCAGGCTCAATACCGTACCCGTCAGGAACCCGAGCAACGGCATCCCCGGAAGCCGGTCATTCACCAGCTCGTCGGTGTCCTCGTAGCGCCTCAGCGAATGTGCTCTCGGCATCGCTCGCTCCGTCCGATGTGATCTCTAGCATAGAAGCAATCGCGGTGCCTACAAGGGGAGTGGCATGAATTTGTGGCCTTGTGGTCAGACGGTGTGCAAAAGGCACGAAGCAAGTGCCAAAGAAGTGTCCAGTGTGTCGGAAAGACCCGATTCCTGACACTCCCGGTGTGGGCGCTCGTGGAGCCCACGACGAATCCTAGGTGCCGGCGATCGATTGGATCGACTCGGCGGTCACGCGGACCAGGGTTTCCAGCTCCTCGGGGGTGATGCTGAGGGGCGGCATCAGGATGATGACGTTGCCCAGGGGGCGTAGCATCACGCCGCGCTGCCGGGCGGCCTGGATCACCCGGTGCCCGACGCGCAGGGCCGGGTCGAACGGGGTGCGGGCCTCGGGGTCGCAGACCAGCTCGAGGCCGACCATCAGCCCCCACTGGCGGACGTCGCCGACGCACGCCAGGTGTCCGGTGGATTCGGCCAGCAGCCCGGCGAGGTGGGCTGCCCGGTCGGCGCACCGCTGCACGACCTGCTCGGCGGCGAACACGTCGAGGTTGGCGAGGGCGACGGCGCAGGCGAGTGGATTCCCGGTGTAGGTGTGGCCGTGGAAGAAGGCTTCGAAACGCTCGTAGGGGGACAGGAAGGCCTCGAAGATCGCCTCGCTGGCGAGGGTGGCGGCGAGCGGCAGGTAGCCGCCGGTGATGCCTTTGCCGAGACAGAGCAGGTCCGGGGCGATGCCCTCGTGCTCGACGGCGAACAGGCGGCCGGTGCGGCCGAAGCCGGTGGCCACCTCGTCGCAGATGAGCAGGGCGCCGTGCCGGCGGCTGAGGTCGCGCAGCGCCGGCAGGTACCCGAGCGGCTGCGCCCACATGCCCGCCGCGCCCTGCATCAGCGGCTCGACGATCAGCGCCGCCACCTCTCCACCGTGCGCGGCGAAGACGCGTTCGGCGTCGGCGATCGCCAGCTCGAGGGCGCGCGCCGGCGACTGGCGTTGCTGCCAGCGGAACACGTGCGGGGGGTCGATGCGCAGCGCCGGCGTGATCACCGGGCGGAAGAAGCGGTGGAACGCGTCGCTGTAGCCGACCCCGACCGCGCCCAGGGTGTCGCCGTGGTAGCCCTCGGTGAGCGAGACGAACCGGGTGCGTTGCGGCTCGCCGCACAGTTGCCAGTACTGCAGCGCCAGCTTGAGAGCGATCTCCACCGCGGTGGCGCCGGCATCGGAATAGAAGACGCGGGTGAGCGGGGTCGGCGCGACCTCGATCAGGCGCTTGGCGAGCTCGGTCGCCGGCACGTTCGCCAGCCCGAGCATGGTGCTGTGGGCGATGCGCGCCGTCTGCGCCGCCAGGGCCTCGTCGAGCTCGCGCTTGCGGTGGCCGTGGACGTTGCACCACAGCGATGACACGCCGTCGAGGTAGCGCCTGCCATCGGTGTCGACGAGGTAGTTGCCCTCGCCGCGCTCGATGACGATCGGCGTCTCGGCCAGCCAATCGCGCATCTGCGTGAAGGGATGCCACAGGTACTGGCGGTCCCAGGCCGCCAGCTCGGCGGTCGTCGGCCGGCTCATTGCGCCGCCCGCCGGCGCGCCGGCGCCAGGTCCGCGAAGGCCGCGAGCGCGGCGTCGATCTCGGCCTCGCGGTGCGTGGCCATGGCGGTCGCGCGCAGGCGGGCGGTGCCCTCCGGCACCGTCGGCGGCCGGATGCCGTGCGCGAAGACGCCGCGTTGGAGCAACGCCGTGGACAGCGCCATCGTCGTCGCCGCCTCGCCGACCATGATCGGCAGGATATGGCTCTCGGGGTCGCCCGGCACCTCGAAGCCGAGCGACAGCAGGCCCGCCCGCAAGCGCGCGGCATTGCGGCGCAGCGCGGCGCGCCGCTCGGGTTCGCGCTCGACGATGGTCAGCGCGGCCCCGGCCGCGGCCGCCACCGGCGGCGGCAGGGCGGTGGTGAAGATGGCGGTGCGGGCGGTGTTGATCAGCAGATCGACGAGGGCCCGGCTGCCGGCGACATAGGCGCCGAACGTTCCCAGCGCCTTGCCGAGCGTGCCCATCTGCACCGTCACCCGGTCGTGCAGGCCGAGCGCGTCGACCAACCCGGCGCCGCGCGCGCCGAGCACGCCGGTGGCGTGCGCCTCGTCGACCATCACCATGGCGCCGTGCCGTTCGGCCAGCGCGCAGATCGCCGCCAGCGGCGCCGCATCGCCGTCCATGCTGAAGATCGAATCGGTGACGATGAGGCGGCGCTTCGCCGGCACGGCGCGCAGGCGCTCGTCCAGCGCGGCGACGTCCGCGTGCGGGTACACGTGGACGGCGGCGCGCGACAGCCGGCAGCCGTCGATCAGGCTGGCGTGGTTGAGGGCGTCGCTGAACACGGCGTCGCCGGGGCCGACCAGAGCGGTGATGACCCCGAGGTTGGCCTGGTAGCCGGAGGTGAACAGCAGGCAGGCGGCGGTGCGCTTGAAGGCCGCCAGCCGTTCCTCCAGGCGATGCAGCTCGCGCATCGAGCCGGAGATCAGGCGCGACGCGCCGGATCCCATGCCGGCGGCGCGCGCCGCCGCGACCGCGGCCTCGATCACCTCGGGATGGTTGGCCAGGCCGAGATAGTTGTTGGAGCAGAGGGACAGGACGCGCCGGCCGCCCACCAGGATCGCCGTGTCCTGCGCTCCGTCGACCGCCCGCAGCGAGCGTTCCAGCCCAGCCGCGCGCAGGCGCGCCAACTCCGCCGCGAAGACGTCGTCGTGGCGCATGACCGCCATCGTTAGACGCCCCCCGGGGCGATCGCAAGCGACCGGCGCGCCCGCGCCGCGTTGACTGCGCGCGCGGTCGTTGTCAGGGAGCGAGGGTGGCGCAACCGCGAACGGTGGTGATCGGGCTCGATGCAGCGGAACCCTCGCTGCTCCGCCGCTGGTGCGATTCCGGCGACCTGCCGACCCTGCGCCGCCTCGTCGCCGGCGGCGACGCCGGGCAACTCGAGACCGGATCACGCCAGTTTCCCGACCCGGCGATGCTCACCGCCTACACCGGCGTGCGCCCGCCGCGGGTCGGTCGCTACTTCTTCATCCAACCGCGGCGCGATCGGCCGACGCTCGAGGTCGCCGACCATACGCTGCCCTGCGATCCGTTCTGGGTCACCGCCGCTCGGCACCAGCGGCGGTGCATCGTCGTCGACACGCCCAAGATCGAGCTCGCGCCGCCGGCGGACGGCGTGCACGTCGTCGGCTGGGGCGCGCACGGCTTCAACAGCGCGCTGCGCAGCGCGCCGCCCGAGCTGGCGGACGCGCTGATCGCCCGGCACGGCCCCTATCCGCTGCCGAATTGCGACGACCATGGCCGCGGCCAACGCAGTTACCGCCGCCTGCGGCGCCGCCTACTCGACGGCGTCGCCGCGCGCCGGCGGTTGCTGCTCGACCTGGCGCGCGGCGGCGAGTGGGATCTCTTCTTCGCCGTCTTTTCCGAGCCGCACTGCGCCGGGCACAACCTCTGGCACTTCCATGATCCGTCGCACCCGCTGCACCACCCCGATGCCGAGCTCGGCGCCACCCTGCGCGAGGTCTACACCGCGGTCGACGCGGCGATCGCCGAGCTCATCGCCACCGCCGGACCCGAGGCGCGTGTCCTCGTCTTCTCCAACCAGGGCATGCGGCCGCAGTACCACGGACGCGACCTCATCCCGGCGCTGCTGCGGCTGTGGGGGATGCACGAGCCGCAGGATCGCGCCCCCGACCCGGCACGCGCCACGCACCAGCGCGCGCGCCAGCCGTGGCTCAAGCGGGCGCGCGAGGCGGTGCCGCTGCCGCTGCAGTACGCCGTCAAGCGCCGCTTGCCCCGACGCCTCGGCGAGGCGCTGCTGTGCCGGTTCATGGGCGTGATCGCGCTCGACGTCGGCGCCCGCGCCTACCAGGTGCCGAACAACGAGATGACGCCGGCGTTGCGCATCAACCTCGTCGGCCGCGATCCCCACGGACGCGTCCAGCCGGGACGGGAGTACGAAGCGTTGCGCGACTTCCTGGCGACGCGAATGCGCGAGCTGATCAACCCGGCGACGGGCGAGGCGGCGCTCGCGCACGTCGCCATCATCGACGAGCTGTACGAGCGCGAGGCGCGCGACGTGCTGCCCGACGTGGTCGGCTACTGGAGTCCCGCGGCGCCGATCCCGGCGCTCCATTCGCCCGGCTACGGAACCGTCTTCGGCGCGCACGGCGACTATCGCACCGGGGGGCACGGGCCAGACGGTTGGTTGTGCATCGCCGGCGCGCCCGCCGATCTCGCCGGCGCCCATATCGCCGACGTCGCGCCCACCGTGCTCGACATGCTCGGCGTGCCCATCCCCGCGGACCTCGACGGTCGCAGCCGTCTGGTGGGCCGGTAGCCGCGGCCACCGATGCCGCGGCTACCGGCACGCGAGCGATGCCCTGCACGGTTGGACGCCCGCGCCGTTCAGGCTAGCTGTGCTGGCGATGGCCAAGGAGCGCAGCGTCTTCGTCTGTCAGAGCTGCGGCGCGCAGGCGCCGCGCTGGCTCGGTCGCTGCGCCGACTGCGGCGAATGGAACACCTTGGTCGAGGAGCGCCTGGCCGCCGCGCCCAAGGGCGCGGGGCGTGTGGTCGCGGCGGAGCGGCCGGCGGCGGAGCCGATCACCGCGCTGGCGGCGGCGAGCGAGCGGCGCAGCTCGTGCGGCATCGGCGAGCTCGATCGCGTGCTCGGCGGGGGCGTCGTCCCCGGGGCGGTGATCCTGATCGGCGGCGACCCCGGCATCGGCAAGTCGACGCTGGTCCTGCAGGCGCTGGCGCAGCTCGCACGCCAGGGGCAGGCGCTCTATGTCACCGGCGAGGAGTCCCCGCAGCAGGTGAAGATGCGCGCCGACCGTCTGGGCATCGCGGAGCCGACGCTGCTCGTGCTGGCCGAGACCAACGTCGAACGCATCCTCGAGCAGGCGCGCGCCCTCGCCCCTGCGATCCTCGCCGTCGATTCGATCCAGACGATGTTCACCGAGCACTTCGCCTCGGCGCCGGGCAGCATCGGCCAGGTGCGGGAGAGCGCGGCGCAGTTGGTGCAGTTCGCCAAACGCAGCGGACAGGCGATCGTGCTGGTCGGCCACGTCACCAAGGAGGGCGCCTTCGCCGGGCCGCGCGTCCTCGAGCACATGGTCGACACGGTGCTCTACTTCGAGGGCGATCGCGGCCACTCCTTCCGCATCCTGCGCGCGGTGAAGAATCGCTTCGGGTCGACCAACGAGATCGGCGTCTTCGAGATGAAGGAGCAGGGCCTGCAGGCGGTGTCGAATCCCTCGGCGTTGTTCCTTGCCGAGCGGCCGGTGGACGTGCCGGGATCGGTGGTGGTGGCGAGCATCGAGGGGACGCGGCCGATCCTGGTCGAGATCCAGGCCCTGGTGTCGGCCAGCTCGCTCGGCACGGCGCGGCGGACGACGCTCGGCATGGACCACAATCGCATCGCCCTGCTGGTGGCGATCCTGGAGAAGAAGATGGGGCTGCAGCTCACCGGCCAGGACATCTTCGTCAACGTCGCCGGCGGCGTGCGGCTCGACGAACCCGCGGCCGACCTGGCCGCGCTGGTGGCGGTCGCCTCGAGCTTCCTCGACAAGCCCATCGACCCGCACACGCTGATCATCGGCGAGGTCGGCCTCGCCGGCGAGGTGCGCGCCATCGGCCAGGCGGAGGCGCGCGTGCGCGAAGGCGGCAAGCTCGGCTTCAGGCGTTGCATCCTGCCCGAGACCTCGCGCCAGCAGCTCCCCTCCCTGCGCGACGTCGAGCTGCGCGGCGTCGCATCGCTGAACGAGGCCTGGGACTTCCTGTTCTGAGACGACCTCGCAGCCACCGGTCACGGTGGAGGCGTTCCCAAATTGGGGACGCCCACGTGTCCCGCCGCTTGTGGCTCGCGGTCGCGTCTAGGCGTCGCGCGTGGCGCCGAGGGCGCGCCAGAAGAGCAGGACCAGTACCAGGCACGAGACGACGTTGGCGACGGCGATGATGACGAAGATCGTCTGCGCCTGGGCATGGAAGGTGTTGATGGCGAGCAGGGCGGCGGCGAGCACCAGCACCACGCGCGCCACCATCACCGCCAGCGGGATGACGGCGCGGGCCAGCGCCTGGAACGACGAGGCGACGACCATGCTGACCACGATGAAGAAGTAGGTCGGGCCGACGATGTGGAAGTAGTCGGCGCCGATGCCGTGGATCGCCGGCGCGTCGCTGAAGGCGCCGATCCACCAGCTCGGGCGCACGATGACGATCACCGCCGGGATGGCGACCACCGCCACCGCGACCAGCGCCGATTGCGCCACGTAACCGCGCACCAGCTCGCGACGGCCAGCGCCGACGGCCATGCCGACCAAGGTCAGGCCGGCGGCGGCGACGCCGAAGCCGAGCGAGAAGAGCAGGAAGTCGAGCCGCGATCCGAGGCCGTAGGCGGCGAGGTAGACATCGCCGAAGCGCGCCACCGTGCCGGTCAGCACCATGAGCGTGATGTAGTTGAGCGCCGCCGAGAGCGACGCCGGGATGCCGACGCGCAGGATCTCGCGGAAGTGCCGCGCCTGGAGGCGGCGCGGCACCAGGCCTGGGCGCACCGGGCTGCGGGCGCCGAAGATGAAGCGGGAGCGGGGTACCAGGCCGATCGCCTGGCCGGTGAGCGTCGCCAGCGGCGCGCCGACCAGCCCGAGGTTGAAATGGAACATGAACAGCGGCGTGAAGGCGATCTGCAGCAGCAGCGACAGGGTGGAGCACATCGCCGGCACGCGGACGTTGCCGGCGCCGCGCAGGATGGAGTCGAAGGTGCCGACGGTGAAGCTGATCAGCAGGCCGCCGAACAGCACGCGCGAGAACAGGGTCGCCTGGTCGAGCACGGCGCCGGTGCCGCCCATCAGCCTGAACAGCGCGCGGGCGCCGATCTCGCTCGCCACGCTGCCGCCGACGGCGAGGGCGGTGGTGATGACGATGGCGTGTTCGGCGATGGCGCGGGCGTCGCCGGCGCGGCCGGCGCCGAGGGCGCGCGCGATGCCGGAGGCGACGCCGGTGCCGAGACCGCCGGAGACGACGGTGATCAGGATCATGACGATCGGGAAGACCAGCGACACCGCGGCGATGGCCTCGTCGCCGAGGCGGCTGACGAAGTAGGTGTGGAGGATGTTCGACAGCGCGGCGATCAGCATCACCGCGGTCGTCGGCGCGGCGAGGGTGACGATCGCCCGCAGCGGGCGCAGCGCCAGCAGTGCGGCGGCGGGCTGGTGCTCGGACACGGCGGCCGTCAGGCGTCCGCGGGATCGGGCGGCGGCGGGTTCGGCTCGTGACCGGGGCAGCGGACGACGGGCAGGGGCGGATAGCGGTGGTAGCGGGCGTCGCTGGCGGCGCGATCGCAGAGCAGGAAGAGCGAGCCGCGGCGGGTGGCGATCCGGCGGGCGTGCCGGCAGTCGGCGCAGAGTCCGGCGGCAGCGCCGTCGCGGGTCACCGCCGGGCCTCCGTGGATCAGGAGCCGAGGTCGATCGTGCCGGTGACGCCCATGCCGTACTCGATCTTCGACTTCGCCTTGAGCTGATCGACGAAGGTGCGCACGGCGGCCGCCGCGGCCTGGCCGCGGAGGCGGTCCTCGATCGATGCCTTCTCGCCGTCGAAGCGCGACGGATCCGCGGGCAGGCGCTCGATCAGCACGGCGACCACGGCATCGCCGTTGGCGTCGTACACCGCGGGCGCCACCGGGCTCTCCGGCGTCAGCGCGAACGCGGCATCCTTGAGCGCCTGGGCATTGCCGATGTTCGGCAGGTAGCCGCCGAAACGTCCGATCTCGCGGCTCTCCTCGACCGCCAGGCCCGCCTCGCTGGCGACGCGCTGGATGTCCTCCTTGTTCTTCAACTTGGCGAGGATCTCCTCGCCGCGCTGGTGGGCCAGCTCCGCCGCCTTCTTGGCGCGCAGATCGTCCGTGACCTTGGCGCGGATCTGGTCGAGCGGTGGCACCGTCGACGGGATCCGCTCCACCACCTTCAGGATGGTGTAGCCCCCGGCTTCGGTCACCACCTCGCCGATCTCGCCGACCTCGGTGTTGAACGCCTCGTCGTTCAGCGGCTTGCGCGGCAGCCCGTCGACCCGTTCGGTGCCGGCGAACGGCGCCGGCGTCTTCACCGTCAGGCCGTAGTCGGCGGCGATCTTCTCCAGCGGCGTCCCGTCGAGCGCCGCGTCGTGCGCCTTTTCCACCGCGTCCAGGGCCACCTGGCGCGAGTGTCGATTCTTCAGCTCGCTGACGATCGCGTCCTTCGCCTCGTCGAGCGACTCGGTGCGTGCCGCCTGCTTCTCCTCGAGCTTGATGATGTGGAAGCCGAACTGCGTCTCGACGATGTCGCTCACCTGCCCTGGCTCGAGCGCGAAGGCCGCGGCCTCGAAGGGCGGCGTCATCATGCCACGCCCGAAGGTGCCCAGGTCGCCGCCACTGGCGGCGGTCGAGTCCTCGGAGAACTCCTTGGCGAGCGCCGCGAAGTCGGCGCCGCCCTTGGCCTTGGCGAGCACCTCCTCGGCCTTCTTGCGCGCCGCCGCCTTGTCGGCGTCGCTGGCGTCGGGCTTCACGGTGAAGAGGATGTGGCGCGCCCGCACCTCCTCCGGCTTCTGGAACTGGCCGAGATTGGCTTCGTAGTATTCCTTGATCTCGTCGTCGGTCGGCGTGACCTTGGCCGCGAATTCGGTTGGGTTGAACTCGACCATCTGGATCCTCACCCGCTCCGGCTCGCGATACTTCTCCTGGTTCTCGTTGTAGTAGGCCTCGACCTCCTGATCGCTCACCGTCACCTGCCCCAGGAAACGAGCGACCGGCAGGCGGATGAACTGCAGGCTCAGGCGCTCGTTGTCGAACTGGAAGCGCTCCTTGACCTCTTCGTCGCTGACGTAGGCCCCCTGGGCGACCAGCTCCTCGACCTTGCCGGCCAGGAGCTGGCGGCGCTGCAGCTCCTCGAAGTCGCTCGGCTTGAAGCCATTCTGGCGCAGGATCTCGACGTACGCGTCCTTGTTGAAGCGCCCATCGGTCTGGAAGCTCGGCATGCCGGCGATCGACTGCCGCAGCTCGCTCTCGTCGACCTCGAAGCCGAGCCGCTGCGCCTCCTGGATCAACAGCTCGTTCGAGATCAACTGCGCGATCGCCTGCGAGCGCAGCAGCGCGTCGGGCGGCGCCGCCTGCTGGCCCATGTTGCGGTACATGTTGACGAGGTTGGTGTAGGCGCGGTCGTACTGGCGCTTGGTGATGACCTCGTCGTTGACCCGCGCCGCGACCTCCATCCGGTTGGCGCGCATGGTGCCGACGCCCCAGAAGACGAACACCGCGACGATGATCAGATAGAACGCCTGAACGGCGAGCGAATTGCCCCGTTTGCGTAGCGCATCCAGCACGGTACAGCTCTCCTTGCGAAGCCCCGGACGATAAAGAACCCACGTTTCAAAAGCAACTTGCGGGCCGCCCAACCTTGCCCGCCCAGGGCAATTCTGGTACGGCGCTTACGCTCCACACCTTCACACAGCGGCAACTACCCAGGCAAAGCGAGGCGGGCGGCGGATGGTGCTGAATTTCCTGCTTGGCATGTTCTCCAACGATCTGGCGATCGATCTGGGGACGGCAAACACTCTGATCTACGTCAAAGGCGAAGGCATCGTCTGCAACGAACCCTCCGTGGTCGCGGTCCAGAAGGACGCCCGCGGCGGCCGCCGCGTCCTCTCGGTCGGCGCGGAAGCGAAGAAGATGCTGGGCCGCACCCCCGGCTCGATCGTCGCCATCCGGCCGCTGAAGGACGGCGTCATCGCCGACTTCGACATCACCGAGGCGATGCTCAGCTACTTCATCCACAAGATCCACAACCGCCGCACCCTGGTGCGGCCGCGCATCGTGATCTGCGTTCCCTTCGGCGTCACCGAGGTGGAGAAGCGGGCGGTGAAGGAATCGGCCGAGGCCGCCGGCGCCCGTGAGGTCTACCTCATGGAGGAGCCGATGGCGGCGGCGATCGGCGCCGGGCTGCCGATCACCGAACCGACCGGCAACATGATCGTCGACATCGGCGGCGGCACCACCGAGGTCGCGGTGATCTCGCTCAAGGGCATCGTCTTCTCGAAGTCGGTGCGCGTCGGCGGCGACAAGATGGACGAGGCGATCGTCCAGTACATCAAGCGCAAGTACAACCTGCTGGTCGGCGAGCGCACCGCCGAGCTGATCAAGCTGACGATCGGCTCCGCCTATCCGGGCAACGAGATCCAGACCATGGAGATCAAGGGCCGCGACCTGGTGGCCGGGGTGCCGAAGACGGTGGAGGTCTCCGACGAGGAGATTCGCGATTCCCTGCTCGAGCCGATCAGCCAGATCGTCGACGCGGTGCGCATCGGCCTCGAGCGCACGCCGCCCGAGCTGGCGTCCGACATCGTCGACAAGGGCATCACCCTGGCCGGCGGTGGGGCGCTGCTGCGCAATCTCGACGTGCTGCTGCGCGAGGAGACGGGGCTGCCCGTCCATCTCGCCGAGGATCCGTTGACCGCGGTGGTGATGGGGGCCGGCAAGGTGCTGGATGAGCTGACGTTGCTGAAGGACGTCACGATCCAGTGAAATGGAGTTTCTGCGCCGCAACCGCGTCCTCGTCGCGTCGGCCAGCCTGCTCGTCTGCTCCCTGCTTCTCGTCTCGGTCAGCGTCCGCGCCGAGCGCCGCGATCCGGTTGGCCGCCTGTTGCTCGACGCGCTGGCGCCGTTCCAGGTCGTGTTCAGTTGGATCGGTCGGGGCACCGGGCAGCTCTGGGCGGGCTACATCGACGTCGTCAACGCCCGCCGCGAAGCCGACGAGCTGCGGGTCCGCGTGGCGGCGCTGGAGAGCCAGTTGTCGCGCCTCGCGGAGATGGAGCGCGAGAACCAGCGGCTCCAGGCGCTGCTCGGGTTCCGCGCCCAACTGCCGTCGACCGCGTACGGCGCGCGGGTCATCGCCCGCGATCCGGGTCCGCTGTCGACGACGCTGACCATCGACCGCGGCAGCCGCGACGGCGTCACCCGGGGCATGGCGGTGGTGGCGAGGGACGGCGTGGTCGGCCGGGTCGTCGAGGTCAGCCACACGGTGTCGCGGGTGGCGCTGCTCACCGACCACAACAGCGGCATCGACGCGATCGTCGATCGCACCCGCGCCCGCGGCGTCGTCCAGGGCGGCAGCGACGGCGACTGCTACATGAACTACCTGAACCGCGATGCCGACGTGAAGATCGGTGACCGCGTGCTGACCTCCGGCCTCGACGGCGTCTTCCCCAAGGGCATGACCATCGGCGAGGTCGTCGAGGTCGGCCGGCGCCACCGCGGCCTGCTGCAGTCGGCGACCGTCCACCCGAGCGCCGAGCTCGATCAGGTGGAGGAGGTGATGCTGGTGTCGCCGGCGCCGGTGTCCGAGGAGCCGCCGGCGTAATGCGGGCGGTGGCCGCGATCGCGCTGGTCGCGGGGTTCGGGGTGTTGCTGCAGACGACGTTGATCCACGCCCTCCCGACCCGCTTTCAGATCGCCCCGGATGTCCTGCTCGCGGTGTGCGTCTTCCTCGGCCTGCACCGCCACACGGTGGGCGGGGTGATCGGCGCCTTCCTGCTCGGCTACGTGCAGGACGCGGTGGGCGGCGGCGCCGTCGGCCTCAACGCCTTCGGCATGGTGGTGGTCTACGTGCTCGTGTACTTGACCTGCCGCAGCCTCTGGGTGGACAACGTCATTTCCAAGGTCGTACTGGTGTTTCTCGCCTCGTGGGTGAAGACGGTGGCGGTCCTGGCGGTGTCGATCGTGTTCGGGACGATCGGCGACGACTGGGGGCCCGTGTTCGGCCAGGCGCTGATCAGCGCCACGTTGGCGGCGGCGGTGGCGCCCCCGGTGTTCGCGCTGCTCGCCGGGATGCGCATGAGCGACCCGCGCGAGGCCGCCTGAGCGATGTTCGGCGTCCACGAGGTCTCGCCCGTCGTTCGCCGGCGGGTCAGCCTGGCGATGACCTTCGCGGTCGTCGTCGTGCTGCTCCTCGGCGCGCGATTGTGGCACCTGCAGGTGCTGCACGGCGAGGAGATGGCCGCGCTGTCGGAGAACAACCGCATCCGTCTGCGCCGCGACCCGGCGACGCGCGGCCGGGTGGTCGACCGCTACGGCGCGGTGGTGATCGACAGCCAGGCGTCGTTCGATGCCGTGCTGGTGCCCGAGGACGCCCGCGACCTGCCGTCGGTGGTCGAGACGCTGGCGCCCTTCCTCGGCCAGACCACCGCCGAGACGCAGGCCGCCCTGGATCGCGCCGCCGGCCGGCCGGCGTTCCAGGAGGTGACGATCAAGCGCAACCTCGCCTACGACGAAGTGGCGGCGATCGAGACCCATCAGGTCGAGCTGCCGGGCGTCTCGCTGCGCGTGACCCCGAGTCGGGTCTATCCGCACGGACCGTCGCTGGCGCACGTCCTGGGCTACGTCGGCGAGGTGACCCAGGAGGAGGTCGAGCGCCATCCCAACTACCGCCCCGGCGACGTCGTCGGCAAAGCCGGGCTCGAGCGGCAGTGGGAGGCGGATCTGCGCGGCGTGGAGGGCGGCCAGCAGATCGAGGTGGACGCGCTCGGCCGCGAGCTGCGGGTGCTCGACGAGGCCGAGGCGGTGCCCGGGCACACCCTGGTGCTGTCGGTCGACCTGGCGCTGCAGGAGGCCGCCGAACGGGCGCTGGGCGACAATGCGGGCGCCGTCGTCGCGCTCGACCCGCGCAACGGCGACGTCCTGGCCATGGTGAGCGAGCCGTCCTTCGATCCCAACGCCTTCACCGGCGGCATCAAGCCGGCCCTGTGGCGCGAGCTCACCACCCACCCGCGGCATCCGCTGAACGCCCGCGCCACCCAGGGACAGTATCCGCCCGGCTCGACGTTCAAGATCATCGTCGCCGCGGCGGCGCTCGAGGAGGGGATCGTCAACCCGTTCACCCGCATCGGCTGCCCCGGCTATCTCGCCTTCGGCAACCACACGTTCCGCTGCTGGAAACACGGCGGGCACGGCTCGGTGAACGTGCACGACGCCCTGGTGGGGTCCTGCGACGTCTTCTTCTACCAGGTGGGCTCGCGACTCGGCGTCGACACCATCGCCCGGTACGCGCGCGAGTTCGGGCTCGGGGCGCCGACCGGCATCGAGATCGGCAACGAGCGCTCGGGCCTGATGCCGGACTCGGCGTGGAAGAAGCAGCGATTCAAACAGCCCTGGCAGAAGGGTGAGACGCTGTCGGTGGCGATCGGCCAGGGCGCGGTGACGGCGACGCCGCTGCAGATGGCGGAAGCGGTGGCGA
The DNA here is from genome assembly GCA_019637795.1 of bacterium. Classification (NCBI taxonomy): domain Bacteria; species bacterium. Next base: position 773,868 of record JAHBUY010000003.1, on the reverse strand, counting down.
CCATCGCCACCGGCGTGCGCTACCAGCCGCGTCTGGTGCAGCGGGTGGAGGCGATCGACGGCTCGCTGGTGCGGGAGATCCCGCCGCGCGTCGCCGCCAAGCTGGAGGTGCGGGACACCGTGCTGAAGCAGGTGCAGGAGGCGCTGGTGGACGTGGTCAGTCGCGGCACCGGCAAGAACGCGAAGCTGCCCGACATCGCGGTCGGCGGCAAGACCGGCACCTCGCAGGTGGTCACCATCGGCCGCACCCGGCTCAAGGCGAGCCAGATGAAGTGGAACCAGCGCGATCACGCGTGGTTCGTCGCCTTCGCGCCCGCCGAGGAGCCGACGATCGCCATCGCGACGCTGGTCGAGCACGCCGACGGCGGCGGCGGCGCCGTCGCGGCGCCGATCGCCAAGGAGGTGCTGAAGGCCTACTTCCGCCTCCAGGAGGAGCGAACGGGGGTGCGCGTTGCTCAGAATTGACCGCCGCCTCCTGGCCCACATCGAGTGGCCGCTGCTGGTGCTGGCGCTGCTGGTGACCGGGGTCGGCCTGCTGACCATCCTCAGCGCCACCTTCCACGATGGTCACCTGGTGAGTGCCTACGTCGTGCGCCAGGCGACCTGGGCGGGCCTCGGCCTGATCGGCATGGTGCTGGCGATCAGCATCGACTACCGGACCCTGAACCGGTACGCGTACCCGATCTACGGCCTCCTGCTGCTGGCGCTGGCGCTGGTGCTGGTGATGGGCGTCAGCGGCGGCGGCGCGCGGCGCTGGCTGGGCGTCGGCGCCGTCGCCCTCCAGCCCTCCGAGTTCATGAAGGTGGGGTTGGTGCTGCTGCTCGCCCACATCCTCCACCGCTGGGCCGGCGAGCGCCGCCTGACGATCCGGCGCCTGATCGGGCCGGGGCTGTTGATCGTCGTGCCGATGTTGCTGATCCTCAAGCAGCCCGATCTGGGAACCGCGATCGCGCTCGGCATGGGCGCGTTCACGGTCCTGATGATCGCCGGCTTCCCGGTGCGCCTGCTGGTGATTGCCGCGCTGGTGATCGGGCCCCTGCTGCCCTACGGCTACCATCACCTGAAGCCGTACCAGCAGAAGCGGCTCGACAACTTCATCAACCCGCAGGCGGATCGGCTCGGCTCGGGATACCACGCGCTGCAGTCGCAGATCGCGATCGGCTCCGGCCAGGTCTACGGCAAGGGGTACCTGAAGGGCACGCAGAATCAGCTCAAGTTCCTCCCCGAGCAGCACACCGACTTCATCTTCTCCGTGTATGCGGAGGAGTGGGGCTTCGCCGGCGCCGCCGTCCTGCTGGTCCTCTACCTGGCGCTCGTGCTGCGCGGCGCCAGCATCGCCTTCCGGGCCCGCGACAACCTGGGCGCCCTGCTCGCGGCGGGCCTCACCGGCACCATCTTCTGGCAGGCCGTCATCAACGTCGGCATGACCAGCGGCGCCCTGCCGGTGGTCGGCATCACCCTGCCGTTCCTGAGCTATGGCGGCTCGTCGATGCTGGCCCTGCTGCTGTCCGTCGGGCTGCTGATGAACATCAGCATGCGACGGCACACGTTCTGAGACAGGGGGTTACGCTGTTGGGGTGTTGCGGTGTCATGCCGTTAGGGGGGCCGGAGAGCGGATTCGGCCCGCCCTCCGGCCCCCCTGACAGCCTGGCAGCGTAACAGCTCAGGCCAGCGCGTTGTCGATGGCGCGCACGAGATGCGCCTTCGGGACCGCTCCCACGATCTGGTCGGCCACCTGGCCGCGCTTGAAGAGGATCAGATTCGGGATGCCGCGAACGCCGTACCGCGACGGGGTCTGCGGATTGTCGTCGACGTTCATCTTCACGACCTTGAGCCGTCCGGCGTAGGTGCCGGCCACTTCCTCGACGACGGGGGCGATGGCCTTGCAGGGGCCGCACCACGGCGCCCAGAAGTCGATGAGCACGGGGGTCGATGAGTTGATGACTTCCTGGTCGAAGGTTTGGTCGCTGACCTCCAGCACGTTACCCACAGCCACTCTCCTTTCCGGTGGAGGGCGAACCTAGTCCCGCGACACGGGTGGCGCAAGGCGCCTGCCGGGGCCGCGCCAGGGACTGATCCGCGGCGACCGGTCAGTGACTCGTGCCGAGGTCGCTCTCCACCGCGCTCATCTTCGACAGGCGGTGGCGGAGGCTGAGCTGGTCGCGGACCGTGGCGAGCAGGCGGGCGCGATCGACCGGCTTGGGAATGAAGTCGGCCATCCCCGACCGCATCGCGCGCTGCTTGAAGCGGGTCAGGTCGTAACAACTGAAGGCCACGATGGGGATGTTGCGGAACTGCTCGCGCGACAGGATGTTCTCCGCCAGGCAGTAGCCATCCATGCCCGGCATGTGGAGATCGAGCAGAATCAGGTCGACCGGCTGTTCCTGGAGGACCCGCAGCGCCTCCCAGCCCCGGTCGGCGCAGACACATTCGTACCCCTGACTCTCCAGGAATCGCCGCGTGATGATCAGGTGGTCCTGCTCGTCGTCGACCAGCAGGATCACTTCCTTCCGCATCGCCTCGTTCTCATGCTCCATGGTCGCCTCGCTCGTATCCCCGCCATCGAGCACGGGCCGTACCAACGCGTGCCGATCGGGTGGAGCGGACATCTACGCCGTGCAGCAAAAGACCGATCGCTCGGAAATTAGCACCTGACGGCGCGAAGGCGGTCGAGTGACGAATCTGGCGATGGCTCGGATCGGCGGCGGGAAGCAGGAGCGGACGCGCGATTGCGCATCCGCCATGGCATTCACTGCGGCGGAACGACGTTCGGCGGGTACGCCTCGTAGACCGGCAGCGGCTGGGTGTTGGCGCGCACGTCGGGAGACAGTCGCCACATCAGCGGCTCGTCGGGGACCGGCGGCTTCAGATACGTGCCGCCCGTCGCCGTGGCGGCGGCGCTGAGCTGCGGGTGATCGCTCTCGGCGACGACACTGCCCTCGAGCAGCGGGTTGTCGGTGTCGAGTCCATCGCGACCGCCGGTGCCGAACAACCCCAGCCCAGCCAGCATCTGGGTGCGCTCGGCGGCGGACATCTCACGCACCGGGCTCGGGAACTTGCCGATCTCCACCCGGCTCGTCTCGTCGCGACCCACCGCGACCCCAGGGCCGATGACGGCGGTGCGTCCCTGCACCGCGACGGTGCCCTCGAGCCCAGCCACGTCGGTGGCTTTGGTGATCGGGTCGAAGCGGACCACGAACTGCGTACCCTGCACCCGCACCACCGCCGACGCGGTCTCGACCTCGAAGCGCGCGCCCTCGCCGCTGTAGCCGCTGACGATCGCCTGCATCGCGCCGTTCTCCAGGCGCAGCAGCGCCCGCCGCGGCGCCTTGCCGCCGTAGCGGTCGACCGTGAGAGCGGTGCCGGGGCCGAGAATGACGACGCAGTCATCGTTGAACACCAGCGTCACGCCGCCGCTGGCGTTGGTGCGCAGACGATCGCCGTCGACCACCGGATGGCCGGCGAAGGCCGGCTGCCAGTCGCCCTTGCCGCGCAGCACCTCGACCTCGCCTCGCACCGCTGCCAGGCTCGCCACCTGCTGCGCGGACGCCGCGCCGGCGGCGACCGCGACCGCGATCGCCGCGAGGAGGGCACAGGGCGAGGGGCGTCGGGACATGGGTCGCTCAGAACTGCAGCCAGACATTGGCCTGGATGATCTGCCGATCGTATTCGAAATCGGAGATGTTCGAGTGGTTGAAGACGCCGAGGTACGCGAGATCGGCCGAGATCATCTCGGTGAAGGCGTGCGTCAGGTGCACGACCACCTGGTTCTGACCGTCGTGGCGCCGTTTCGAGTAGTCGACCCGGCTGTTCGGGTGCTCGTAGTTCTGGAGGTCGAAGAGGTAGCCGACCTGTCCCTGCGCGTAGTCGAGGATCGGGAAGTCGATCGCCGCGTCGAACATGTTGTCCGTGTAGGCGAAGTCGGTGCCGTTGCGGGAGAGCGGGTCGAAGTTGTCCCAGGTGTACCCCAGGCTGAGGAAGCGGTCGACGGCGCCGAGCAGGAACATCTGCCGGGCGCCGACGCGGTTGATGTAGGAATCGCGGAAGGGGTTGAAGGGGCCGCGGAAGAAGTCCTGACCGCCGAAGGTGTAGAAGATCTGCGTGGCGCCGATGTCCCCCTGGTAGAAGTTGACGAAGGGCGTGCCGCGTCCCGCCTGATAGAAGGACTGATAGTCGAGCAGGTAGAAGTCGTAGATGCCGGCGACGCCGGCCTGCCAGAAGCCGTTGCGGAGCGGCGTCGCCAGCGTGAGGTTCAGGCGATGGCTCTGCAGGTCGAAGCGCGGCGTCGAGAAGTGGACGCTCTGGTAGATGTTGTACCCCATCTCGGCGCTGCCGATGTCGGCGTCGGCCACCGTGTAGCTGCCGCCGGCGCCGACGCGGAAGAAGCCATCCATTTCGCCGGCCGTGTCCAGGCCGACCTGCGCCGCCGAGCTCGACGGCACGAGGCCGTTGTTGCTGTCGTAGCCGAAGCCGGCGTTGGCGTGTACCGACCAGGGCTTCTCCGCGCCCGCCGCCACCGCCATCGCGCCGCCGCCGGCGAGCGCCTGCCTGGCGACCTGCGTCGTCTGCAGATCGCCTGGTCCCGCCTGCACCTCTTGCAGCAGCGTCTTGCCCGGGCCGGTCTGTCCGTCGCGCAGCAGCGCCACCGCTTCGTAGTACTGCCCGGTCTGGCGCAGCGCCGGATCCTTCTGCGCTTCGCGCAGGTACGCCAGGGCGCCCGCCGGGTCGCCGAGCCGCAGGCGGGTGATGCCGAGGTAGAGCGCCGCAGAGAAGCGGCTGTCGGGCTGTTGGTAGGCGCGCTCCAGCCATTGCTGCGCCGCCGGATACTGGCCGCTGTCGAAGTACAGGATGCCGAGGTCGAGCAGCGCCGGCTTGAGCGTCGGATCGAGCGCCAGGGCGCGCTCGATGTCACGGATCGCATTCGGCCGATTGCCGAGGCGCGCCTCGGTGAGGCCCAGGTAGTACGCCGCCACCGCGTCGTCCGGGTCCGCCTGCAGGGCGGCGCTGAAGATGGGCTGCGCCTCCTGCCAGCGCTTGGCCTGGAAGGGGACGAGCCCCTTGGCGTCGAGCTGCTGCGAGCGCGTGTTGGCCACCGCCGGTGCGGCCAGGCCCGCCGCGAGCAGGGCCACGCCAATGCCCCGCCAGTATTTCACACCCCTCCGCATGGCCGCTGCGCCCAGCCCGCCCTCCATACCGGCGCGCCGGCCCGACCGACGCGCGCCTGGCGGTATATGCCGCGTCGCGGGAAAGGGTCAAGTCGGCGATGGAGGTCCGCGCCGCCGCGCGGCCGCGCGCCGCGCGGGCGCCGCCAGCGGCGACGGCGGCGCGGGAGGCGGTCCTCCCGCCATGACAGGCGACGGGCGCTGCGGTAGGAAGTCGGCGTGTCCGAGCGTCCATCCGCCGCCGTGGCCGAGGAAGTCGAGCGCCTGCGCGAGGAGATCGAGGCGCACAACCGTCGCTACTACGTCGAGGACGCGCCGAGCATCAGCGATGCCGAGTACGACGCGCTGTTCCGGCGCCTGGTCGAGTTGGAGCATCGCTACCCGTCGCTCGCGTCCGAGCGTTCGCCGACCCGACGGGTCGGCGCCGCGCCGGCGGCCACCTTCGCGCCGGTGCGCCACGGCGCGCCCATGCTGTCGCTCGACAACGCGATGTCGGAGGAGGAACTCCGCGAGTTCGACGCCCGGGTGCGGCGGACGCTGCGGCGCGACGAGCCCATCGAGTACGTCGTCGAGCCCAAGCTCGACGGGCTGGCGATCGAGGTGGTGTACCTCGACGGCGTCCTGACCGTCGCCTCCACCCGCGGCGACGGCGTCACCGGCGAGGACGTCACCGCCAACGTGAAGACGATCCGGTCGGTGCCGCATCGCCTGCGCCGCGCCGCGGGCGCGCCACCGCCGGCGCGCCTCGAAGCGCGCGGCGAGGTCATCTTCCCGAGCGCCGCCTTCGCGGCGCTCAACGAGGAGCGGCGCCGCCAGGACGAGCCGCCGTTCGCCAATCCGCGCAACGCCGCCGCCGGCTCGCTGCGCCAGCTCGACCCGGCGATGACCGCGGCGCGCCCGCTCGACCTGCTCTTCCACAGCGCCGGCCTCACCGAGGGGGCCGCGTTCGCCAGCCACTGGGAGTTCCTCGCCGCCCTGCGCCGCTGGGGCCTGCGCACCAGCGAGTACAACGAACGGGCGACCGGCGCCGATGCGGTGGTCGACTACCATGCCCGCATCGCGGCGCAGCGCGAGCGGCTGCCGTACGAGGTCGACGGCGTGGTCGCGAAGGTGAACGACGTCGCCCTGCAGCGCCGGCTCGGCGAGGTGTCGCGCTCGCCGCGCTGGGCGATCGCGTTCAAGTTCAAGGCGCAGCAGGGCGAGACGCGGGTGCGCAACATCATCGCCTCGGTCGGTCGCACCGGCGTTCTGACCCCGGTCGCCGAGCTCGAGCCGGTGACGGTCGGCGGCGTGACCATCTCGAGCGCCTCCCTGCACAACATGGACGAGGTGGTGCGCAAGGACGTGCGGATCGGCGACGCGGTGCTGATCGAACGCGCCGGCGACGTCATTCCCTACGTGGTCCGCGCGTTCCCCGAACGGCGCAGCGGCCGCGAGCGCGTCTTCCGCATGCCGAAGACCTGCCCGGTCTGCGGCAGCGCGGTGCTGCGCGAGGAGGGCGCCGCCGCCTACCGCTGTCTCGATCGCCAGTGCCCGGCCCAGCGCCGGGAGGTGGTGCGACACTTCGCATCGAAGCACGCCCTCGACATCGACGGCCTGGGCGAGAAGCTGGTGGCGCAGCTCGTTGGCGGCGGCATGGTCGAGGACGTCTCCGACCTCTTCCGCCTCACCGTCGAGCAGCTCGCCGACCTCGAACGCATGGGCACGAAATCGGCGACCAATCTGGTGCGCGCCATCCAAGCCAGGCGGCAGCCGCCCCTCGATCGCCTGATCTACGCCCTCGGCATTCCGCAGGTGGGCGAGCGCACCGCGGCGCTGCTGGCGGAGCGCTTCGGCACCCTCGAGGCGCTGGCCGATGCCGACGAGGAGACGCTGACGGGTATCCGCGACATCGGCCCGGAAACGGCGCGCGAGATCCGCGCCTTCTTCCAACTGCGGCAGAACCGCGACACCCTGCGCCGCCTGCACGAGGTCGGGGTCCGGCCGCAGCCCGCCACGCGGCGCCCCCGCGGCGGACCGCTCGCGGGCAGGAGCCTGGTGATCACCGGCACGCTGTCGGCGCCGCGCGACGCGGTGATCGAGCGCATCGAGGCGGCGGGTGGCAAGGTCACGGGCAGCATCAGCCGCAAGACCGACTACATCGTCGCCGGCGAGGACGCCGGCTCCAAGCTCGAGAAGGCGCGCACGCTGGGCGTCGAGGTGCTCGACGAGGCGGCGCTCGAGCGGCTGCTCGAGCGGGCGGACGGGGCATAGCGGGCCGGATGGACGCGATGGTGACGACGTCGGTGCGTCTGATCGTGCGTGGCCGGGTGCAGGGGGTCGGCTTTCGCTATGCCACCGTGGAGCAGGGCCGCCGCCTCGGCCTCGCCGGTTGGGCGCGCAATCTCCCGGACGGCGCAGTCGAGGTGGTCGCCGCGGGCGACGTGGACGCCGTCGAGCGCCTGGTCGCCTGGTGCCGACAGGGGCCGCCGAGCGCGCGCGTCGCCAGCGTCGAGCGCGGCGAGGGGCCGCGCGATGGCCCACCCGCCGGCTTCGCGGTGCGGTATTGAACGCCAACCGATTGACGGAGGAACGCGATGAGCACCATCAACACCGCCACCGGGAGCTGCGGCGCCGGCGATCTCGGCATCACGCTGATGCACGAGCACCTGCTGATCGGCTGGCCGGGCTGGGAATCGGACCGCGCGGCGCCGCCCTGGGACCCCAGGGAGGCGAAGAAGATCTGCGTCGACCACATGCTCCAGCTCAAGGAGCTCGGGGTGACGGCGCTGGTCGACCCCTGTCCGATCGACCTCGGACGCGACGTCGAGCTGGCCGCCGAGGTGTCGCAGGCCTCGGGCGTCCGCGTCATCTGCGCCACCGGTCTCTACAAGGAGGACGCGGGCGCCGCCCCGTACTACAAGTTCCGCGGCGGATTCACCGATACGGTCGCCGAGATGACCGAGACCTTCGTCAAGGAGCTCACCGAGGGGATCGGCCCGACGGGGATCAGAGCCGGCGTGATCAAGGTCGCCACCGGCCCGCATCGGGTCACCGACTACGAGAAGGCGGTGATCACCGCCGCGGCGCGCGCCCACAAGGCGACCTGCGCGCCGATCACCACCCACACCGACGAGGGGACCATGGGGCGCGAGCAGTTGGCGATCCTCACCGCCGAGGGCGTCGACCCGGCCCACGTGGTGATCGGCCACTCGTGCGGCAGCGCCGATCTGCGCTATCACGTCGACCTGCTCGACGCCGGCGCCTATCTCGGCTTCGATCGCTTCGGGCTCGAGCTGCTGCACCCGGATCGCCTGCGCCTGGCGTCGCTCATCGGCCTGCTCGGCATCGGCTTCGAGCGGCAGATCGTGCTCTCGCACGATTCGGTCTGGTGCTGGCGCGGCCGGCCGCTGCCGCTGCCGGTCGAAACGCTCGCCCCGCAGTGGGACCCGCGTCACGTCTTCCTGCACATCGTCCCGGCGTTGCGCGACGCCGGCGTCCCGCAGGCGAAGATCGATGCCATGCTGGTCGACAACCCGCGGCGCTACTTCGGGGCGCGGTGAGATCCCGGACGGGCGCCGCTCCCGTACGGCGGCCTTGCACCACCAAGCGCCGCGCGTAACCTGATCGCGAAATGACCCGCTCCTTCCGCCCCTCGCGCCAGCGGCGCCGTGGCGCGCCCGTCGACGCCGGGGAGCTGGTGCGCGCGGCACGGGCACAGGCGGCCGAGCGGGCACAGGGCTATCGCGAGCGCTCGTTGGCGCTGCATGGATGGATCTGCGCCAAGTGCGCGCGCGAGTTCGATGCGAGCACGTTGCACCTGCTCACCGTGCACCACCGGGACGGCAATCATCAGCACAACCCGCCCGACGGCAGCAACTGGGAGAACCTCTGCGTCTACTGCCACGAGGACGAGCACAGCCGCGGCCTGCTCGCCGACTACCTGAGCGGGCGCGACGACTGAGCGAGCGCGACCCGCGTGACCACCTCGTCGCCATCGTCATTTTCTCGTCGATCATTTGCCGAGTGACCAGTCCGTCCCGGGGCATTGCGCCCTGCTGACGGGCGGTGGTCTCTCACTTGCACGCCTGCCGTGGTGTTCCCGGAGCGACGAGAGGCAGGCGGACAGATGACAGGGACCATCGCACGGCACGTGGCAGGTCAGCGCGGCTACTCGCTGATCGAGCTGCTGGTCGCGGTCGGCATCTTCGGCCTGTTGGCGGCGCTCGGCCTGCCGCACCTCGATACGCGACGGCAGAATCTCCAGAACGTCAGCAAACAGGTGGTGGCGGACTACCGCTGGGCACGCAATCGCGCCATCACCAGCGGCGTCCACTTCGGCATCGAGTGGACCTCCACCAACAGCTACCAGGTCCAGCGGATGAAGCAGGCGGCGAACGGCTCGTGGTCAACGGACGTGACGGTGAAGCAGGTCACGCTGCCGACCAACGTCAACACCACCTGGTACTGGCCGACGCTCCAGGAGTTCAACACCCGCGGCATGATGGTGACCACCACCTACCCGGTGTACCAGCTCTTCTGGGACTCGACGTACAATGGCTGGCGCATGCTCTCGATATGGCCGTCGGGGCAGGTCTATGAAGAATACTGAGCCCCGGCGCCGCCGCCTCGACGCCCGCGGCATCTCGTTGATCGAGACACTGGTCGCCCTGGGCCTGTTCGCCATGACCGCCGCCACCATGGGGCGATTCCTGGTGACGCAGATCCGCCAGGCGTCGAGCTCGCAACTGCAGACGCGGGCGCTCTCCATGGCCGCCGAACAGCTCGAGTCGACGCGGGCGCAGCGCTTCAGCGACATGGCATCGGGGACCAAGACCAAGACGATCGGCGGCGTGCTCTTCACGATCCGGACCACCGTCAGGGACGCCACGCCGACGAGCGGGCTCAAGTCGATCGCCGTCGACGTGAGCTGGAACGAGCCGCTGGGGTCGAAGAATGTCACGGTCAATACGATCTACACCGAAGTGCGCCGCTTCTGAGGGCGGCTTCACGGCGGTCGAGCTGCTGATGGGCGTCATGCTCATGGGGCTCGCCGTGGTCGCGACCTCGGGCATGTTCGTCGCCGGCAAGGAGCACATGAAGCGGCAGTCGCGTGAGGTCGAGGCGACGCAGGCCGCGCGTGCCGCCGTGGACATGATCATCCGCGACCTGCGCCTCGGCGGCGCCTGCCTGCCGGTGACGGGGGACTTCATCTCGCTCGACGGCATCAACAACGGCAACACGGACCAGATCACCACCCGCACCGGCCTGACGCGCCCCGACCTGTCGTGCATCCGCACGTCGGTGCCGACCGGAGCGACGGTGACCGCCTCGGGCGGCGTCTTCTCGGTCTCGAGCTCGGAGGGCTTCTCCCCTGGCATGCGCGCCTACATCCGTCATCCGGACGGCCTGGGCGAGTACTTCGACGTCATCGCGGTCCCCTCGCCGACCCAGCTCGCGAAGGAGCAGCCGCTGAGCCGCAACTACCCCGAGACCAGCGGCGTGTACGCCATCGACGAGCGCCGCTTCTACCTCCAGAACTTCACCAACTGGCGCGGCACGGTGCCGGAGCTGGTGCTGCAGGTCGGCAACCAATCGCCGCAGTCATTCGCCGTCGGCATCGAAAAGCTCAACATCCAGTATCAACTGCGGCGCAACTGTCCGCCGTGCGACGTCGTCGATCTGCCGGCGAACAACGCCGAATGGTCGGTCGTCGAGCAGGTGCTGGTGAACGTGACCGCCCGTTCGGAGCTTCCCGACGCCACCGGCAGCTATCTGCGGCGAACCGTGTCGGTGGGCGTCAAGCCGCGCAATCTGCTGCCGCAATAGACTCAACCGGGAAGGGGGCCGTCATGGCCATGCGCCTGCGTGCCGATGACCGCGGCATGGCGCTGATCGGCGTCATCGTCCTGACGGCACTGTTGATGTCGCTGGCGATCGCCGTCGCCCTGCAGGTCGGCTCCGATACCCAGGTGGGCGGGGCCTTTCGCAGCGGCGTCACCGGCTTCTACGCCGCCGAGTCCGGCCTCAACAGGGGCATGGGCGAGTACCGCAACATCTTCCTCGACTACAACGTTCCCTCCGGCAGCGACTTCAGCGCCCGCAGCTACGCGCTCGGCGATCGCCAGGTCAGCTACAAGCTGTCGGAGCGGCCGGGCAACCCGCAGAACATCGTCATCCCCTCGGGCGAGGTGTTCTCGGGCCTCAACGCCATCCAGTACCGCTACATCGTCAACTCGACGTCCCAGAACGTCAACGGCGATGTCGAGGCATCGGTCGGCGCCGAGTTCCTGGTCGGCTACATCCCGCTCTTCCAGTTCGTGGCCTTCTACAGGAACGATCTCGAGATCCTGCCCGGTCCCAACATGACCCTGAACGGCCGCGTGCACACCAACGGCCGGCTCTACCTGAACGCCAACAACACCCTGACCATCGCCGACAACCCGGCGCAGCAGGTCTTCACCGTCCAGGTGTCGGCCGGCCTGGGCGTCTATCGCGGCCGCAAGGACCAGAACACCTGCACCGGCACGGTCAGCGTCGACATGCTCGAGGACAAGGTGGCGCCGTTCGGCGATCTCGATCCCAAGATCCTGCCGTGCAACGGCAGCAGCACGCGCGAGGTACCGGTCGCGGAGCTGGCGGCGTGGAAGGGCTCGATGATCCGCGACATCGGCAACATCGCGATTCCCGAGCCGGACATCGTCAAGCCGCCGAGCACCGTCAGCCCGGGCGGCAGCGGCGATCCCGGCGTGTACTGGGCGAAGGCCGACCTGCGCATCGTCCTGCACCGCGACCAGGCCGGCGGCCTGCCCGGCGGCCCCGGCGGCCTCGCCGTGGTGGACGTGGTGAACGCCGCCGGCGTGCGCGACGACGCGCGCACCAACGCGCTGTGGCAGTTCATGTCGGACGCGACCTGGAACGCCGGTCTCGTCTCCGGTCGCGGTCCGAGCAGCTACCCGGGGACGATGCCGATCTTCTACACCGACGTGCCGATCCCGGCGAGCGGCTGCGGCAACAACCAACCGGCCTGCAACAACACCGCCGCGGCGGCGTACAGCCCCACCATTCCCGCCCCCGGCTCGCTCGGCGGGCCACGCGCCGGCGCCGCGGCGTCCGGCGTCTACGCCGAGCTCATGGGCGCCGCGCTCGGCACCTTCGATCGCGATTACCGCCGCGGCGGCTTCTACAACCAACGCGAGAAGAAGTGGATGCTGCTGCTCAACCTCAACGTCCGCGATCTCATCCTGTGGAACAGCCAGAACGGCGAGCCGTTCTTCGCCACCAACGACACGAGCGAGGGCGGCCTGGTGATCTTCGCCACCATCGCCGGACCGGCGTCGGCGGGGATCAACAACTACGGCGTGCGGGTCTTCGGCAGCGCCGACATCCCGCTGCCCGGCGGCATCGGGGTGTCCGCCGACCCGACCGGTGTCACCGTCGCTTCGGATCAGGCGATGTACGTGCTCGGCAACTACAACCGCGGCACCGCCGCGGTGCCCGCCGGTCCGCCGCGCCAACCCGCGTCGCTGATCGGCGACAGCATCAACGTGCTCTCGCAGCGCTACTGGCAGAGCCAGGCCGCCTGCAACAATACCCTGTGCCGCGACGGGCAGAGCACGCAGAGCCTCGGCAACGCCTCGCGCAACGCCCAGAACACGTGGATCAACGCCGCATTCCTCGGCGGCGTCGACACCACGCCGGACGGCTATCAGGGCGCCGGTTCGTACAACGGCGGGCTCGAGAATTACCCCCGCTTCCACGAGAGCTGGTCCGGCACCAGCCTCACCTACCAGGGCTCCTTCGTGTCGCTCGGACAACCCGAGCACGTGAACGGTGACTGGTGCGGCACCGGCAACGGCTGCAACATCTACAATCCCCCGGATCGCCTGTGGAACTTCGATCCGGCGTACAACGACGCCGCCAACCTGCCGCCGCTGACGCCGCGCTTCGTCTACGTCCAACAGGTCCTCTTCACCGAGGACTTCAAGTAGCCGCGACGCGGCCGAGGATTGCCGGGGCGCCACGGGGCGGGCGCCCTCGAGGTGTCAGGCGCCCTTCGGGTGACGTGTCCCGTCGACGGCGTCGATTTCCCGACGCCGGTGCAAGCCTGCAACGGCGCGTGCGAATGCCATGTCCTGCTCAGTGCACGGCGCGGCGGATTGGTACAACGCGTGCACAGCAGCATGACGGGGCAGATGAGCATGACACGTCGCAACTCGCCGCCGCTGAACGAGCGCGGCATGGCGCTGATCGGAGTGCTCGTGCTCTCGGCGCTGCTGATGTCGCTGGCGATCGCGCTCGCCCTGGCGGTGCGCTCCGATCAGCAGATGCGCGGCGCCTTCGGCAGCAGCATCACCGGGTTCTACGCCGCCGAGTCCGGCCTCAACATGGGCATGGGCGAGTACCGCAACATCTTCCTCGAATACAACGTGCCCTCCGGCAACGACTTCAACCCGCGCACGCTGACGGTCGGCAACCGGACGGTGACCTACAAGCTCAGCGAGCGCGCCGGCAATCCGCAGAACATCGTCATCCCGTCGGGCGAGCTGTTCTCCGGCCTGAACGCCATCCAGTACCGCTACATCGTCAACTCGACCGCGACGAACGCGAGCGGCGACGTCGAGGCCGGCGTCGGCGCCGAGTTCCTGGTCGGCTACATCCCGCTCTTCCAGTTCGTGGCCTTCTACAAGAACGACCTCGAGATCCTCCCCGGCCCGAACATGACCCTGAACGGCCGCGTGCACACCAACGGCAAGCTCTACCTCAGCAGCAGCGGCAACACCCTCACCATCGCCGACAACCCGGCCCAGGGCGTCTACACGGTGCAGGTCTCGGCGGGGCAGGGCGTCTACCGCGGTCGCAAGGACACCACCGTCTGCGACGGGACGGTCACCATCGACATGCTCGAGGACAAGGTGGCGCCGTTCGGCGACCTCGATCCGAAGACGCTCCCCTGCAACGGCACCACCACCCGCCTGGTGCCGCAGTCCGAGCTCGCCGACTGGAAGGGCTCGATCATCAGCAACATCGGCAACATCGCCATTCCCGAGCCCGACATCATCCTGCCGCCGACCTCGGTCAGCAACGGCGGCACCGCCAACCCCGGCGTCTACTGGGACAAGGCGGACCTGCGCATCGTCGCCCATCCGGGGGTCGCCGGCCCGGCGCTCGGCGGTGGGCCCGCGGGCCTCATGCTGATCGACGTCGTCACCGCGGCGGGCGTCCAGGATGCCACGAAGACGACGGCCCTGCGCAACTTCATGATGGACGGACGGTGGAACGAGGGCGAGCTCGCCAGCAAAGGCCCGAGCCGGATGCGGGGCACGATGCCGATCTTCTACACCGACGTGCCCAACGCGGCGAGCAATTGCGGGCCCGGCGTCTACTCCGGCGCCTGCACCCACATCAACCGCACCAACTACACGCCGAACCTGCCCGATCGCACCGGCTATACCGGAAACAACGCCAACTCGGGCGCGTACGCCGAGGCGATGGGTCCGGGATTTCTCGGCGGCGCGGCCGTCGCGACGTTCGACGGCGACTACCGGCGCGGGGGCTTCTACAACCACCGCGAGAAGAAGTGGATGCTGCTGCTCAACATCAACATCCGCGACCTCATTCTGTGGAACAAGGAGAACGGCGAGCCGTTCTTCGCCCACAACGACAACACCGAAGGCGGTCTGGTCATCTTCGCCACCGTCGCCGGCCCGAATTCGAACAGCACCAACAACAACTACGGCGTGCGCATCTTCGGCTCGAACGACATTCCGCTCACCGGCGGCATCGGCATCTCCGCGGATCCGACCGGCGTGACCGTCGCCACCGACCAGGCGATGTACGTGATCGGCGATTACAACCGCGGCACCGTCAACGGCGGCGTGGCCCGCCAGCCCGCGTCGATCATCGGTGACAGCATCAACGTCATGTCCAGCAACTACTGGCGCTCGGGCGCGGCGGGCTGCACCGATCAGCGCTGCCGCGACGGCCAGAGCTCGCTGGACCTGACCGGCGGCCGACGGACTGGCGCGAACACGTGGATCAACGCCGCCTTCCTCGGCGGTGTCAGCAACAGCGCGGTCGGCAACTACAACGGCGGACTCGAGAACTATCCGCGCTTCCACGAGGACTGGAGCGGCACGACGCTGAACTACCAGGGCTCCTTCGTGTCGCTCGGCGACACCAAGCACGTCAACGGCGCCTGGTGCGGCACCGGCGGCAGCAACAGCAGCGGCTGCAACATCTACAACCCGCCCACTCGCGCCTGGAACTTCGACCCCGCCTTCAACAACGCCGCCAACCTGCCGCCCCTGACCCCGCGCTTCGTCTACGTGCAGCAGGTGCTGTTCACCGAGGACTTCAAATGACCGGAGGGCCGCGCGGGAGCGCGGCCCTCCGGGTCAGAACAATCCGCCCTTCTCGACGTCGACCGTCTGGCCCCCGGCGGCCATGAAGCGGCGCATTCGCTCCTGGGCGTCGGGGGTCGCCAGCGAGCGGTTGAAGCAGTCGGCCTCGATCAGCAGGCCGGCGAGCACGCCGGTATCGGCGGCGTTCACCGCTTCCTTGGCGAGCGCGATGGCGGCCGCCGGGAACGATGCGATGCGGGTCGCCAGCCGCTCCACGAACGGCCACAGCTCGTCCGCCGGCAGGGCGCGGTTCACGTAGCCCCAGCGTTCGGCGACATCGGCCGGCACGTCGTCGCAGCCGAGAATGATCTCCAACGCCCGCGCCCGCCCGACCAGGCGCGGCAGGCGCTGCGTGCCGCTGCCGCCGGGGATGATGCCGAGCGCCACTTCCGGTTGCGCCAGGCGGGCGCGGCCGAGCGCCGCGAAGCGCATGTCGAGCGACAGCAGCAGCTCGCTGCCGCCGCCGCGCGCGATCCCCTCGACGACGCCGATGGTGGCCTGCGGCATGGTGCGGAAACGGTCCACCATCTGGTGGAACGGCCCCAGCTCGGTCGGCGCCGGGGGCGGCGTGGTCGGCAGCCGTTGGATCAGCGTCACGTCGGCGTGGGCGATGAAGAAGTCGGGATTGGCGCTGCGCAGCACCAGCACCCGCACCGACTGGTCGGCGGCGATGGCGCGGCCGAGTGCGTCGAGCTCGCCGATCAACGTCAGGTCGAGCAGGTTGAGCGGCGGGTGATCGATCGTCGCCGTCGCCACCCCATCGCGGATCGCCACCCGCACGCACCGCAGGTCGTCGTAGGGCATTCCGTGCTCCTCTCTGCCCGCACTATGCACCGGACGGTCACGTCACGGCCATCCCGCGCCGCCCCGGCGCCCGGACCCGTAACTTGCGCTGGCATGAGCAGCCGAAGCGGCCTATTTCCGACGCTATGCGGAGCGCCCAGCGCCTGATCGCCCTCCTGGCTCTCCTCGCCCCCACCCTGGCGGCGGCGCAGCCCACGTTCACCCCGATCGAGTCCCCCACCCCGTACCGCACGTTCACGCCGTTCCAGACCTTCACCCCGATCCAGACCTTCACCCCGATCCGCACGTTCACGCCGGTCACCACGGTGACGCCACCGACGGCGACCCGCACGCGCACGCCCACGTCCACCGCCACCGCGACGGCGAGCGCGACCCCCACCGGCCCGACGCCGACCGGCACGGCGAGCCGCAGCCCGTCGCGGACGCCGACCCGCACCAGCCTGCCGTCGCTGACGCCGACCCGCTTCGTCTATTGCGTCGGCGACTGCAGCGGCGACGGTATCATCGTCGTCAACGAGCTCATCATCGGCGTGCTGATCGCCCAGGATCCGCGCGGCCTCGCCACCTGCGGCGCCTTCGACCGCAACGGCGACCAGCGCGTGAGCATCGACGAGCTGGTGGTCGCAGTCGGCCTGGCGCTCAGCGGCTGTCCATGACCCGCCCGCCGCAGGTGGTGGTGATCGGCGATGCGCGCGCGCCGCGTCCGACGTTGCGCGCCGCCGAGGCCATCGGCGCCGCGATCGCCGATCTCGGCGCCACGTTGATCACCGGCGGCCGCGGCGGCGTCATGGCGGCCGCCAGCCGCGGCGCCCGCCGTGCCGGCGGCTGCGTCGTCGGTATCGTGCCGTCCCCCAGCTTCGCGGAGGGCAACCGCTGGTGCTCGGTCGTCATCCCCACCGGGCTGGGGCACGCGCGCAACGCCATCACCGCGCTCGCCGGCGACGTCGTGGTCGCCGTCGGCGGCGGCGCCGGAACGCTGTCGGAGATCGCCTTCGCCTGGATCCATGGCCGGCCGATCCTGGTCGTCGCAGGCAGCGGCGGTTGGGCCGAGGCGCTGGCGCGCCGCGGCGTCGACGCGCGGCGCTCGGCGACGATCACCGCGGTCGCCGACGCCGCCGCCTGCGTCGCCGCCCTGCGGCGAATGCTGAAACGCCCCCGCGCCTGACCCATCGCCCGCCGGCGAGCCGCCCACGCTCCCCGCACAGCATCCGCGCTCCGAAGCGACGCGGGACTGCCGCTGGCATGGCGGCGCGACGCCGCTTTTCGTCCGCGCCGCGCGATGCCGACAGCACCTGCCGTACCAGCCTCCGTGTGACTCGTACGGGTGGCGCGAGCGGGGCGATGCCGGCCGTGACGGCATCGGCCTTGCAGAACGTGGCGGACAAATCTCTACCCGTCGCGCTTGGGGGCGTGCGGGTAACAGGGGAGGTTCGCATGCCTCAGAACACGTCCGCAGCAGTGGTCCACGGTCCGAACGCCAACGCGATCGTCACCGTGCGTTGGGCACTGATCCTCACCTGCGCCTACCTCATGTTGATGGGGCGCAGCGGCGGCGGCGCCGAGGTGCCGACCTGGCTCGGCCCGCTGCTCATCGCCGCGTATCTCGCGTCGAACCTGGCGGTGGGCCGCGCCCAGCAGCCGTACTCGCAGGGCCTGAAGGTCGGGCTGGCGGTGCTCGACAGTTGCTTCATCGCCGCCTCGCTGTGGGTGGCGGGACAGCTCTCCGTCGAGCTCCTGCTGCTCTGTCTCGGGGTGCTGGTGTTGGCGATCGCCGGCCTGTCGGTGGGCACCATCGCCGGCGTGACCATCGGCCTGGCCCTGGCGTCGCTGGCGGTGAGCTGGCTCACCGGCGACGCGCCGCCCTTGCAGTCCAGCCTGCTGCTGCGCGTGCCCTTCCTGCTCGGCGCCGCGATGGTGTTCGCCCTGCTGGTCGACAACCGGCGCGGCGGCGCCGGACCGCTCGACCGCGACGACCTCATGGAGAGCCTCAGCGCCCACGTGACGCAGCAGCACGACGCCCTCCGCCGCTGCAACGCGGCGCTCGCCGACGGGGCCGTGAAGTCGGCGCACACGGCGATGGAAGACGTGATCTTCCACAACCGCCAGATGGCGCAGAAGCTCGGGCGCTTCCGCCCCGAGGGCGCGCGTCACGCCGCCTGACGCCGGCGGCGTGACGGAGTCAGGCGGGGCGGGGCGCAGCCGGTCCAGGCTGCGCCCCGCCCCGCGCACCCATTACTCGATGTCTGACGCCGCGCACTCCACCGGCGCGCTGATCGGGTTGCAGCGGGCCGGCATGCCGCCGGGGATGGCGACGAAATAGCCGGTGCCGAAACGCGGATCGGGTACGGGGTAGTCGGTGCTGACGAACTGGGCGCCGCTGGTGATCGCGGCGTCGCGCTGCGTCGTGTCGCCGGTGCGCGCCTGCACGGTGTCGGCGTCGGCGCGCGTGCGCACGATGTAGCCGGCCGCGACCAGCTCCTGGATGCGGGCGAAGTCGGCGAGCGGGTCGTTGAGCTTGACGAAGCCTGCCTCGTCGGCGGGCGGCGCCGAGCTGGTGAACATCACCCGTCCGCGCAGCGAAGGGTGGCCGTCCAGGTAGTACCGCTTCGCCGCGCCCTCGTTGTCGAGGGTGAACAGCACCCGGCCGCGGGCCGCGCCGAGCGTCGGCCAGCCGTCCTGTTCGAGCGCCTCGCGCAGGGTGGCGCGCGCGCCGCGGACGTCGTCGGGCGTGATCAGCGACTCGGGCGGGAACACGGAGCGGATCTCGTAGTCGATGGCGTCCATCTCGTCGGGGCCGAAGGGCACCGGCACGACGAAGTCGAAGCCGAGGTTGGCGGGGAGCACGTCGTCCTTCGCCTCGACCTGGATCATCAACGGCGCGTGCAGCGGATGCGCTTCGGACCAGCGCCGCACCTGGGTCAGGCATTCGATGAAGGTCTGGCAGTTCGTGTAGTAGTCGATGTCCTGGACGTGCAGCACCTTCAGCCCGGGGGCCTCGAGCTCGGGGATGCGCAGGTTGGGATCGCCGCTGACCAGCGCCAGGCCGAGCGGATGCGCGTACAGGCCGCCCTGCGGGTCGGCGAAGACATCGAGCTCGATCTGGCGGATGCCCTGGTCGTCGAACTGCTCGGGGAGCGGCGGATGCGAGTACTCGAGACTGTCCGCCAGCACCTGGAGGAACGCCGCGACCGCGTCGAAGAGCGGCGGCGGCGACTGCACGTGGTAGCTGTTGTGGCTGCCCAGCACCTGCATCTGGTTGAGCCGCAGGCTGTCGTCGCGCGGGTAGGGCGCCGGGCAGGCGTCGAGAGCCGCGCCGAGGCCGCTGACCAGGTCGCTGACCATCACGTCGCCGTCGCCGTTGGCGTCCGCGGCCGGACAGCTCGCGAGCGCGTTCTCGCCCAACGCGATGCTGACGCCGCGAATGAGCTCGTCGACGGCCACCGTCCGATCGCCGTCGCAATCGCCGGGACACGCCACGATGGCCGACGCGGCGCGCGTCCCGAGCGCCGCCACCAGCGCCGCCATGCACAGCACCTGCAGGATCTGCTTCCCCATTCCTGTCGCGTAACCCGGTGCCTCCGCCTGTTGCAAGCGCAGGGCGCCCGGAACCGGCGGCGGCGTCGCCCGGGCGAGACGATGGCTTGACCCTGCCCGCCACTCGCGTAGCGTGCCGCCCGGAGGATATCGCCATGCGGCCACTGCGTCCTGTCCTGCTCGCCACCGTCGCCCTGTTGCTGGTCGGCTGCTCCATCTCCGAGAGCGTCAAGAGCTCGTTCGAATCGAGCTCCGCGTCGGTGGCGAGCTCGTCCGGCAGCTCCGAGAGCTCGGGGTCGAAGGACCGCGAGTCGTATCGCAACGAGGTGCGCGACTATACCTCGGCGTACGTGAAGTCGGGCGGCCAGTTCGAGAACTTCACCCGTGGCCTCGATTCGATCGCGGCCCGGCACGACGTCACCAACTGGGAGGACGACCAGGACACCTACGTCGGCATCGGCGCCGGCCTGCGCGTCGGCGGCGTCACCGCCGAGCAGTTCACGGTCTGGCAGACCAACCTGGCGGGCGGCGACAGCGCCAAGGCGTCGTCGATGCAGAAGGGGTGGGACCAGGCCAAGTAGCCATGCGCCGCGGGGCGGTCGCCGCCGCCGCGCTGGTCGCGCTGCTCGGGGCGGCACGGCCGGCGGGCGGCGCGGCGCTGGACTACCTCTACGTCGAGGCCAACGAGGGCGGCTCGAGCGGCGGCCACGTCGCGCTCGGCATCGGCGACGACGTCTACCACTTCCAGCAGGACGACGGCGGCGTGCTCGCGCTGCGCCGCGATCCGCGGCCGGTGTTCCGGCTGCGCTACACGCTGCTGCAGAACCGGCCGGTGCACCTGATCCGCCTCGCCGCCGACGATGCCGCCGCCGAGCGGGTGCGCGCCGCGTTCGCCGAGCGGCTGCTGATCGAGGAGAGCGAGCGCCGGCGCGCGGCGGCGCTCGCCGACGACGTCCGCCTGTTCGACCTCGCCGCCGAGGCGCCGGCGGCCGCCGCCTGGCCGGTGCGCGCCGCCGGCTACTTCCTGCCCGACGGCTTCGCCGCCGGCGGCGACGCGGCCGGGGTGTCGCCCGCGCTCGTCGCGCTGCGCGAGCGCGTCGGCGTCGCCGCCCTGACCGCCCGCCTGTCGGCGCTGCGCGCCGCGCTCGCCGCGCTGCCGCTGCTCCCCGCTTCGCCGCCGCCCGCCGGCGCGCTGGATGTCGGCCCGCCGACCGCGGCGACGCGATTCGGCGAGCTGCTCGAACAGATCACCGCCCTCGAGGTCCTGCTGGCGGCGCCGGCGCTCCGCCGCGACGCGCTGGTCGCCGCTCCCGACCCTCTGTCGACGGCCGAGCGCGAGGCCCTGCGCGCGTATGCGTCGGACAGCGCGGCGGCGCTCGCCGCGGTGCCGTTCTCGAGCCGGCCCGATTGGGGGTGGACGATGCTCCTCGGTCTGGCGCGCCTCGTCGCCGTCGAGCGCTCGCTCGCCGACGGCCGCCTGCTGGTGCTCGACGGCTGGCCGTCCGATGCGGCGCAGCCACCGCTGCCGGCCGGCGGGCAGCGCGACGCCTACTTCGCCGCGCTGGCCGACCACGGTGCCGTGGCGCTGAGCCAGCGGCGGCGCTCCTGTCTCGGCGCCGCGCGCTGCGGCGAGGCGAGCTACACCCGCCTCGAGACCGCCGCCAACCGCGCCGCCGACGTGGCCGCGGCGCGCGCCGCGGCGCGACCAGCGCGCGTCGCGCCCGACCCGCTGCTGCCGGCGCGCCCGGCGCTGCGCCGCGATCTGGTCGTCGCGCTGCCGCCGCCGGCGGAGGCCGCGCGCCGCCGCGCCGTGGCCGTCGCGGCGGCGGCCGCCTATCGCGACGCGGTGCGCGGCTGGCGCGGCTACCAGCTCGTCACCCGCAACTGCGTCACCGAGCTCTTCGCGGTGGCCGAGTCGGCGAGCGGCGTCGCCGGCGACCGCCTCGCGGCGCAGCGGGCGACGCTGGGTAGCGCCGTGCCGCGCCGGCCCTGGAACGCGATCCCGTTCGTCGCCGCCGCGGCGGTCGACGACAGCCCGCGGGTCGTCGCCCGCGACACGTGGCCGTCGTACCACCAGCAGGCCCGGGACCGCCGGCTGCGCGACGCCCCGACGCTGGCGACGTGGCTGGCCGAGCGCACGGTGTTCGGCGCCGCCGACTATCGGCCGGGGCCGACCGATTCCACCTTCCTCTTCTTCACCGACGACGCGGTCGCGGCGCGGCCGCTGTTCGGCGGCGCCAACCTCGCGGTCGCGAGCGCCAACGCGCTGCTCGGACTCCTCACCTGGCCAGCGGACCGCGGCGAACGCCTGCGGGCCGGCGCCCGCGGCGCCCTCTTCAGCCTCCCGGAGCTGGCCTTCGTCAACATCCGCAAGGGCAGCACGGCCTGGCTGACCGTGGACGAAGTGCGCGCGCTGACGCCCGCGCCGTGATGCCGGCGACCCGCGGGGGGATCGTTACTGCGGCTTCACCTCGATCGAGGTCTTCTTGACCGTGATCCAGTCGTCGATCACGTCGTCGAGCGTGCCGTCCTTCTTCCACTGCGCCAGCACCGTGTTGAGCTGCGCCAGCAGCTCCGGGTTGTCCTTCGGCACCGCCCAGGCGAGTTGCTCGGTGGTCAGCGGTCGGTAGATGCCCTTGAGCTTCGGGTGCGCGTTCATGATGCCGCCGGTCACCCGCCACACCGCTGGCGCGTCCTGGATGAAGAAGTCGATCTGATCGTCCTCGAGCGCCGCCACGCCCTCGTCGGTGTTGGTGTAGCCGTGCAGCTTCGCCTTCTTGAGGTGCGCCCGCGCCCACTGCTCGCCGGTGGTGCGCGACACGTATCCGACGCGCGACTTCGGGCGGTCCATCGCCTTGGGGTCGCGCAGCGCGGGGTAGTCGGCGGCGCGCACGATCACCATCTGGCCGACCGTCAGGTACGGGTCGGTGAAGTTGACCTTCTGCTTGCGCTCCTCGGTGATCGACGTGCCCGACATCACCATGTCGATCTTCTTCTTCTCCAGGGCCGGGCCCAGCTTCTCCCACTCGAGTTGGACGATCTCGATCTTGCGGCCGAGAGCGCCGCCGAGGCGCTTGGCGAAGTCCACCTCGATGCCCTTGAGCTGCCCGTCCGATTTGAACGCCAGGGGCGGGTAGTTCGGCGCCATGCCGATGCGCAGCGGCGGCGGCTCGTCGGCGGCGGCCGGCATCCCCAGCAGCAGGGTCACGGCCAGCGCGGCGCCTCTCAGGACTCGGCTGCTCCACCTCGCGTCGTGCATCGTCTCCTCCGCTCCGCCGCGCGGCGGGCGCGGCCCGAGCTTTGTTGCAGGGCGGTCCGGCGCCGTCAATCGGGTCTCCGGCGCCGGCGTCACTCCCAGCGCAGCGCGACGATCGGGTCGAGGCGCGACGCCTTGCGTGCCGGGTAGAAGCCGAAGAACACGCCGACGACGGCGGCGAAGAGCAGGGCGCCGGCGATGGCGTCCGGCGCCAGCAGCACCGGCCAGCCGGCAAGCGTGCCGATCAGCGCCGCGGCGCCGACGCCGAGCGCGACGCCGAGCACGCCGCCGACCGCGGCCAGCGCCACCGCCTCGACGAGGAACTGCAGCAGGATGTGGCGCGCCTTGGCGCCGACGGCCATGCGGATGCCGATCTCGCGCGTCCGTTCGGTGACCGAGACGAGCAGGATGTTCATGATGCCGATGCCGCCGACCAGCAGCGAGATCGAGGCGACGGCGAGCAGCAGGTTGTTCATCACCTGGCCCGCCATCCGCGAGGCGCGCGCGAACTCCTCCAGGCTGCGGACGGTGAAGTCGTCCTCCGCGTCGGGGGGGATGCGATGCCGCTGCCGCAGCACCGAGGCGATCTGGGCGCGCGCCTCGTCCATGTCCTCCGCCGTGGCGGCGCTCGCCTGGATCATGTCGACCGTGCCGACCAGCGCGCTGCCGAGAACCCGTCGCTCGGCGGTGCGAAAGGGGACGAACACGACGTCGTCCTGGTCCTGGCCCCACATCGTCTGTCCGACCGGTTCGAGAATGCCGACGATGCGGAAGGGCACGTTGCGGATGCGAAGCATGGCGCCGATCGGCTCCTGGCCGGGGCCGAAGAGCTGGTCGATCACGGTGCGGCCGACCAGCGCGACGCGGTGCGCCGCCGCCTCGTCGCGATCGTCGTAACCGACGCCCGACGCGATGGCCCATGGGCGCACGGCGAAGTACGACGGCGGCGCGCCCTGGACGGCGGTCGACCAGTTCCTGTCGCCCGCCACCACCTGCGCGATGTCGCGCCGGAAGTAGGAGACCGCCGCGAGCGCTGGCACGTGGGCGCGCAGCGCCTCGGCGTCGGCGACCGTGAGCGTCGACGCTCCGCCCCAGCCCGAGCGCACGCCGGCGGCGGTGGTCGCGCCAGGCACCACCATCAGCAGATTCGTCCCCAGACTCTGGATCTGCGTCTGCACCGCCGTGTCGGCGCCGCGCCCGATGCTGACCATGGCGATCACCGCCGCGACCCCGATGACGATGCCGAGCGTCGTCAACGTCGACCGCAACGGGTTGCGGCGCAGCGCCCGCAGCGCCGCGACCGTGGTCATGCGCAGCAGCTTCATGGGTGCACGCGCCTCGCCGCGCAGGCACGGCGCCGCCGCGCGCGGCATGCGCGCAGCGCGGGGTCGATGCGCGTCACGACCACTCGGCCCTCTCGGGGTCTCCGTGTCCTCGTGGTGGGCGCTTCTGGCCCACGTCGCTGACGATCGCGCCGTCGCGGAAGGTGATCACCCGCTCCGCCCATTCGGCGACCTCGGCTTCGTGGGTGACCAGGATCACGGTGAGCGCCTGTTCGCGGTGCAGGCGGGCGACCAGGCGCATGATCTCGGTGGTGGTCTGGGTGTCGAGATTGCCGGTCGGCTCGTCGGCGAGCAGCAGCGAGGGCTGGTTCACCAGGGCGCGGGCGATGGCGACCCGCTGCTGCTGGCCGCCGGAGAGCTGGTTCGGCAGGTGGTGGGCGCGCTCCGCCAGGCCGACGGCGGCGAGCGCGGCGAGCGCCCGCGGCCGCTGCTCGGCGAGCGGCAGGTCGCCGTAGACCAGCGGCAGCTCGACGTTCTCCAGCGCGCTGGTGCGCGGCAGCAGGTTGAAGCTCTGGAAGACGAAGCCGATGCGGCGGTTGCGGAGCGCGGCGCGCTGGTCGGCGGAGAGGGTGCCGGTGTCGATGCCGGCGAGGCGCACCTGGCCACGGGTCGGCCGGTCGAGACAGCCGAGCAGGTTCATCAGCGTCGATTTGCCCGAGCCGGACGCCCCCATGATGGCGACGAGCTCGCCGGCCCCGATGTCCAGATCGACGCCGCGCAGCGCCGCCACCTCGAGATCGCCGAGGGCGTAGATCTTCCAGACGTCGCGCAGCGCGACCAGCGGCTCGGCCATCAGCGGTAGCGCGGCACGCCGGGGATGCGCGGGCCCTCGCGCGGGCCGACCGCCCGGTCGAGCGCCAGGGCGACGACGTCGCCGGGCGCCAGGTCGCCCTCCGCGATCGCGACGTGGGTGTCGTCGCGCACGCCGGTCCGCACCGGCACCCACGCCAGGGCGCGGCCGGCGTCGAGCCGCCAGACGCCGTCGCCGCGCCGCCGCTCGCCCTCGCCCGGCGGCGTGAACGTCAGCGCCCGCAGCGGCAGGCGCAGCGCGTCCGCGACGTGCGCCGTCTCGATCCGCACCGTCGCCGTCATGCCCGGCTTGAGCGCCAGGTCGGCATTGTCGACGCCGATCACCACGTCGTAGGTGACCACGTTCTGCACCGACGTCGGCGCGTTGCGCACCTGGGTGACGCGGCCGTGGAAGTCGCGCCCGGGATAGGCATCGACCGTGAAGATCACCGGCTGCCCGTCGCGCACGGCGCCGATGTCCGATTCGCTCACCGCCGCGTTCACCTGCATCTCGGTCAGGTTGCGGGCGATGAGGAACAGGGTGGGCGTCTGGAAGCTCGCGGCGACGGTCTGGCCGACGTCGACGCTGCGCGACACCACGACGCCGTCCACCGGCGAGGTGATGTCCGTGTAGGCGAGGTTGATGCGCGCCTCCTCCAACTCGGCCTGCGCCTGGCGCACGCCCGCCTGCTCGAGCGCGACGCGCGCCACCGCCTGCGCGTGCGCGCTGTGCGCTTCGTCGAGCTCGCTCTGCGCCACGACATTGGTGCCGAGCAGTCGGCGGGCGCGCTGGAGGTTGGTCGCCTTGAGCTCGAGGTCGGCCTTCGTCTGCGCCACCCGCGCCTGCGCCGTCGCCAGGTTGGCCTCGGCCCGCTGCACCTTCACCTGGAACGGCGCCGGGTCGATCTTCGCCACCCGCTGCCCCTTGCGGACCGGCGAGTTGAAGTCGACGTCGATCGCCTGGATCGGCCCCGACACGTAGGTGCCGACCTGCACGGTGGTGACCGGATTGACCTGGCCGGTGGCGGTGACCAGCGCCGTCACCGGCCCGCGCTCGACGGTCGCCGTGACGTAGGCGATCCCGGCGTCGTCGTTGCCGCGGCGCCAGTAGGCCCAGGCGGCGCCGGCCAGCAGCAGAACCGCCAACCCCAGGGCGATCGTGCGGCGGGAACGGGCGGAGGCGGCCATGGCCCGCCACGATACCAGATCGCGCCGCCCGCGCACGTGATCGATCGGCGGCGAGGTGGACGCCGGGCCCGCCTCGCCAGCGTGTCACAAAAGAAAGGGGCACGGCGCGCGCCGTGCCCCCGCTTCGTCGCGATGGCCGCGCGTCAGGGCGCCGCGGCGTTGAACGCCGACAGGGCCCAGCCCATGCGCTCGTGGCCGAGCTGGTTCCAGATCGGGTTCTTGCCGCCGACGATCTGGGTCGTGTAGTCCGGCGCGCCCGAGCCGCTGCCGGTGCCGCCGAGCAGGCCGACGTAGATCGTGCCGCCGCTGTACGTCGGGTGGGTGTCGTCCGACTGCAGGTAGTCGTAGCTGGTGCTGGCGGTGACGAAGTGCGTGTTCGCATCGCGGATCGTGGCGCGCAGCGTATTGCTGATGCGGGTCACGTACGCGTCCTCCGACTCGCCCTGCACGTAGCGCAGGGCCTCCGCGTCGACCTGGCCGTCGCCGTTCGCATCGTAGTCGGCGCCCATGTACTGGGCGAACGAGTCGGCGCACTTGAAGCCGTACGTGTTGGCGAAGTTGCACGCCCGCCAGTTGCTGCGCGCCAGGTAGGGCAGGAATTTGGTCTGCTTGTTGATCTTCTGCCCGGTACTCGGATCGTTGCAGCCGCTGAGCGCGTTGTCGGCGTTGTAGCCCGGGTAGTAGATGTTCGAGACCACCTTCACCGCCGCCGCCGGCGCGTACTGGTTGATCGCCTGCATCGCGAGCTGCTGGTAGGTCGTGCAGGTGGAGAGCGCGCTGTCGAGGACGCCGTAGTTGCAGGTGCCGCTCTGGCCGGCGAAGCTCGAGCGCGCCTGCAGGAAGTCGTTGCCGCACATCTCGAAGGTCACCACCCGGGTGTTGCTCGCCTGCATGTACGAGCGCTCGGAAACGATCTTGTTGTTGTAGATGTCGTCGGCCTTGGCGCCCGACTTGGTGCGGCGGATGACCTCGACGTCGGTGCCCCATTTCTGCGACAGGTATTCGCCGTCGACCCACGGCGCGGCGCGCTTGGCGACGCTCGACAACGAGCCGCGATAGCCGGCGTAGATCGAGTCGCCGTAGGCGACGACGCGATACGTCGTCGACGTGCCCGGGCGGTCGATCGTCCATGACGTGTTCTGCGTGATGGTGCTGGCTGCGGCGACGCTCCCCCAGGCGAGCGCGGCGGCGGGCACCGTGAGCAGCGCACGTGCCACGTGCCTCCTGAGCTCACGAACCATGGCTCCCCCCATTGTGAATGGGCCGCATGAGCGCGGCCGATTTGGACGCGCGCTACCACCGCCCCCCGGCGGTGGTCAACTGCGATGTGGGCGCTGGCGCGCCGGCGGCTCGGCGAGCGAAGAGGGCCGCCGCCAGGGCGGCCGCGGCGAGCAGCGCCGCGGCGCCGAACCAGTCGCCCCAGGCGAGCATCGGCGACCCCGGGCTCGGCCGCGCCACCACCGTGGCGGCGATCGTGCCGCGCTCGCCGACGCCGAGCTGATCGCGGAGCTCGCCGCTCGGGCTGACGACCGCCGAGATGCCGGTGTTGGTGGCGCGCACCTGCCAGAGCCGGGTCTCGATGCTGCGGAACGCCGACACCACCAGGTGGAGCCGCGGTCCGCCGCCGCTGGCGAACCAGGAGTCGTTCGACAGCGTCACCAGCAGCTCGGCGCCGGCGCGGGCGGCGCCGAGCGCCAGCAGCGGATTGACGGCGTCGTAACAGATCTGCGGCGCGATCCGCAGCGTCCGGCCGTCGGCGAGGCGCAGCGGCAGCACGGGGTCGCCGCGGCCCGGCCGCCAGGTGCCGAGCCAGGGCAGGGCGGCGCGGACCGCCGCATGGTCGAGCCAGGCGGGGACGCGTTCGGTGAACGGGAAGAGCTGCGCCTTGCGGTAGGTCGGGTTGGCGCCAGGCGCGTCCCCGGGCTCGAGCACGAAGGCGGCGTTGTACTCGCGGCCGTGCTCGACGTCGTACGAGCCGAAGACCAGTGGGACGCCGAAGCGTCGCACCGCGTCGGCGATCTCCTCGTCGAAGGCGGCGCCGTCGGCGCTCTTCGGGGCGCCGAACGTCGTCGGATAGACGGTCTCCGGCCACACCAGCAGGTCCGGCCGCGCCTCCGCCATCAGTTGCGCCGACAGCGACTCGTGCGCCTCGAGGATCAGGCGCACCGCGTCGTAGGTGCCGATCTCGGCCGCCAGGCGGTCGTAGTGGCTGAGGTCCGCCTGCACGATGCCGGCGCGCAGGGGCGTGCCGGCGTCGTCCGCGAGCTGCGCCAGCCGCAGCGCGCCATAGCCCCAGAGGCCGGCGGTCAGCAGCGCGATCCCTGCCAGCGGTGTCAGGGCGGCGCGCGAGCCGCGCCGTCGCCAGGCGGCGAGCAGCGCTTCGTTGGCGAGCAGCAGGACGAAGGTGAGGCCGGCGGCGCCGACCGCGTCGGCGGCCTGCCGCAGATGGTCGGCGGCGAGAAAGCCGTGGCCGAGGGTGTCGGCGAAGAGCTTCGGCAGCGCCCATTCGGCGCCGACATACGCGCAGGCCGCCAGCGCCGCGACGTGCCAGCGCGCGGCGCCGCGCCGCTGCGCCAGGTGGCGCGCCAGGGCGTGGACGATGAACTGCGGCTGCAGCAGCGGCGCGGTGAGCAGGACCACCGCCAGTCCGACGCCCCAGGGCGCGTTCGCGTAGCCGGCAATCGCGGCGATGAACCACCAGAACACGCCGAGGCTGAAGGCGACGCTCATCAGCCACCCGGCGGCGAGCGCGCCGCGGCGGCTGCGCAACGCGTCGAGCGCCGCGAGCCAGGGGATCAGCCCGATCCAGCCGAGCAGGAACCACGGCCAGGCGACGCGCGCGTAGAGCGCGAAGGCGACCGCGCTCGCCGTGGCGGCGCCCACCGTGCGGGCAACGCGCAGCACGCGGGGTCAGCGATCGGGATCGGCCGGCTCGAACTCGGCGCCGGGAGGCGGCGCTTCGATCAGGTCGACGTGCGTGGGCGGGATCTCGAGCCGCTGCCGCGGCATCCCGGGGGGCGCCAGCTCCGGCGGCACGACGAGATCGGCGGGCAGCTCGATCGCGCGGCCGGCGGCGTCGACCCAGTCGAAGTCGGGGTTGAACATCAGGATGGGTGGCAGCGGCGTGCCGTCGTCCGTGACCTGATGGTGGCGGACGTACCCCGGCGGCAGCGCGAAGTCGTCGGGCACGATGAGGCCGGGCTTGGGCGGGTTGGTGCCGGGCGGTGGAAAGAGGGCGATGCCGCTCGGCTCCGCGCCGCCGTCGGCGCCGCTGCCGTCCGGTGCCCCGGCGCGCGCCGGCGGCGGCGCGGTCTCGGTGTCGGTGGCGGCGCGCGGCGGCGGCGCGGGATTGCCGCGCGGTACGGGGCGCGCCGGTCGCCGGTCGTCGGCGGGATCGGACGCTGGACGTCTGCCGCCCGCGGGCGCGCCGGCGCCGGTCGGCGCGGCCGCTGCGGGACGATCGCGCCCCGCGGCGTCGCGGGCGCCGAGCGGCGGCCGCGCCAGGAGGAGGATGGCCAGCGCGACCAGGGCCAGCGCCGCGGTCACCAGCCAGACGCTGCCGCGGATCTGGTCGGGGCCGTCGGGGGGCTGGCGCGCCATCGCCGCGACCATAGTGACGCCGTCGCCGCCGGTGCAAGCCGCGCCCGCCATGGCGCGTTGCGGCGCGCCGGCGCTTGGTCTAGGGGCGACGCATGGAGCGCGTGACGATCTACCACAATCCCGCCTGCGGCAAGTCGCGCGGCGCCCTCGAGATTCTGCGCCAGCGCGCCGTGCCCTGCGACGTCGTCGAGTACCTGAAGCAACCGCTGGACCGCGCCACCTTCGAACGCATCCTGGCGTTGCTGCCCGATCCGCCGGCGGCGCTGGTGCGCAAGGACAAGCGCTTCGCCGAGCTCGGCCTGGACGCCGCCGCCCATACCAGCCGCGAGGCGGTCATCGACCTGCTGCTCGCTCACCCCGAATTGATGGAACGGCCGGTGATCATCCACGGGGAGCGCGCGGTCATCGCCCGCCCCTCGGAGAAGGTCCTCGACATCCTGTAGGCGAGCCCCGCCGGCTCGCCGGGGAATCAGAAGGACCCGCGGGTGACGGCGCGTTCGACGTCGACGACGACGCCGCCGGTGGGAATCGACGCGCGCCGCGGCATGCCGGCGGCGTCGAGGGTCGCCTGCACCGTCGACTGGCCGAACGACATCTCGCAGCGCTGCTCGGCGGCGTCGTCGCGCGGCAGGCAGCGCATCGTCGCCTCCACCGGCTCGAGCGGCGCGACGTCGGGCTCCCACTTCGGCAGCGACAGCGTGCCGCCGCCCGGCTTCTTGGCGATCAGGCGGGCGATGGCGAGGTCGTCGCGCAGCGGTTCGCCGGCGCGCAGCGTGCCGTCGAGCGCCTGGCCGCCGACCTCGCCGGCGATCGCGTAGGTGCCGTCGGCGGCGCGCGTCAGCTCGAGCGAGTGCAGGGTCTCGCCGCCGCGGATCGCGTCCGCCGAGGCGGCGGTGATGCGCCCCGCCGCATCGGCTACCGTCAGGCGCACCTGATCGAGCCCGACGACCTCGTTGCGCGAGCGCGGACCGATCACCACCGTGCGCTGCAGCGACAGCCAGCCGCCGTCGTCCTGGCGGTAGGCGCGGAGATCGCCGAAGCCGCAGTGCATCGCGCCGACGCGCGCCAGGTAGACCTCGAGATACTCCGGCTGCTCCTCGTCGGTCACCGGCGCGAAGCGCAGCGAGGCCAGCAGGCCGCTGAGCACCCGCTGCACGGTGGCGCGATAGCCGACGCCGACGTGGACGCAGCGCAGGGCGCCGACGCCGACCGGCGCCGCGAACAGCTTCCCCTGGTAGAACGCGTCGCTGCCGTCCTGCTTCGCCAGCCCCATCACGTCGACCAGCAGATACGGGCGGTCGCCGACCACCGAGGCGTCGATGCCGCTGATCTCCTGCTGCGAGGTGTCGGGGAAGAGCTTGCTCGAGGCCAGCGCGCCGAGGGTCGAGCCGATCGCCACCGGGCGCGCGGTGAGCCAGCAGCGGATCGGCGTTTCGGTGCCGATCGGCACGTCGATCTCGTACGAGGCGGTGCCGCTGCCGTCGTCCGGCTGGCGCGCGACGCGCGGCTGGCTGGCCGCTTCCACCTGCAGGCGCACCTGCCCGTCGTCCGAGGTCACCTCGCGCAGCGGCATCGTCGACGGAGCCTCGCGCTGCAGCGCCTCGCGCATCGACGGTCCGCCGGCGCGGCTGCTGCAGCCGAGCGCCAACGCGGCCAGACACGCCGTGCCCACGAGGACCACGAGACGGCCGTGCGCGCACCCCGTCATGGGGTCACCCTGCCACGCCGCCGGCCCTCGTGCGAGGGGGTTTCCCGGCCCGGCCGGCGTTTGCTCAGGGGCGCCGCCCGCTCCCGGAGGGACGCCAGGGGCGCCGTCGTTCGACGCCCCCGGCGATTGACTTCGCCGCGGCCTTCCCGCGATGGCAACGGCGTGTCCTACGTCCTCGTCGATCGGCCGCGGCCGCACGTCAGTCGCATCACCCTGAACCGTCCGGAGCGGATGAATGCCTTGTCCTTCGACACGGTCGGGCCGCTGTACGACGCGCTGCGCGCGGTGGCGGTGGACAACGACACCTGGGTGGTGGTGCTGACCGGCGCCGGCCGCGGGTTCTGCTCGGGGCTGGACCTCGAGGATCACGGAGTGCCGCCGGACTGCGACGGCCTGCCGATGTCGCGCATCGCCATCCGCGCCATGGAGCTCATGTCGAACGTCGTGCCGGCGATGCGCGCCATCCCGCAGCCGATCATCGCGGCGGTGAACGGCGCCGCCTACGGCGGCGGCATGTGCCTGATGCTCGGCGCCGACATCCGGCTGGCCGCGGCCTCGGCGCGCTTCCGCAGCGCCGGCATCACCAACGGCCTGACCGGCACCGAGCTGGGCGTGAGCTGGCTGCTGCCCCGTCTGGTCGGCGCCGCGCGCGCCTGGGACGTCATCCTCAGCGGCCGCGAGGTGGACGCCGCGGAAGCGGAGCGGATCGGCATGGTGTCGCGAGTGCTCCCCGACGACGCGCTGGGCGATGCCGCGCTCGAGCTCGCGGCGCAGATCTGCGGCTGGAGCCCGCACGGCGTCGCCATGACCAAGCGGGTGCTGTGGGCGAATCTCGAGACCGGCAGCCTGCAGGCGGCGATCGACCTGGAGAACCGCAACCAGCTCCTGGTGCGCCTGACGACGCAGAATCTGCAAGAGGCGATCAGCGCCCGCCGGCAGAAACGGCGGCCGCGCTTCGAGGACTGACGATTCGCCACCGGGGGCTCCTCGCGGTCGCGGCCGGCGCGGCGGCGCTGCTGGGCGCGCCGCCCGCCTTCGCGCATGCCCTGGCGCCGGCGCTGCTCGAGCTGCGCGAAGTGGCCGACGGGCAGTACGAGGTGCAGTTCAAGATCTCGGCGCTGCAGGCGCCGGGCAGCGAACCGGCGCCGCTGCTGCCCGCGAGCTGTCGCGCGCTCGGCCCGCCGGTGGCGGCGATGGACGGCGACGCGCTCGTCCGTCGCTGGCGCGTCACCTGCGGCGATCTCGTCGGCGCGCGCCTCGGCATCGCCGGTCTCGACGTCGCGCGCATCGACGGCCTGGTGCGCATCGCGTTCGCCGACGGTCGCGTCGTGCAGGAGGTGGTGCGCGGCGCGACGCCGACCGTGACCGTGCCGGCGCGCGCGGCGCCGCCGGCGATCGCGCGCCGCTTCCTGCGGCGCGGCGCCGTCGCCGTGCTCGGCGCCCTCGACCATCTCTTCTTCCTCGCCGGGCTGTTGCTGCTGGCGCGGACGCGCCGCCTGCGCTGGGAGACGGTCGGCGCGTTCCTGGTCGGCGTCAGCCTGGCCCTGCCGGCGGCGGTCTTCGGCGCCGTGCCGGGGGGGCGCGGCATCGCCCTGGCGATCGCCGTCAGCGTCTTCTGGTTGGCGGTGGAGCTGGCGCGCGACCGGGGGCGGCGGCCGACGCTGGTGCAGCGGCGACCGTACCTCATGGCCGGGGGGTTCGGCCTCGTGCACGGCCTCGGGCTCGCCGCCGATCTGCAGACCGGCGGCCTCCCCTCCGGCGAGGTGCCGCTGGCGGTGATCGCCTTCAACGGCGGCGTCGCCGGCGGCGTGCTGGCGTGCGTCGCGGTCTGGCTGGCCGGCGCCGCGGCGTTGCGCCGGCTCCCCATCGCCTGGCCGCGCTGGCTGCTGCAGGTGCCGCTCTATGCCATGGGGTCGCTCGCCGCGTTGTGGTGCTTCGAACGCGCGGCGGCGTTGGTTCGCTGAGCGGCGGCTACAGCAGGTCGGCGAGGCGCCCGGGCAGATCGCGGTCGGCGACGGCCGACAGATCCTCGTCGCGGCCGGGCGCGAGCAGGGCGCTCACCGGCTTGTCGAGCACGGCGCGCAGGTGGCCGAGGAAGCGCGGCGGCGCGACCAGCACCACGCGCTGCGGGTGGCGGGCGGTCACCGCGTCCGCGAGCGCCGCCGCGAGCTGCCGGGCGAACACCTCGGCCTCGACCTCGTGCGGCGAGGTCTTGGGATCGGCGCCCGAGCGGCGGCCGTCGGCGGTGCTCTGATGGACGCGTCCGGGGCGATCGGTGAGGATGTCCCGATCGTGCACCGCGCCGCGCGGGTGGTCGAAGGCCTCGAGCAGCTCCCAGGAGGGGCGGCTGCGGTGGGCGGCGAAGAGCCGGGCGCGGGCGCTGTCGGCGACGAGTACCAGGGTCTCGACGGTCATGATCGACTCCATCGGTCAGCGGTTGCGCCGCAGATCCTCGCGGTCGGCGGCGCAGGTGACGCAGATGTCGGTGGTCGGCAGGGCGCGGAGACGCGCCTCGGGTATCGGCTGCCGACAGGTCCGGCAGATGTCGCCCTCGCGGCGTTCGATGCGATCGAGGGCCGTCTCGATGGCCGTCAGCTCGTCGCGGTCGTGCTGGTCGAGCCGCGCCGCGAGCTGCGCCAGCATCTCGTCCTGTCCCGCCTCGACCAGCTCCGGCTCGACGTCGCTGTCGAGCCACCGCAGATCGTCCTCGAGCCGCGCCACCTGCCGCAGCAGACGGCGCCGCCGCTCGAGCAGGTCGTGCTTCCTCTCGTCGTAGGACATCTCGACCTCCGCGGTGATTGTAGCGCACCCGGTTGTCCCGCCTAGTCGAGGCGAGGGCGAGCGACGAGAATCGCGTCGGCGGTCGGCGCATGCGATGCCCGGGCCGGCGCCCGACGCTCGCTCGGGATCGGTGGCCGACGCTCAGCGTTCGCGCAGCGCCGGCGTCAGGTCGCGGGGGCCGATCGGGTCGCCGCATTCGGGGCAGACCAGGGTCGGGTGCATGACGTGGCCGCAGGCCTTGTGCCGCAGGCGCAGCGGCGGGCCGGCGTCGTCGGCCATCCAGCGATCGCCCCAGCGCAGCAGGGAGACGATGACCGGGTGCAGCTCGAGACCCTTCTCGGTCAGCCGATACTCGTCGCGCGCCGGCTTCTCCTGGTAGCGGACCTTCTCGAGGATGCCGGCCTCGACCAGCTTGCGCAGCCGGTCGGCGAGCAGATGCCGGGTGACGCCGAGCTGGCGCTGGAAGTCCTCGAAGCGACGGGTGCGCAGGAACGCGTCGCGCAGGATCAGAAGCGTCCAGCGATCGCCGATCACCGACAGCGTCCGCGCCACCGAGCACGGCATCCCTCTGATCTCGTCCCAGCGCACCCCTGCTTCACTACACGAAGTGCTTGCGTTCTGAAAGAGAACGAATTAGTTCCGTTCTGGAACTGACGCTGAGGCCAGCGAGGCCCCCACCCTCTGGAGGAGCGAGATGTCGAGCCGAGCCGTCGACCCATCGATCTCGAAAACGCCGCTGCCCACCGATGCCACCGATCTCGCCACGGTCTGCGTGCTGTGCAGCCACAACTGCGGCCTGCGGGTCGACGTCGCCGGCGGCCGGATCGCCGACGTGCGCGCCGACGCGTCGAATCCGATCACGCACGGTTACATCTGCAACAAGGGCTTCTCGATTCGCCACTACGTCGAGCACGCGCAGCGCGTCCAGCATCCGTTGAAGCGCCAGCCCGACGGCGGCTTCGCGCGCATCTCGTGGGAGCAGGCGATCACCGAGATCGCCGCCCGCCTCGGGGCCATCCGCGAGGCGCACTCGCCGCGCGCCATCGGCCTGGTCGGCATCGGTGGCCAGGCGAATCACATGGACGCGCCGTACGGCCTCACCTTTCTCACCGCGCTCGGCTCCAAGCGCTGGTTCAATGCCTTCGCGCAGGAGAAGACGCAGCACTTCCTGATCGATCAGTGGATGTTCGACGCGCCGCCGTCGACCTTCTTCCACCCCGACATCGAGCAGACGCGCTTCCTGCTCATGCTCGGCACCAACCCCAAGATCTCCAACCGCGGTCACAACGCCACCGAGACGTTCAAGGCGCTCGCCGCCAACCCCCGGCAGACGGTGGTGGTGCTCGACCCACGCGACACCGAGACGACGCGCACCGCCGATCGCCACCTGCGCATCACGCCCGGCTCCGACGCCTACGTGCTGCTCGGCATGGCGGCGGCGATCGTCGCCAGCGAGGGATTGGTCGACGCGCGCGTCGTCGCCGAGCAGACGGTCGGCTTCGAGCCGCTGCGGCAGGCGCTGGCCCAGGTCGACATCGACGAGATGGCGCGCCGCGCCGGCATCGCGCCCGCCGAGCTGCTGCGCCTGGCGCGCGAGTACGCGGAGGCGGAGTCGGCGGCGATCATGTTCGACCTCGCCGTCGAGCACAATCTCTTCTCGACCCTGACCTCGTACCTGATCCACGTCCTCGCCGTGATCACCGGCAACGCCGGCCGCCGCGGCGGCAACGTGTTCTACGAAGCGCTCTCGCCGCCCGACCACAGCCCGAAGCGACACGCCGAGCCGGAGCGCGCGCTCGCCTCCGGCATCCCCGCGATCAGCGCCCTCGGCGGCTACGGGATGTTCTCGCCGTCGCTGGTTCCGGAGGAGGTGCTGCTCGATCACCCGCAGCGTCTGCGGGCGCTCATCGTCGAGGGCGCCAATCCGCTGCTCTCGTTCTCCGACACGGCGCGCTGGCGCGAGGCGCGCGAGCGGCTCGATCTCCTGGTGGTGATCGAGCCGGCGATGACCGAGACGGCGCAGCTCGCCGACTACGTCCTGCCGACCCCGGTCGGCTACGAGAAGTGGGAGATCGCCGGATTCCCCAAGGGCTACCCGCAGATCTACGCGCAGCTCCGGCCGCCGGTGGTGCCCGGCCCGCCCGAGGCGCTGCCCGAGCCGGAGATCTACGTCCGCCTCGCCGAGGCCATGCGCCTGGTGCCGCCGCCGCCGCCCGAGCTGACGGCGCTCGCCGCCGGCGCGCTCGAACCGGAGGGCGCCGCGGCCTATCTCGGCGCCGCCATGCAGGCCGCCGGCGGCAGCCAGGCGCACCTGCTGTTCTGGGGCTATCGCACACTCGGCCCGCATCTGCCGTCGCCGGCCCTGACGGCGGTGTGGGCGCAGGTGCACGCCAATGCCTTCGTCCGCCTCGAGTCGCTGCTGCGCACGCTCGGCGAGGAGTGGCGCCCGCGCGGCCCGTTCGCCGTCGCGCACGAGATCTTCCGCCGCATTCTCGTCCATCCCGAGGGGGTGGAGATCGGCCGCGTCGATCCCGAGCGCGGTCTCGCCGACATCATCGGCTTCGACGACAAGAAGATCCGCCTGGCGCCACCGCCGATGCTGGACGAGATCGGCCGCGCGGCGCGCACCGACCGGCCGCGCGATCCGCGGTTCCCGCTCGTCCTCGCCGCCGGCCTGCGCACGCAGTGGACGGCGAACACCATTCAGCGCGACCCGGCCTGGCGCAAGGGGCGCGGGCCGCACTGCGCCCTCAACCTCAGCCCCGCCGATGCCGCCGCGCTCGGCATCGCCGGCGGCGATCGCGTCCGCCTGGTCACCAAACGCGGCGCCCTCGAGCTGCCGGCCGCGATCGACAAACGCCTGCAGCCCGGCCACGTCTGGGTCCCGAACGGTTTCGGCGCCCGTTATCCGAAGGACGGCACCGGCGAGCTCGAGACCATCGGCGTGAACCTCAACGAGATCACCGCCAGCGACGAGCGCGATCCGTTCACCGGGTGTCCGATGCACAAGTACACGCTCTGCCGCGTCGAGCGCTGCGAGTGAGCCAGCCCTCGGGATCACCCCATTCCCACCCCAGCGCGAGGATTCCGCCGATGCCCCGCCTCGAATACTTCTTCGACTACGTCAGCCCCTTCGCCTATCTCGCCGATACGCAGTTGCCGGCGCTGCGCGACCGCACCGGCGCCGAGATCGTCTACCGCCCGTTCTTCCTCGGCGGCGTCATGCAGGCGTCGAAGAACGCGCCGCCGATCAGTGTGCCCAACAAGGGCCGCTACATGTTCACCGAGATCCAGCGCTGGGCGCGCCGCTACGGCGTGCCCGCCAATCCCAATCCGCACTTTCCGGTCAACACCCTGGGCGCGATGCGGGCCGCCGTCGCGGCGCTCGACGTGCCGGGATTCGCCGACTTCCACCGCGCGATGTTCCGCGCCGTCTGGGTGGACGGCCGCAATCTCGCCGACGAAGCGGTCTTGCGCGCCGCCATCGAGGACGCCGGGCTCGACGCCGCGCGCCTGCTCGAGCGCGCCAGGGACCCGGCGGTGAAGGCGCTGCTGAAGCGGAACGGCGACGAGGCGGTGGAGCGCGGCGCCTTCGGCGCGCCCACCTTCTTCGTCGGCGACGAGATGTTCTGGGGCAACGATCGCCTCGATTTCGTCGAGGAGGCGCTGCGCGCGTGAGCGTCGCCCTGATCGCCGGCGCCGGCGACGGGCTCGGCGGCGCCATCGCCCGCCGCTTCGGCCGCGCCGGCTACCACGCCTGCGTCGTCCGCCGCGACCGCGACAAGCTGGCGCCCCTGTGCGCGGCGATCACGGCCGCCGGCGGCGCGGCGACCGCCTTCGGCGTCGACGCCCGCAGGGAGGACGACGTCATCGCCCTCTTCGACGCCGTCGAGCGCGACGTCGGGCCGATCGACGTGGTGGTGCACAACATCGGCGCCAACGTCTGGTTCCCGATCCGCGAGATGACGGTGCGCACCTTCACCAAAGTCTGGGAGATGGCCTGCCTGTCGGGATTCCTGGTCGGCCGCGAGGCGGCGCGCCGCATGGGGCCACGCGGCCGCGGCACCATCCTCTTCACCGGCGCCACGGCGAGCCTGCGCGGGCGCGCCCAGTTCGCCGCCTTCGCCGGCGCCAAGCACGCCCTGCGGGCGCTGGCCCAGAGCATGGCGCGCGAGCTCGGCCCGGAGGGCATCCACGTCGCCCACGTCGTCATCGACGGCCCGATCGACATGCCGTGGATTCGCGAGCGATTCCCCGACCTGGCGCGCTCGCGCCCCGCCGACGGCCTCCTCCGCCCCGACGACATCGCCGAGACCTACTTCGCCCTGCACCAGCAGCCGCGCAGCGCCTGGACGTTCGAGATCGACCTTCGCCCCTGGGTCGAGCCCTGGTGAGCGCGCCGGACGCCGCCCCGCCGGCGACTCGCTGCGGCTACGACGCCGGTTGGTACGAGCACCAGGGGTCGCTGGCGAGGTGGTTGCCGGTCAACGCGTAGGCGCGCGAGCGCGAGCCGCCGCAGATGCCGCGATACTCGCAGCGCCCGCAGCGGCCGAGCAGCCGGTCGGGATCGCGCAGCTCGCGGAAGAGCGGCGCGTCGCGGTAGATCGCGGACAGGCGCTGCGCGCGGACGTTGCCCGCGGCGAGCGGCAGGAAGCCGCTGGGGAAGACGGTGCCGTCGTGGGCGACGAAGGCGAAGCCGTTGCCGGCGTTGACCCCGCGGGTCGCCAGCCCGACGGTATGGCCGGGTCCTTCGGAGCGCTGGAGCAGGCTCGGCAGCGCGGCGCCGGCGCGATGGTGCTCGCCGTTCGCGTGCTCGCGCTGGGCGACGTAGCGGCGGTAGTGCGGCGCCTCCGTGATCTTGACCACGAACCCGGCCCGCCGCTGCACCTGGTGCAGGATGGCGAACAGATCCTCGCACTGCGCCGGCGTCAGGCCGCCGAGGCGCTCGCCGCGGCCCATCGGCACGAGGAAGAACACCTCCCAGAAGACGATTCCCAGGCGTTCGACGAGCGCCGCCATCTCCGACAGGTAGGGCGCCGAGCGGCCGCACAGCGTGGTGTTGATCTGCAGCGGCAGTCCGGCGCGATGCGCCCACTCGACCGCCTCCATGGTGCGCGCGAAGGCGCCCGGCACGCCGCGGAACTCGTCGTGCAGCTCGCGGCGGGGGAAGTCGAGGCTGAGCGCCATCTGGTCGAGCCCGGCGCCCCGCAGGTCGCCGACCAGCGACTCGGTCAGCCGCGCCGTCGCGGCCGGAATCGTTCCCATGCGCAGCCCGCGCCGCTTGCCGTGGCGGATCAGCTCCAGGAGATCCGGCCGCTTCACGGGATCGCCGCCGCTGAGGATGCAGACCGGGGTGCCCATGTCGGCGACGTCGTCGAGCAGCGCCACGCCCTCGGCGGTGCTCAGCTCGGCCGGGTGTCGCAGCGGCTGCGCCGCGGCCCGGCAGTGCGTGCAGGACAGATCGCAGGCCTGCGTGGTCTCCCAGATCACCAGGAACGGCGCGAGCGCGAAGTCGACGGACAAACCCGGGTGCATACGACCTCCTCGATGATACCTTCGCAGTCGGCTGGGCTCCGGCAAGCGGCGGAAGGCGGTCGCGATGGCCATGCCCGGAGTGCGAGGCCGACCAGCCGGTTCTGGCGGGCGCGCGGCCTGGCGGCCGCGGATCGCCTTGACACGTTTGTTTTGCTCATCGAGTGTGAACGCATGTCGCGCTGAGCTGATCGATGCCCGCGAGGCTGCGGCGGAAGGAGGAACATGGGATCGACGCGACGAACAATCCGCCGCGCCGCCGAGCGCGCCACCGGCGAACGGGCGCAGCGCGAGCTGAGTCGGCGACGGTTTCTGGCCGAAGCGACGCTGGCCGGCGCGGCGCTGACCGTTCCGGGGTGGCTGGCGGGCTGCGGGTCCGACGACCACGGCGCCGTGCGGCCGACCGCGACGCCGAGCCTCACGCCGCCCCCGTCGCCGACGCGCACGCCGGTGCCGGCGCGGCCGCGCGAGCGGCGCACCTTGCACTTCGACTTCTCGCTCGCGCCGTTGCGCGACCTGCGCCTGATCGCGGTGATGAGTGAGTCGAACCGCGCGGCGATCGTCGCCCACACCGCCGAGTCGCGCGCCGCCGCGCGGCAGGGCGATCCGATGCTCGGCGCCGTGCCGGACGAGCGGCTGACGCACTACGTCGCCGACGTCGACCTGCCGGCGGACGCGCTGCAGTTGCTGATGGTGACCGGGGTCGACGCCGACGGCCGGGACGCGCTGGCGGCGCTCTACGTGCACATTCCAGCGTCCGCGCGTCCGGCCGCGGCGCCGCGCACCGTCGCGGCGCCTGCCGGGTCGGGACTGCAGAATCTGGTCATCGGCATCCCCGGCTACATCACGCCGTGGGACACCGCGGTGTCGCTCGTCTTCCACGGCCAGGAGATCATGAATCTCGACGTCGCGCAGGGCGCGGCGATCCTGAACATGATCGAGAGCGCGCCGTGCGGCGCCGCGGACCCGAGTTGCACGCCGTACCTCGCCACCCTGGCCTTCGACATCGCCGCCGCGTGGCCGGCGAAGACGACCGGCGGCTGGGCGACCCTGGTGCAGGTGACCGATCCGAACGGCAAGCCGGTGACCGACGACCAGGGCAACCCGGCCTATCGCTACGATCCCGACGACGCCGTCTCGCAGAGCGTCACGTCGGTGGCGCAGCAGATCAAGCAGGCCATCTTCGACGATGATAGGTTCGAGGGCACCAACTGGCACCCCACCAGCGGGATCACCGAGATCGACGCATCGGGATCGGACGCGCCGGGCGCGGCCGCCGCGGCGCCGTTCTCGGTGACGGCGGAATATCCGCCGGGCACCGGCGTCCACGGCGTGAAGTTCGTCGCCGCCACCGTCGTCGACGCCGCCACCCGCACCGTCGAGTTGCAGTTCCGCAACGACTACATCCGCTACCTGTCGGCCTATGTGGGGTTCGCCAACGAGTCGGGCGATCTGCCGGTGCAGAACCCGACCAGCGACGACACCAGCCGCGCCACGTACCTCGCCTGGATCAACAGCAACTTCACCGTGCTCGGCATTCCGCGCATCGGCGACGACGTTCCCCTCTCCAGCGTGCGCTTCGAGGTGCCGGCGGACGCGTCAATCGCCAAGGTCTACTTCGGCAGTCTCGGCGTCGGCGGCGCGGCCTTCTGCCCCGAGGCGGTCGGCGGCTCGATCCTGACGCTGATCTTCAACATCGGCATTCCGTCGATGATGCTGATCGCCGGCGTCGCCGTGAGCGCCAACATGCTCAGCAAGCTGTCGGGCCAGTTCGGCGTCGGCATCGTGCAGATTCTCAAGGCGTCGCTGCCGCTCATCCTCGGCCTCGCCGGCCCCGACCTCGCCAACGGCATTTTCGGCTCGGCCAACTCGCACAGCGCGAAGGAGGCGCTGATCAGTCTCGGCAATGCCGTGCTGAGCGCTTTCTTCGCCACCGGCGAAGGCGCCGCCGTGCTCGCCTACATCATCGCCAGCGCCATCGCCACCAACGTCGTCGAGTTCACCGGTCCGCTCGGGCTCGCCTTCCGCATCGTCGCCGTCGCCGCCGACGTGGCGACCATCGGCCAGAGCGTCGGCGAGGTGTTCGCCAGCCCGGCGCTGTTCACCAACAAGCTGACCTTGACGATGAACACGACGGTGATCCTCAACCGCGACCCGGCCGACTTCGAGTTCCCGGCGACGGCGCGCGCGTACGAGGTCACCCTGACCTACGATGCGGACTCGAAGGTGACCTTCAAGCGCACCGGCGCGATCGCGCCGGGCCAGGCCGATCCGATCCCGGTGATGTTCGACGGCGTGCCGTCCGGCGGCAACGTCACGGTCGACGTGTTCCTGACCAGCGCCAGCGGCTGCGTCGTCGGCGTGTGCACCGGCGCCAGCGGCGCGCCCGGCCCGTACGGTCCGGTGCCGGCGACGCAGGGCGAGATCAACATCACCATCAAGGAGCTGTTGATCCCGCTCACGTCGGCGACGCAGTACGCGCACGAGCTGAAGCTCGAGTACCAGGACGGCCAGCACGCGTGGGTCGAGACCGCGGCGCCGACCGCCACCATCGCCAGCTTGATGAAGGGGAGCGGCGACGCGCTCAACGACGTCACCGGCATCACCATCAGCCAGCGCACCGGCGCGGCCGGCTACGCCTACGAGGCGGGCGGGCAGGGAGTGCCGTTCTGCGGCGAGGGCAACGGCGGCATCATGCACATGATCCAGAACGTGTCGCTGGCGATCGATCCCGATTCAGGCCTGAAGCAACTGTCGTGCGGCCTGCAGCAGACCATCACCGCGGTCTACGACAAGGTCGGTCCCGCCGGCGGCAGCCGCAACTTCTTCCTCCAGCCGACCCAGCAGGGCTTCTATCTGCAGTCGGTGACGGTCGACGACGACTCCCCCTACAACCTCGACAACCCCCTCACCTGGGGCATCTTCGCCTACGCGCTCGATTCGCTGGTCGTCATGCCGAGCGGCCATGTCGTCGGCGTCGACCGCCAGAACCACAAGATGGAGATCCTCGAGCTCCCCGCCGCGCCGGACGATCCGAACACGGCGCCGCAGGCCGTGCCGTTCTCGTATTCGAAGATGGGCTTCGGCAGGCGGCCCGGCCTGCTCGACGCGCCGGTGGCGGTGACCGTGTTCCGCTCGACGATTCTGATTCTGGAGAACGGCAATCAGCGCATCCAGGCGGTCGACGTGTCGGGCAATCCGGTGGCCCGCTTTCAGGGCGGCACCACCAACATCGTCGAGCTGGAGCGGGGCGCCGGCATCGTCTACCTGGATCTCGGCGTCGAGGGCCTCGGCTACATGTACGTGCTGTCGTACGTGAACGACGGCGCCACGGCGGCGGACTACCGGCTCGATCTCTACGATCCGGCGGGTAACTTCCTGGTGCGCACGACCGGCGTGGCCGCGGCGCGCCTGGCGGTCGACACCTTCCGCAACGTGTACACGCTCAACTACGAGACCATCGCCGGCGCGCCGCGCGTCGAGCCCTCGCTGTCGCACTGGATTCCGGTGACGCCCGGCGGCTGTCCCGCGCTGCCCGTCGCATGAGTCGCGTGTCGATGCGTCGCGCGCTGCCGATCGCGTTCGCCGCCCTGACCCTGCTCGTCGCCGCGTGCGGCGGCGGCGGCTCGAAGGCGTCGAGCGGCGCGCCCGCCGCGCCGCCGCCCGGCGGCATCTCCGAAGCCTACCTGCTGCGGCACCCGCATCAGGCGCTGAACGCCACGCACACGGTCCTGCTCGACCTCGAAGCCGACGCCGCGATGTCGCCGGACACCGGCACCATCGAGGGCGTCGACGAGGTGCCCTACTACTTCGCCCGGCCGACGCGGCTGACCCTGGCGGTCGACGACTCGTTCGCGGCCGCCCCGACCCTGACGTTGCTGAACGAGATGGGCGCCACGGTCATGCAGGTCGGCGGCGCGCCGCGCGC
This sequence comes from bacterium, assembly GCA_019637795.1. NCBI lineage: Bacteria > bacterium. The sequence goes on along the minus strand of JAHBUY010000003.1, from coordinate 729,862 downwards.
GCAGACCGCGACCGTCTCCGGCGCGCTCACGCTCCAGGTCCGCCACCCGCGCGCCGGCGTGCCGGGGGCCGCGCCGCAGCCCGTGTTCCTGCGGCCGACGATCGGCGGCGCGGACGGCCCCAATCCGGCCGACGTCGAACGCCTGGAAGCCGGGGAGGATTGTGTCGGCTGCGACCTGCGCGGTCTCGTCATGGAGGGCTTTCTGGAGCTGCGGAACCTCGACCTCAGTACGTCCGACTTCACCGGCGCGTCGCTGAGCAGCGGCGTCTTCTTCTACGCCGACACGATGACCGGCGTGATCTTCGATCACGCCAGCTTCGACAGCGTGCTCTTCGGCAGCTCGGTCCTGACCGGCGCCAGCTTCAAGGGCGCGCGGTTCCTGCCGGCTGCTGGCGCGACGTGCCAGGGGCCGAGCTGCCGCACCCACAAGGATCTCGAGCCGAGCGGCTGCTGCGTCATCCACTGCAACACCACCTTCGCCAACGGACTGACGCCGATGGCGCTCGACCGGGCCGACTTCAGCGGCGCGACCTTCGCCAGCGCCTGCCTGGGCACCGCGACGCTGCAGGGGGCCTCGTTCGCCGGCGCGACGTTCGACTACGCGTCGAGCGCCTCGGCCGACTTCGCCGGCAGCGATCTGCGCGGCGCGGTTTTCGACGGCACCGACGTGATGGGGCGCGACGCGTCCGGCGAGCCGGCGGCGGACGGCGCCCCGGCGAGCTTCGCCGGCGCGACGCTGTCGGACGCCACGACCGGCGCGACCTTCAACGGCGTCGACCTCACCGGCATCGACTTCGCCGGCACGGATCTGCGCCAGGCGTCGTTCGCCAACAGCACGCTGACCGGCACCACCAACTTCGCCGGCGCCAACTTCTCCGGCAGCAACTTCGACGGCATCGATCTGTCACGGGTCGACCTGTCGGGCGCGACGCTCTCGTCGACCACCAGCTTCGCCGGCGCCACGCTGTCGGACGGCACCGCGCACGGCGTCAATCTCGCCTGCCTGCCGAGCGGCACCGGCGGCTGCCAGTTCCCGCAGCGGACGACGCAATTCAAGGGCGTCGACCTGTCGTACGCCAACCTGAACGGCGCCGGCCTCGAGGAAGCCGACTTGAGCGGCACCATCCTCGACAACGCCGAGCTGATCGGCGCGCGGCTCAATCTCGCCAGCCTCAAGAACGCCTCGCTGCGCGGCCTCGTCGCCGGCGTGCAGCCGGGCAGCAGCGGCCAGGTCACGCAGCTCGGCGGCGCGTACATGGTCAACGCCGACCTGACCGACGCCGACCTGCGCAGCGCCGATCTCTCCGGCGCGCATCTCTACGGCAGCGCGCAACTGGTGCGCACGCAGCTCGACGCCGCCGATCTCAGCAACGCCATCTGCGCCGGCGCCGCCTTCAGCGGCAGCCTCACCGACACCGTGTTCGACAACGCCGTGCTGGTCAACGCCACCTTCAACGGCGCCGACCTCACCAACGCCAAGCTCGACACCGCCTACCTCCAGGGCGCCGACTTCTCCTCCGCCAGCAGCGTTCTCGGCGCCACCCTGCGCAACGCCGCCGTCGCCACCGCCCCCGGCACCTGGACCTTCACGGAGCAGAACGGCCAACCGTTCAGCTTCGAGTACGGCGCCACCGCCCTCGGCGCCTTCACCACCGACGCCACCGTCATCTGCCCCGACAATGCCAACGGCCCCTGCGACACCGCGGCGTCGCTGGTCCCGGTCGAGAACGGCCCCTTTCCCCCGCAGCCGCCCTGCGTCCCGAGCTACGAGTTCTGCTACGAGAACTGCCTCGACCCACCGGTCTTCGACGTGAAGCCGCCGCAGTGCGGCGGGTAGCCGCTGCGCCGGCGCGCGCTGGCTCGCCCTGGCGGGCGGGCGGCGCGTGTCAGGGGCGCGGGGGCGGCGGCACAGCTTGCCAGGGTCGCCAATGGCCACGCGCGGTGGCGCGCCGGTCGGCCTGGTCGACGCACCCGGCGCACGCGCCCGCCGCGGTCCGGGGCCGGAGCAGGGCGCGCTCGAGGGGGCCGACGTGCCCTCGCACCCCGATCTCGAACGCCGGCAGGCGATGCGCACCCATGGGCAGGTCCTCCGCGGGCGCACGCCGGCTGGGCGCGCCGAAGGAGGAGGGGCGGTGGCCGCGTCCGCGCACCCCGTCGGCGTGCGGGGCGATCACGGCGGCACCGCTCCCGCAGCGAGTGCCTGCGGCATGCGGGCTGGAGCAGTACCAGGCCATGGCAAGGTGGAGTGCGCTGCGAGGACGTGGCGCCGTGATCCCCACGTTCTGATAGACGGTACGGACATGACTGCGCCGCACAGGCCGTGCATCGGGCTCGCACTGGGGAGCGGGTCGGCGCGGGGGTGGGCTCACATCGGCGTCATCCGCGCGCTCGAGCGGGCGGGCATCCAGCCGCAGATCGTGTGCGGGACGTCGATCGGTGCACTGGTCGGTGCGGCCTACGCGGCGGGAGATCTGGATCGACTGGAGCGCTGGGTCCTCGAACAGCGCGTCAGTGACGTGCTCGGGCTACTCGACGTCGGCCTCGGTGGTGGAGTGCTGAGAGGCGATCGCCTCACCCGGTTCTTTCGCCGACATTTCACGGACCGTCCGATCGATGAGCTGCGGGTGCCGTTCGCCGCCGTCGCAACGTGTCTACGGACGGGGGCAGAAGTCTGGCTGCGGCGCGGCTCGTCCGTCGACGCCGTGCGCGCTTCGGCAGCGCTGCCCGGGCTGTTTGCCCCGGTGCGCTGGGAGGGAACGCTCCTCGTCGACGGCGGACTCGTCAACCCGGTGCCGGTGTCGGTCGCGCGCGCCATGGGCGCGGATATCGTGATCGCGGTCGACCTCGGATCCGACATCCTCGGCCGTCGCTTTCGCGCCGCCTCGCAACCCAGCGCGCCACCCGGCGGCGTCGAGAAGTGGATGCGCAAGCTGCAGGAGAACCTCCGCGCCCTCGCACCCGCGGCGTCGTCCGACGAACCGGTGATGCCCTCGATGCTGGACGTGCTCACCACGTGCATGGACATCGTGCAGGTCCGGATTGCGCGCAGCCGCATGGCCGGCGAGCCGCCGGAGGTGGTTGTCGCCCCCCGGCTGGCGCACCTTCGCCTGCTCGATTTCCACCGTGGAAAGGAAGCGATGGAGGAAGGCCATCGCGCGGTGGAGCGGGTCGCGCAGAGTCTTGCTGCGCTCAACGGTTAGACGGCGCGTGATTCGCCGCGAGTCGCGAGCTGGCGAGCTCAGGCGGGGCGCCGCTCGCGCAGGAAGACGACCCCCAGGGTGAGGACGGTCAGCGGCAGGGCGAAGGCGAGCATGGCGCCGCTGAAGGCCGGCAGGGCATCGTGCCGGGAGGCGGCGAGGATCAGGTAGGTCGTGTACGCGAGGTAGTAGGCGAAGAAGATGCCGCCCTCGAGGCGGCTGATGCGGTGGCCGCTGACGAAGATCGGCAGGCAGGCGACGGCCGTGGCGACCATCACTGGCAGGTCGAAGGTGCGCAGCGATGGCGCCACCGCGAGATCGCCGGCGACCACTGCCGCGGCGCCGAGGATGCCGAGCAGATTGAAGATGCAGCTCCCGACCGCGTTGCCGACGGCGATGTCGCGCTCGCCGCGCAGGCTGGCGACCACCGAGGTGGCCACCTCGGGCAGCGAGGTGCCGGCCGCCACCACCGTCAGGCCGACCACCAGCTCGCTGATGCCGGCGGCGTGGGCGAGCGCCACCGCCCCCTCCACCAGCCAGCGGGCGCCGAGCACCAGCATGGCCAGTCCGGCGCCGATCCACAGGAGGTGCGCGGCGGTCGAGCCGCCCGGCGCGGCGTCGAGTTGGACCGCGGCGCCGGCGCGCCGGCCGAGAACGACCGAGTACCAGACGTAGCCGGCCAGGCCGGCGAGCAGCAGCAGCCCCTCTCCGCGGCCGAGGTGGCCGCCGAGGCCGAGCAGCAGGACCAGCAGCGAGACGCCGATCATCACCGGGACGTCCCACCACACCAATTGCGCCGAGACCCGCAGCGGCACCACCAGGGCGCACAGGCCGAGCAGGAAGAGCACGTTGAAGACGTTGCTGCCGACGACGTTGCCGAGCGCGATGTCGCCCTGGCCGTTCCGGGCCGCGGCGACGCTCACCGCCAGCTCGGGGGAGCTGGTGCCCGCCGCCACCACCGTCAGGCCGATCACCAGCGGCGACAGCCCGATCGCCAGGGCCAGGCGCGAGGCGCCGCGCACCAGCGCCTCGGCGCCGGCGATCAGCAGCACGAGACCGACGAGGAAACGGACCAACAGCTCGGCGTCCACGCGCGGCTCGTCACTGCCCCTCGATCAGCGGCAGGAGCTGGGCGACGTCGATGGTGCGCGCCTTCGATTCGACCTCGCGTCGGAGCGGACCAGGTCCTCGATGGTCAGCCCGAACAGCGGTGCCCCGAATGACTGCACGGCGCGCAGCGCGCGCTCGGCATTGTCGGGTGTCGGACGCACCCAGATGTCGATGTCGCCGGTGGCGCGGGGCAGGCCGTGCGCCGCCATGGCGTAGGCACCGACGACGAGAAACTCAACGCCCGCCGCGGACAACGCGGCCAACATCTCGGCGAAGTCGCGGTTCATCGTTCGTCCCCGTCTGAAAAGCCCACGCTTGGAGCGTGATCGGCCACACCAACGCCAATGCGTGCCGCCGGCGTCAAGCCCGCGACGTAGTCGTCATCTGGTTCCTCGCCGAGTCAGAACAGGCGAGTCCGAAGGTGGGCGCGGTCCATGCCGGGGACCATAGCCGCAAAGGCCTCCGCCCGCGACCAGATTGCCCGGGATGGCGAGGCACGAAGGGGTGAGGACAAGTCCGAATCGGCCGCGACTCGCGAGACGTCCGGTCGGGGGCCGGGTGGATCTTGAACAATTCCTGGAGGACTCGCGCCGCGGGTCGAGGGTGATGGACGGACCACGGGGAACTTTCATGCGTTGATCCGCAGAGGCGGTCGGTTCTCGCGCGTTCTCGGCTGGGGCGTCCTCGTCCTCGCCGCGGGGGCGCCCTCGCCGCGGGTGGCGAATGCCGCGTGCATAACGTCGCCGTTGCCGTTGGAACCGGAGTCGCAACGTTGCGGTGGTGTTGCGAACGCGGGCGCGCGGTCGAGCGGCGCGATCAGGGGCGCATGGGCCCGGCAGCTTGCCAGGGTCGCCAATGGCCACGCGCGGTGGCGTGCGGGTCGGCCTGGTCGACACCCGGCGCAGACACCCGCCACAGTCCGGGGCGCGCGAGCCGTTGGCGGGCGTGTGAGCGCTCGACCGAAGCCGGCGAGCTGTCCGGGAGGAAGACCACATTGGCGTCGTGGTCGTAGCACGGAGCCCATCGATCGTGCGCCGTGCGCGCGGAGGCGAGTCGGTCAGGTTTGTTGAGACCGCGCATTCCCCTGGACTCGGGTTGCCAACCACGGGCGTTCAGCCCGCCACGCGGGGGTTGGCATCTCCACCCACTCGACTGTCAGGGCACGCAACGGAGCCGCGAATGACGCCGCGTGCAATTCGTCAACTGGTCTGCCCCGACGTTCCCGTTCACACGGTCCTCGATCTCGATGCCGAGCGGGCCCGTCGCGCTCGCGGGGAGGTCGGTCGCCGTGACGCGGAGCCTCCAATCGTCCGCCGCTGCCGGCCGTTGCAGGCGCAGGCGAAGCGAGTGGTCGGCGTTGGTGCAGCGGACCTTGGTTTGGCTGGAGTTTGCTTCGCAAGAAACCAGCACCGCGGTCCGGGTCGTCGCCCCGACCGTCAGCGTGACATGGGTCACGGAGCCGATTCCCGCCAAGGTCCCGTGCAGGCGGGCGCGTCCGTGGGCGTTGACGCGCCCCAGCGAGAGCTCGAACGCGACGAGACACGTCTGAGCCGGATCGTAGTAGGCCGGACAGTCGTCGGCTGCGTCGCAGATTCCGTCTCCATCCCCGTCCACCAGCGTACACATCGAGGAGCAGCAGCCGTCGACGCCGTTGGCGATGCCGTCGTCGCAGAGCTCGTCGGGATCGAGCTGGCCATCACCACATAGCGTCGGCGTCAGCCGCGTGCCCGCGACCGGGTACACGAACCCGAACCACGGAAAATGCTGGACGTCGACCGGCGGAGTGATCTTGAAGATCCAATCGACGACGGTGGCGGAGAGATGGTCGCTGTCGCTGGCCGTGCCGTTCATCGTTCTGCCGGTGGGCGACGGCGGATATGGTGTTCCGTCGGGGAGGGCGCCGCCCGGCCTCGGCGGTGCTTCGAGCATGAACGTGCCCGTGACCGGATCGATCGCCCCGCTGAAGTCCCAGATCGTGAGTGACGTTCCGAACTGGACGGCGTCGACGGTGATGATGTCGAATCCGGTGTCGAGTCTCCAGGATCCGGTGAGATCGACGTCGCCTCGTGCAGGGCTTCCCCCGACCACGGCGATCACCGCCAGCAGCAGGGGAGTGACATACGTGCGTCCCGCCATCGCGACCCCCTGTCCGTCTTTCGCATCCGTACCAAGTGTCGGCGCCGAGCGTCAATGCTCGACCAGAGCACGATCCGATGACGGGCCGCGACCGCTGACGACGGTAGGGGCGGCTCGTCATCGGATCGGCTTCTTTGGCGTACCCAGACCGACTGAACTCCGAAACACTGCGGGCGGGATGGAGGTCGAAGTCATGGCGACCGAGTTGGCGGTGCGCGCTCTGCAATTATTGACGCCGCCGCTCTCTCCCTAAGACGGTTGCCATGACGACCACGCCATCGCCCCGCCTGAACCAGGAGGTGCGGCCCTCGCGCCAGCACTACGTTAATCCTGCTGCCCACTTGGGCGGGGTGGTTGTTCGATTTCTACGACCTGATCCTCTACTCGTTCCCGCTGGTTCCCATCTCGCACGATCTGCATGTCAGCCGGGAGGAATCGGGAGTAAGCAATGTCAGCAAAGCTGGCTACATCATGCAGTGAAGTGCGTGTTGAACGCCCGGCGGCGGGGCGTTTGCTCGTGAACCTGACTACCGGGGATGCAGGCAAGGGCGCCTTGTGCCGTGTCGAAGGAGCTCACGCGGTCGGGTTGGACGTGCATCCAGGAAACCTGGCACGTGAGTGCAGTCTGGGCTGCTGATGCGGAAAGGATATTCGTGATCCGCTGCGCCTAGGCAGATCGAACGCGAGAAGCAGCAGGAGACGGGGCAGGTGCGCGATCGATCCAGTCGCGGCGCGAGATCCCCGACGGCGGGCGGAGCGCGCCGTCGGGGGTCAGGTCGCGACTACGGGCGCGTCGGCAGGTGGGGCTCGACCTGCGAGTCGCGCACCACCGGCTCCCTCCACGGTGACGTCCACGAGCCGCAGGGCCTGCTCGGGGCGGTCGGGAAGCCGTGAGCCGCGAGTCCAGCCAGGGTCACTCCCGACAGCCGAGCGGCGTGCTCCTCCCCCGTGCCCAACCCGTGCCGCACCCATCGGGGCGGGAGCTCGGGGGACCGGGTCATGGACTTCTCGTCGCCAGTCCGCGTATGCCCGACGCATGGCGGCATGGAAACGGGCTGGGATCGGTTTTGCGGTGAGTCTGCTCGCGGCGCGGGTGGAGGCGGGACCGATCGATTCGCTCCACAACTACGAGACGCTGCCCCTGATGAGGGACGGCGCCTTTCCGACGGGCATCGTCGTGACGCCCAATGGTCAGGTCTGGTTCTGCGAGTCGCAGCGAAGCGCCATCGGTCGCTATACGCCCGGCGTCGGGTTCGCGGAATTCCCGACGCCGTCGAGCCTCAACACGCAGCCGGGTTTCATGGCGCGCGGCGCGGACGGCAACATCTGGTTCACCGAGTACAACGCGCACGCGATCGGGCGCATCACGCCGAACGGGACGATCACCGAGTTTCCGCTGCCGGGCGAGTTCACGGCGCCGCTCGATATCACCAGCGGACCCGACGGCAACATCTGGTTCACCGAGGCGCCGGCCAGCCGCGGCATCGACTTCGGCATGATCGGCCGCATCACGCCGTCGGGCACCATCAGCGAGTTCGTCCTCGATCGGCCGGTGCTCGGCATCACGCGCGGCCCGGACAACGCCCTGTGGTTCGCGACGCGCGGCGGCCGCTTCAACGGCCCCGCCGGCGAGGTCCTTCCGACCATCGGCGGCATCGGCCGCATGGCGACCAACGGGCAGAGCACGATCCGCGACGTCGACGGCGAGCCGCTGTCCCTCACCACCGGTGCGGACGGCGCGCTGTGGTTCACCAACATCAACGGCCAGTACCTGATCGGGCGCTACGCCACCGACGGCACGCTGACCAAATTCGATCGGCCGATCGCCCCCACCGGCGGCGGCGAGCCGATCGCGGGAACGCCCGAACGCATCATCCGCGGCCCGGACGACAACCTGTGGTTCACCAACTTCGACGGCGGCATCTGGCGCATCAATCAGGCCGGCACACTGGACGAGATTCTGCCGCTGCGCGACGAAGACCACGCCGAGGACATCACCGTCGGCACCGACGGGAAGCTGTGGTTCACCCAGCCCTACGTCGACGCGATCGGGCACCTCGACGCGCTCGCCTTCGCCAGCCTCAATATCGCCAACGGCGGCCCGCTGGCGCTGGCGCGCGGCGCCGACGACAGCATCTGGTTTGTCGACGCGGTGCGCTCGAGCATCGGCCGCATCGGCCCGCAGGGCGGTCTGCTGCAGTACGAGCTCGGCGCGGGCCACTTCCCGGTCGCGGTGGCGGTCGGACCCGACGGCACCGCCTGGTTCACCGATATCGAGCAGGACACCATCGGCCACATCACCGCCGACGGCGAGGTGATCTACTTCTCCATTCAGCCGAAGCCCAGCAACCCGCAGGACATCGTGCTCGGGCCCGACGGTAACTTCTGGTTCACCGAGTATGACGCGGGCAGCATCGGCCGCATCACGCCGATGGGCGTGATCAAGCACTTTCCGATCGCGCCGGCCGCCGGCCTCGGCGGCCCGCGCATCGCCGTCGACGTCAGCCAGCCGCAGAGCCTCGCGGTCGGTCCCGACGGCAACCTCTGGTTCACCGATCCGGGCCTCAACACGATCGGCCGCATGACCACCAGCGGTGCTGTGGTGGAGTTCTCCATCCCCTCACCCGGCGCCGATCCCTCCGGCATCGCCGCCGGCGCCGACGGCAACCTCTACTTCACCGAGGCCGAGCCCGGCCGCATCGCGCGCATCACCACCGCCGGCGTCATCACCGAGCTTGGCACGGCCGACCCGGACGCGTTCCCGCTCTACATCACGCTCGGGCCGGACGGCGCCATGTGGTGGACCGAGAGCGACGCCAACCGCCTCGGCCGCCTGGCGCGCGACGGACGCATCACCAAGTTCGACCTGGACCCCGACACCTATCCCGCCGGCATCGTCGGCCGCAGCGACGGCCGCCTGTACATCGCCATGCTGAACGCCGCCCGCATCGACTCCACCTACCTGGCCGCGTCCGAGCCGACCCGCACCGCGACGCGCACCCCGACGCCGACGCTGACCGTGCCGCCCGGCTCGACCGCCACCGCGACCCGGACCGCTGGCAGTCTCGGCTGCGCCGGCGATTGCGACCGCAGCGGCGCGGTGTCGATCAACGAGCTCATCGCCGCCGTGAACGTCGCCCTCGGCAATGCCGCGTACGACACCTGCGTCAACGCCGACGCCGACGGCTCCGGCGAGGTGCAGATCAACGACCTGATCGCGGCGGTGAACGCCGCCCTGCAGGGCTGCGGGGCGTGATCGGCGCCGCGCTGTGGCGCGAGGACGAGTCTTGGCCGTCCGTGAGCGGAGGCTCCCGCGGCCAGGGTTCGGGTCCGAACGGATCAGCCACAACCGGCGAGCGCACTGCTCACGGTCGGTGCTCGCGACGGTGACGGGCTCGAGGTGACCGAGACGGTCGTCGTCGCGGTGAGGATGGGGGTCGAGGTCGCCGCGGCGGTCGGCGTCGCAGTACGGCTGGCGCAACGGGATCGACCGCGCCGCGGATCGCCGGGTACCGCGCGATGGCGGCCGGGGCGCGCCGTCGCCGCGTGCGCCGGGCCTCAGCTCTGCGTCACATGCTCGATCGTGCCCTCGGCATCGATATCGAAGGTGCCGGTCGGCGTCTGACCGAAGCTGACGATCGGAGCCGGGACCATCGAGGCGACGAGGATCGACTGCTCGACGCCTGGCCCGGCATCGCGGTGACCGAAGGAACCCTCAACAAGTCGATCGGCGAGCTGCGCGATGCCCTGGGCGACGATCGCCGCAATCCCCGCTTCATCGAAACCGTCGCGCGGCGCGGCTGCCGCTGGCTCGGGCAGCCCGCGGACGTGGACGCTGGCGCGGCGGTCAGGTCGCGACTACGGGCGCGTCGGCAGGTGGGGCTCGACCTGCGAGTAGCGCACCACCGGCTGCCGGGCGTCGTCGAGCAGGATCAGCCGGTCGTTCTCGCGTTGCCAGCCGGTGGCGCGCGCCAGGGCGGCGAGGTAGCGGCGTTCCTGGTCCATCAGCGCCGGGGCGCAGGCGCGGCGGGTGGTGGCGAGCGGGCCGATACGGATGCCGGCGCCGTCCTCGGTCAGCGGTCCGCTGAAGCGGTTGCAGCCGGTGTCGCCGTCGACCTGGGTGGCGGCGGCGAAGCGCAGGGTCGAGTGGGAACCCTCGGCGACGCCGGCGCCGCCGACGTCCTCGGCCAGCCATTCGGTGCCGAGCAGGTCGTGCGCCGACACCGGACGCGTCGCCGGCGCCGGCGGCCGCGTCGCGCAGGCGGCGAGCGCCACTGCCAGGGCGGCGCCCCAGCCGATGGCGCGCATCGCCTGCCGTGTCCGCCGCGCCGCGTCCACGTTCGGCCCCTCCTTCACACCAGCGCCAGGGCGGCGCGCACCACGTCGCCGGCGCCGGCGGCGTGGCGCAGCAGGGCGTCGAGCTCGGCGCGGGTGGGAGCATCCAGGCGCGCCGGTTCGACGAGCAGTGACGGCACGCCGCCGGCCGCGGCGTCCGCGTCCTGCTGCGCCAGCGCCAGCTCGAGCAGCCGCGCGTGCGCCGCCGTCAGATCGTCGACGGTGGCGCGCGACATGCCGGTGAGGGATGCCGCGTCGGCGAAGCGCCTGGCGGTCGGCCGGGTGGCGAGATGCGAGGCGACGGCCAGGGCGCGCGCCGCCGACTCGAAAGCGCCGAGCGCCGGTCCGAGGTCGATGCGCCGCCCGTCGACCGCCGCCGCCGGCCGCCCGGGCGGCAGCAGCGCCCGCACCAGCGATGCGCTGCTGCCGGCGATGGCGACCGCCAGGTCGCGCAGCTCGTCGGCGAGCTCGCCGTCGCCGTGCGCGACGGTGAAGTCGAGCAGGGCCGCCGCCGCCGCCGCGTCGGGCGCGTCACCGGCCCACGCGGCCAGTTGGTGGCGCCAGTCGGCGAGGCTGCGGCACCAGGCGGGGTCGGCGGCGCGCGGGACGGTGTCGCCGCCCAGCGCGTCGGCTTCGGCGAGCACCTCGGCGAGCTGTCCGGCGAAGGCGGCGAACCACGCCGCCTCCGCACCGCCGGCGCTGCCGCTGGCGTAGACGATGGCGTGCGCCAGCTCGGGCGCCAACAGGCACTCGCCGCGCCCGAGGCGGGCGAGCGCCAGCAGCGCGTAGGGCACCGGCGGGCGGCCGTCGCCACGGCTCTCCATGCGCTTCTCCGCCTGCATCGCGGCGCGCGCGAGGAGCTCGCGCAGGTCGACGCTGATCACCGCCGCGATCTCGTCGGCCGGGACGCCGTCGGCGCGCAGCGCCCGCACCAGGTCGGGCAGCGCGGCGCGCGCCGCCGCCAGCTCGCGCGGCGAGCGCGCAGCGGAGAGCCGGTCATCGAGCGCCAGGGCATCGGCGGCCGGTCCGGCGAGCAGGTCGCGCAGCGACAGCACGCCGAGGCCGCGGTCGCCGGCGTCGGTGACCGCCAGGTGGCGGATGCCGAGTCGCTGCATGCGCGCCATCGCCCGGTGCAGCAGCGCGTCCGGCGGCAGGGCGCTCACCGGCGCGCTCATCACCGCCTCCAGCTTGCGCGTCAGCGCCGCGGCGCCGTCGGCGGCGACGGCGCGCAGCAGGTCGCGGCCGGTGACGATGCCGTCGACGCGGCCGCTCGCCGGGTCGCCGGCGAGCAGCGCGCCGCAGTCCTCGGCGAGCAGGCGCGCGATCGCCTCGGCGATGGTCGCCGCCGGCGGCACGATCGGCGCCGGCCGCATCACGTCGGCGATGCGATGGCGGTAGGGGATGGCGTCGAGGCGCGCCAGCGTCGCCGCGTCGCTGCTCGACTCCCCGTTCGCGAGCGCCTCGACCGAGGTGGCGTCGTACCAGCCTTCGGCGACCTGGCGGGAGCGGATCCGCGTCTGCGCGTTGGCGCGCGCTTCGGCGTCGGCGATCGTCGACACGCCGGCGGCGGCGAGGCGCGGCAGCAGGCGGACGAAGATCTCGGCGGTGACCAGGGCGTCGGCGAGGGCGCGATGGCGATCGCCGATCCGCACCCCGAGCCGTTCCGCCAGGGCGTCGAGCCCGAGCTCGCCCGCCTCGGGATCGAGCGCGGCGGCGAGCAGCTTGGTGTCGAGGAAGCGCGGCGGCTCCCAGCGCTGGCCGAGGCGGCGCGTCTCGCGCAGCAGCACCGCCAGGTCGAAGCCGATGCTCTGGCCGATCAGCACCGCGTCGCCGCGGAAGCGGTCGAAGGCGGTCTTGACGGTGGCGAAGGGCGGGGCCGCGGCGACCATGGCGTCGGTGATGCCGTGGATGGCCGTGGAGGCAGGGGGGATCGGCCCGCCGGGGTTGACCAGCGCGTCGAACGTCTGCTCGGCCAACACGCGCCCGGCGGCGACGCGCACGGCGCTGATCTGGACGATGCGCGCCTGGGCGACGTCCAGGCCGGTGGTTTCGGTGTCGAGGACCACCGCGTCCATGCGATCGAGGGCGGTGAGACGGCTGGGGCGCGGCATGGGCGGCCGGCATCATGACAGGGCGGATCGCAGGCGGCCAGGGCCGCCGCCCTCCCGGTGCCCCCTGGCTTGTAGTCGCGCCGGCAATTCGGAATGCTTGTCCGGCGTGGAATTCCCTGCGACAAACCCCGGTGGGCGCGCCGCGGGCGCCGCCCGCGAAAGGAGTCCTCGGGGTGAGCGGGCTGCCGGATGCGCGGCCGGGTGGCGGCGGGGGTAGGTGTATGCGGATCGCGTTCGTCACCGACACATACGAAGACGGCATCTCGGGCGGCGCGGTCACCGGGGTGCGCTTCGTCGAGGCGCTGCGCCGCCGCCACGAGGTCACCGTCGTCGCCACGGGCGCCCCGGCCCCCGGCAAGGTGTGCGTGCCCGGGTTCCAGGTGCCCATCCGCGCCATGCGTGAGAACCGCATCACCTTCGGCTGGCCGTCGCGCGACATCCTGGAGCGCGTCTTCGCCAGCGTCGACCTGGTGCACGTCCAGTTTCCCTTCTACTTCGGCATGGCGGCGGTGAAGATCGCCCGACGGATGGGGGTGCCGCTGGTCACCGCCTTTCACGTCCAGCCCGAGAATTTCGTCTACAACATCGGCATCCGCTCACCGCGCATCGTCGCCTGGATGCACCGCTGGTGGATCCGGCGCTTCTTCGAGCCCTCGGACGCCGTGGTCGTGCCATCGCCGTTCGCGGCCGAGCGGCTGCGGCAGTATGGCCTGACGACGCCGACCTGGGTGATCTCCAATGGCGCCCATGTGACGCCGCGGCCGCGCGCGCCGCGGCGCGAGCGCCGCCCGCCGCCCTACCTGCTGCTGTGCGTCGGCCGCCTGGCGCCGGAGAAGCGGCAGGACGTGATCATCGATGCGGTGGCGCGCTGCCGGCATCGCGAGCAGGTCCGGTTGGTGGTCGCCGGCGCCGGCCACCTCGAGGCGCGCCTGCGGGCGCGCGCCGCCAAGCGCGGACTGCCGGTGGAGTTCGGCTACGTGAGCGACGAACGCCTGCAGCAGCTCTACGACGAGGCGACGCTGTTCATCCACGCCGGCGAGGTCGAGCTCGAGGGCATGGCGGTGGTCGACGCCATGGCCGCCGGCCTGCCGGTGCTGGTCGCCGATGCGCCCGACAGCGCCTCGCGCGCGTTCGCGTCGGGGCCCGAGTTCCGCTTCCGCCCGGGCGACGTGGACGACCTCGCGGCGCACATCGATGCGCTGCTCGACGCCCCGGCGCTGCTCGCCGCCGGCGCCCGCCGCAGCCTCGAGCGCGCCAGCCAGCACGAATTCCAACGCTCCGCCCGCACCCTCGAGCAGCTCTACGAGACGGTGCTGGCGCAGTCGCGCTCGGGCGCGTCGCGGCGCGGCGCCGCGTAGGCGGCCCCGGGCGGGCGAGCGGCGGCGGGGCTCGCTCGCCCCGCGTCAGCGGTCCTCGTATTTGAACGAGACCCGCACCTTGGCGCGGAACACGGCGACCTTGCCCTTCTCCAGCGCCATGTCGAGCTCGACGACCTCGGCGACGCGCAGGTCGCGCAGCGTCTTCGACGCCCGCTTCACCGCCGCCGTCGCGGCCTTCTCCCACGATTCGGTGCTGGTGCCCACCAGTTCGATGACCTTGTAGACGCTTTCCGCCATGGCCGGTCTCCTTCGCGCAGGAGCGCGGGCCTCCTGTGCGCGTGGTCTGCGTGGTGCACCTTCCTTACCACGGTGGCACGGTCCGTCCAGCCGGCGATGTCGGCAGGTGCCGCGGCGAGCGCGCAGCGGCCGCGAGGGCCTCAGCAGTCGGAGGCAGGCGATTCCTCGCCGCGCCGCACGGTGGCGTCGGCGCCGGTCGCGGCGGTGCGGCGGGGCGAGATCGGCATCGCCCGCGGGGTCATCAGCACCGAGACCCAGAGCAGGCCGACCAGGCGCACCGCGGCGAGGCCCAGCCGCATCCGCGAGACGCCGAGCGCGGCCAGCGTGCGCGAGGCGAAGAGCGCCGCGGCGATCGGCAGCACGAAGGCCGCGCCAGCGAGCAGCGGCCAGGTCCAGTGTCCGGCGGCGAGCAGCGCCAGCCCCAGCAGCAGCAGACCGCCGGCGATGAAGGGCGAGACCATGAAGTGGAAGAGGCGGACGGCGCGGGCCAGGCGCCAGCCGTTCACCCCGTGCGCCGGCAGCGGCGCGACCAGCGCGCCGAGGTAGCCGGCGCCGCGGCGGCGGCGGAAACTGACGAACTCGGCGAGGGTGTGGGGGACGCGCGTCTCGACCGCGCCGGCGGCGCGGCACAGGCGCACGCCGTGGCCGTGCGCGCCGGCGGCGAGCGCGAAGAGGACGTCGTCGGCGCCCTCGGCGCGTGGCGCGGCGAGCACGACCGAGCGGCGCACGGCGTAACAGACACCGGAGACGATCGCCGCCGACAGCGCCTCGCCCTCGAGCCACCACAACGAGTTCAGGAACCACCAGTAGACGCGCTCCTCGAGCAGGTCCGTCCCCGGCCGCACCCGCGCGCCGACCACCGCGGTGGACGGGTCGCTCACCAGCAGCTCGACCAGGGCGCGGACGCAGCCGGGATCGAGCGCGGTGTCGGCGTCGGTGGTGACCACCAACTCCTCGTCGACCTGCTCGAGGGCGAAGCGTAGCTGCTCCAGCTTGGTCTGCGTCTGCGGGGGGCGCAGGAGCTCGATCGGCACGCCGGCCGCCCGCGCCGCCTCGATGCGGGCCACGGTGCCGTCGGTCGACCCGCCGTCGACGATCACCAGGCGCAGCCGTCCCGCCGGGTAGTCGCAGCGCGCCAGCTCGGCGAGCTTGGCGTCGATGTCGTCGATCTCGTTCAGCGTCGCCATCAGCACGGCGATCGGCGGCAGCTCGCTCACCGGCTGGCGCCGCCAGTGGCGGTGGCCGGCCAGGGCGAGGAGCGCCAGCAGGTAGCCGAAGACCGACAGCCAGAGCAGCGCGGCGGCGACGAGAAAAATGGTCAGCAGGGCGGTCATGGTGGCGGTGCCGATGGCGATGCCATCCGCGCTCAACCCGCGGCCCGCAGGCCGGTGCGCTCGTGCAGACTGTAGAGCGTGGCGTAGTGGCCGGCGCGGGCGAGCAACTCGGCGTGCGTTCCGGCCTCGACCACGCGGCCCTTGTCGAGCACGACGATGCGGTGCGCCATGCTGACGGTGGAGAAGCGGTGCGAGACGATGATCGTCGTCCGCCCCTCGGCGAGGGTGCGGAACTGCTCGAACAGGGCGTGCTCGGCGCGCGCGTCGAGGTTCGAGGTCGGCTCGTCGAGGATGAGCAGCGCCGCGTCGCGGGCGAAGGCGCGCGCCACCGCCAGCTTCTGCCACTGGCCGGCGGACAGGTCGGCCTCGCCGAACAGGCGCCCGAGATGGGTGTCGTAGCCGCGCGGCAGGCGGGCGAGCAGCGCCTCGACGCCGGCGGTGCGGGCGATGGCGGCGACCGCGTCGCGGTCCGCCAGCAGCCGCTCCCAGTCGCCGTACGCGATGTTGTCGCCGGCGCTCGCCTCGTAGCGGCCGAAGCCCTGGAAGACGAAGGCGATGCGCCGCTGCAGGGCGTCGCGCGAGAGGTCGCGCAGATCGCGGCCGTCGAACAGGATGCTCCCCTGGTCGGGGTCGTAGAGCCGCGCCAGCAGCTTCACCAGCGTCGTCTTGCCGGCGCCGTTCTCGCCGACCAGCGCGACGGTCTCGCCGGGCGCGATGCGCAGGTCGATGCCGCACAGCGCCGGCTCGCCGGCGCCGGGGTAGGTGAAGTGGACGTCGCGCAGCTCCAGCCCGACGCGGCTGGTCGCCGGCGGCGCCGCGGTCGGCGCGGCGTCGCGCCGCGGGCGCGCGGCGAGGAAGTCGATGACGTCGCCGACGTACAGCGTCTCGCCGATCGCCTGGGTCGCGAACTGCACGAACGACTCGAGCGTTTGCCGCATGCGGGCGCTGGCGGCGCCGAAGATCGCCAGGTCGCCGACGCTGAGCCCGCCGTGCAGCGCCCGCCAGCAGACGTGGACGAAGGCGGCGTAGATCGCCGCCGTGGCGATGGTGACGAAGCCGGCGCCGCGCCAGAAGCCGCGCCGCGCCAGGATCCAGTCCTGGGTCCGGAACTCCTCCATCAGGGCGCGGAAGCGGCGCGTCAGCAGCGGCGCCAGGCGCAGCAACTGCACCTCGGCGGCCGAGGCGGCGCTGGTCAGCGTGCCGACGAAGTACTGCGTCCAGCGCCGCTTGGCGGTGCGCGAGCGCTCGAGCGCGTGCTGTTCGCTGGTGAGGCGCGCCTGCGACCACAGGTACGGCACGGCGAGCACCAGCACCACTGCGACCACCCAGGGCTCGATGACCACCAGGATGGCGACCAGCGAGGCGATCTGCAGCGCATTGCTGGCCGCCGAGATGGCGTTGGTGAGGAAGGTGGTGACGTGGCCCGCCGGGTCGTCCTTGGCGCGCTGCAGCGCGTCCTGGGCGCGCGGATCCTCGAGGAAAGCGAGCTCGAGCGCCGCCGCGTGCGACATCACCTCGCTGGTCAGCCGGGTGGCGAGCTGATCGCGCAGGCGCTGGCGCAGCAGCGGTCCGGCGAGCCCGGCGAGCCCCTCGAGGACGGTGAGAACGAAGCCGAACAGCAGCCACGGCAGCACCGGCCCGAGCGCCGGCGCGCCGGCGTGCAGGCCGCCGACGGCGCCGTTGACGATCCCGCGGGCGCTCAGCGCCAGGCCGGCCGGGATGAGGCCGCGAACCAGCGACACCGTGGTGACGCCGGCGAGCAGCCCCGGACCCGTCGTCCAGGCCGCGCGCAACGCCCACACCGCACTGCGCCGCAGCGCCTGGACGCGCTGCTCGAGCGCCGAGGGAAGCAAACGCGAGCCGATCATCAGCCGCATCGCGCTATCCCGTATGCTCCCGGCGCGCAAGCCGGATTGCCGCGAAGCGCGCAGTCGGATCACCTGCCTGTCGTTCGTAGTGTGCGGCGGGCGGAGCGTGTCTCCGCGGCCGCGCGCGACGGCCACGCAGCCACGCCGCCAGCAGTCGCAGACGCCACCTGCGGCCACCCGCGGCGGCCCGCGGCGGGTGCGGTTGGCGGTCCCCGTTCCTTGCGCGCCGCGGGGCGAGGCCGTAGGAGAGCGGCGTGCGAGACGGTGAGGGGGTCAGCGTCATCATTCCCACCTGCGACCGTCCGCTCCTCCTGCGGCGCGCTCTCGCCTCGGTGTGCGCGCAGACGCGGCCGCCGACCGAGATCATCGTCGTCGACGACGGGCGCGCCGCCGCGGCGCCGCGGGCGCTCGACGACCCAGCCGTGCGGGTGGTGCGCAACGACCACGCCCGCGGCGCCAGCGGGGCGCGCAACTGCGGCGCGGCGCGCGCCCGCGGCCCGCTGCTGGCGTTCCTCGACGACGACGACGACTGGCTGCCGACCTACCTGGCGAGCGCGCTGGCGCGCATCGCCGCCGACGGGCTCGACGTCCTGTGCACCGACATCCTGTACGTCGACGACGAGGACGGCAGCGAGCGGCCGGGGAAGGCGGCGCCGGCGGCGCTCGATCCGGCGGCGTTCCTCACCCGCAATCCCGGCCTCGTCGGCTCGAACATCATCCTGCGCGCCGCCGTCTTCCGGGCGGTCGGCGGTTTCGACGAGACGCTGCCGGCCGCCAACGACATGGACTTCGGCATCCGCCTGAGCCTGCACGGGGGGCTGCGCTACGCGCCGCTGCACGCGGCGTTGGTCCGCCACCACCGGCATCGCGGGCCGCGCCTCGGCATGCACCGCGGCGACGCGATGCGCGCCGGCATCCGGCGCTTCTTCGCCCTGCACGGCGCCCGCATGAGCGCCGCGCAGCGCGACGAGTTCGCGCGCCGGATGCGACGCCTGTGGGGCATCGACGAGCACGGCCGCGACCGCGAGCCGTGATCCTCCGCGCCCGTCGCCGCGGGCGATGCGGCTACGGCGCCGCCGCGCGTCCGCCGGCGGCGATCGATCCGTCCGCGGGCAGGGCATTCGCCAGCCGCGAGGCGAGAAGCGTGACGAAGGCGGTCGACAGGTGATGGTCGTCGCGGAAGACGATGCGCGACGAGATCACCGGCGGGCAGGGATCGCCCGGGCACACCCAGTCGGTGGGATCGATGACCGACGCGCCGGCGTCCGTGGCGGTGGCGCGCTCGAGGGCGCGCCAGTGCTCGTCGACGGCCTGCGAGCGCGCGGTCGCGCACGCGGCGACGTCGTCGGCGTGCTTCGACAGGCAGGTCGGCAGGTCGCCGGCCGGGCGCGGCGTGTCGAGGATCATCACGACGGCGGCGCCGGTGGCCGCGATGCGGCGGATCGTCCGCGCCAGCCCGTCCGCCCAGGCGCGCTCCCGCTGCGGGCCGTCGATCACCCGGCCGTCGGCGACCACCGCCGCCGTCCGCACCGCGGCGAGGACGACGAGCGCCGGCGGCGCCGCCTCGATGGCGCGCAGCACGCCCTCGCGCCACGTCGCGCACTCGGCGTAGACGCGCTTGAGGCTCCAGTTCCAGACCGGTACGTCGGCGGCGGTGCAGGCCGACTTGGTGCGCGCCAGCAGGCGCCAGCCGCGCGCCGCGGCGATCGGCTCGAGGGCCGGAAACCAGTTCGCGGCGTGCGAGTCGCCGAACAGCACCACGGTGCGCGACGATGCCGGCGCGCCGTAGGCGCAGGCGGCGCCCTCCGTCTCCCGCGCCCCGAGGTGGCACTTGTCGGGATAGAGGCGCGCGATGTCCGCCGCCACCTCGGCGAGCGAAGGGTGGACATCGTCCGGCAGCGGTCCGCTGAGCAGCGGCACCAGGGCCGCGGGCGGCGCCGCGGCGCTGTCGACGCCGCGGCCGCCGAGCCGCCAGCGCGCGCCGCCGTAGGTGGCGAGGGCGACGGCGACGACGGCGACCGACAGCGCCGCCGCGTACGCCAGATTGCGGGCGGGTACCGTCCCGATGCCCCGCCCGCGTCGCAGCGGCTGCTCGACGAGCTGCTGACTGGCGGCGGCGAGCGGAACGGCGAGGGCGGCGAGCGCCAGGCGCTGCCACAGCGGCAGCGGCGCGTCCGCCGCGCCGGCGGGAATGACCAGCAGCGGCCAGCTCCACAGATAGAGCGAGTACGAGATCCGCCCGATGAAGCGCGGCACCGGCGTCGCCAGCAGCCGGCTCGGCGCCGCCGGCGGCGCCTGCCCGCCGGCGGCGATCAGCAGCGCGGTGCCGACGGTCGGCAGCAGGGCGGCGGTGCCGGGGAACGGCGTCGCGGCGGAGAGCGACCCCACCGCGATGCCGACCAGCGCCGCGCCGCTCCAGCCCGCCAGGGCGGCGAGCCCGCGCGGCAGCGCGACGCGGCGCGCGTCGGCGACGGCGAGCAGCGCGCCGAGGGCGAGCTCCCAGGCGCGCGTCGGCAGGGAGAAGAAGGCCCAGGGGAGGTTCGTCGCCGTCAGGCGCAGCGACAGGGCGAACGAGGCGCCGGCGACCGCGAACGCGAGCGCTCCGGCACGCGCCGCGCCGTTGCCGCGCCGCCGCACGACGAGCAGGACGAGCGCCGGCCACAGGAGATAGAACTGCTCCTCGACGCCGAGCGACCAGTAGTGGAGGAGCGGCGACGGGGCGCGGTCGGCCTGCAGGTAGTCCGTCGCCTGCAGGGCGAAGCGGAGGTTGGCCGAGAACAGGGCCGCCCAGCCGCCGTCGACCGCGATGTCCGGTACGCGCACCGGCGGCAGGCACAGCGCCGACGCGAGCAGCGTCGCCACCAGCACCAGCGCCGCCGCCGGCAGGATGCGGCGGGCGCGCCGGGCGTAGAACGCCGCCAGCGCGACGGCGCCCGTCGCCGCGGCTTCGCGCAGCAGCAGGCCGGTGATCAGGTAGCCGGAGAGGACGAAGAACACGTCGACGCCGACGTAGCCGCCGGCGAATCCCGGCACCGCGGCGTGATAGAGCACCACCGGCACCACCGCGAGGCCGCGCAGTCCCTCGATGTCCGGCCGGAAGCGTCCCGACCAGTCGGCGGTGACGGCGGCGGCCGTGGGGCGGGTGGCGGGCTGGCGCAAGGTCGCGAGCGTAGCCGGCGCCGCCGGAGAGCGGAAGCGCGGGGCGGGCGCGATTGGCGACGGCCGGCGCATCTGCTCTAGAGAGCGCGATGACGGCCGCAGCGGAGCTCGGCGCGGATCTCGCCGCGCTGGTGGAGGCGGTGGGGCGCCCGCTGGTCGCCGCCATTCCGCTGTCGCGTCGCGGCCCGGCGCGGGTCGCCACCGCCTTCCGGCTGCGCTTCGCCGATGGCCGCACGTTGAAGGGCGTGCGCACGCTCGAGGCCGCCACGGCGGCGCGGGTGGCGGCGCTGATCGACGACCTCGGGGCGCTGGCGCCCCGACTGATCGCGCACGGCGGCGAGGCGCTGCTGACCGAATGGGTCGAAGGCCAGCCGCTCGCCGCCGCCGGATGGCCGGCGGCGCTGCTGCGGCGCTGCGGCGCGGCGCAGGCGCGGGTGCACGCGCGCGCCCGCTCCGACGCCGACCCCGCGCAGGCGGCGGGACGCTGCGCCGCGGCGCTGCGCAGCGACCTCGACGCCCTCGTCGCCGGCGGCTCCCTCGCCGAGCACGAGGGGAGCGGGCTGCTGCGCCTGGCGCGGCGCCACGCGCCGGCGCGCGGCACGACGACGGTGGCGCTCGGCGACTACTGCGCCGACAACATCGTCTGCCGGCCCGACGGCGAGCTCCGCCTGGTCGATCTCGAAACCGTGGCGGTGGCGCCGAGCGAGTACGACCTCGGCCGCACCTGGTATCGCTGGCCGATGACGCCGGCGCAGCGCGCCGCCTATCTCGACGGCTACCGCGCGCATTGCGATCCCGACCCGTTCCTCGCCCACCTGCCGTTCTGGCACATGGTCGCCCTCGTCCAGGGCGCGGCGTACCGCCAGCGCCAGGGGCACGCCGACGTCGGCGTGCCCCTGGCCGGCCTGCGGCAACTGCTCGCCGACGCCGACCGCTGACGCGCTCGGCGGACGCGGCGTCAGCCCAGCGCCGGCCGGCGCTCGCCGGCGGCGGCGGCGCGGCGGCGGCCGAAGATGAAAGCCGGGCGGGTGCGCAGCACGAGCACCGGCATGAGCGACAGCGCCGCGAGACAGGAGACCGCCATGGCGAGCGGCATCAGGGTCCCGAACAGGCGCAGGCCGAAGAAGCGCGAGAACAGACCCATGGCGAGAAAGCCGGCGCCGATGCTGGTGGCGACGAAGATGACGGCGCGGCCGGAGGTCTGCATCGCGACGTGCAGCGCCGCGCCATCGTCGCTGGCCCGCGCCCGTTCCTCGCGCAGGCGGTAGAGGAAGTAGATGGCGTAGTCGGCGCCGATGCCGGCGGCGATGGCGAGCACCGAGGACGATCCCATGTCGAGGCGGATGCCGATCCAGCCGAGCAGCCCGAACAGCAGGACCATGCTGAGGGCGATCGGCGTGATCACGTACAGGCCGCCGAGCGGCGAGCGCAGCACCAGCGACGAGACGAGGTAGATCGCCGTCAGCACCAGCAGGATGTTGAGCACCTTGGTGTGGGTGGTGTGCTGGTTGACCGCCACCACGGTCGGACCGGCGCCGCCGGCGATCAGTACCCGCATGCCCGGCGGCGGCGGATGCGCCGCGACCCAGGCGCGGGCGCGCTCGATGAGCGGGCCCACCTGGGCGGAGTCGTCGCTGCGCAGGTAGGCGACCAGCAGCGAGTGCGCGTACTCGCGGTCGATGAAGCGCTCGAAGGCCGGCGAGTCGCCGAGGAACATCAACTGCGAGAGCAGCTCCTGGCTGTCCGGCAGCCGGTAGGGATCGGGCGCGTCGGCGTTGAACGTCTGATGCAGGGTCTTGATCAGGTCGACCAGCGAGGCGGTGCGCCAGACCACCGGATCGCGCTCGAGCTCGGCGCGCAGGCCGTCCAGGTGCTGCAGCTCGGCCAGGCTCTTGGCGCTCTCCGGCGGCCCCTCGTAGAGCAGCGTCATGGTCGTGGTGCCGGGAAAGTGCTGCTGGATCTGCTCCAGGTGGTCGCGCGGGATGCTGCCGTGCGCCAGGTATTCGCTGGTCGAGCCGTAGGTGCGGATCTGCGCCGCGCCGGCGATCGCCAGCAGCACCGCGATGGCGGTGCCGATCAGCACCGCGCGGCCGCCGCGGCGCATGATCGCCTGCTCGAGGCCGTCGAGCAGGCGTTGGATCGGGCCGTCGCGGCGCGGCATCGGCCGCGGCGCCGGCAGCAGCGAGCGCAGCGCCGGGACGAAGGTCATCTCCAGCACGACGACGCTGGCGATGCCGTAGGCGCAGGCCAGCCCGAAGCCCATGATGGCCGGGATGCCGGTGAGGCTGAGGGCGGCGAAGCCGAGCGCGGCGACGCCGCCGGCGGCGATCATCACCGGCCCCATGGTGACCGTCGAGCTGATCACCGCGGCGTGGTTGTCGCCGAGCCGCTCCACCTCCTCGATGTAGCGCTTGAGCATCTGCGCCGAGTGGCCGGCGGCGACGGCGATGAGCAGCACCGGCGTGGCGACGTTCCAGGTGTCGATGACCAATCCGGTGTGCCCCATGAGCCCGAGGCCCCAGATCGTGCTCAGCACCGCGGTGAGCATGGGGATCACCATCCCCTGCAGGTTGCGGAACGAGATCAGCAGCATGAGCGCGATCACCACGAAGGTGGCGGGGATGCGCAGCGCCACCTCCTGCGACTGCTCGACGTCGGTCAGGGCGATGATCGGCTCGCCGGCGAAGTAGAGGTCGACGGGGCGGTCCCGGAACTGGTCGCGCAGGCCGAGGACGCGGTGGGCGATGTCGATGCCGGCGTTGCCGTCCCAGAAGTCGAGCACCAGCACCGCGCCGCGCTGGTCCGGCGTCACCAGCATGCCGCGGAACTGCGGGTCGGCGTCGACCCGGGCGCGCAGCGCGGCCACCGCCTCCGGCGTCCGCGGCACGTCGTGCATGAGGTAGTTGACCTCGAGCCGGCCGTCGGTGTCGTCGACGACGCGCACGCTCGGCGCCGCCAGGCTGACCACGTTCTGCGCCATGATGCCCTCGAGGTGCAGCGCCGCGAAGGTCGCCTGCTGCACGACCTCCAGCACCTCCGGACGCCAGACGTCGCCCTCGCGGGGCACGATCAGCGCGATGACGGTGTTGCGGCCGCCGAACTGCCGCCGGATCTGCCGATCGATCTCGATCAGCGGATGGTGCGCCGGCAGGCTCGCCTCGATGCTGAACTCGCTGCGCAACTGCCGCAGGCCGAGGCCGATCCAGACGGTGACCAGCGCCACCGCGACGAGCACCAGGCCGGCGCGGCGGACGAGAAAACGGGCGTAGGCGTCCACGGCGGCTCCGATCAGGCGCGGCGCGCCGGGCGGCGCGGCGTTTCGAGGAACAGCGCGGCGAGCTGCCGCAGCTCGTCGCGCCGCTCGGCGAGCGGCTGCGGCGAGCTGGCGACCAGGCCGAACAGGCTGGTGAGGAAGAGGTGCGTGCCGAGCGCGGGGTCGACGCCGCGCCGCAGCTCCCGGCCCTTGGCGGCGGCGAAACAGCGGCCGATCTGCATCATCAACGGGAAGGCCTGCTCGGCGAGGTCGAGCCCCGGCGGGCGTTGGATGTAGACGCTCAACATGGCGCGCAGGAGGTCGCCGGAGGCCAGCGTCGCCTGCGCCTCGATCAGCGCCTCGATCAGCGCCGCCAGCGCGCCGCGCAGGGTGCGTTGCTCGCGCACCCGCTCGACCAGGGTGCTCTCGACCCGCCACTGCAGGTCGAGCAGCACCGCATCCTTGCAGGGGTAGTGGAAGTAGAAGCTGGCGCGCGAGGTGCCGGCGCGGCGGGCGATCTCGCCGATGCTCGCCGCCTCGACGCCGACCCGGCGGAACTCGTCCAGGGCGGCGGCGAAGAGCTGTTCGCGGGTGCGCACGCCCTTCGGCCCGCGCTCGGCGAGATGCGGGGCGCGCCCGGCCGGCATGACTTGATGCGTCATCGAGCTGACGTCTGTCAGAAAAAACTGGCAGATGTCAATTCGCGGTCCGCGCGCCGGCGCGCGGACCGCGCGGTTCCCCGGCGGCGGCGCGCTCAGGCGCTGGCCGCGGCGCTCGGCCGCGTCGCCACGCGCGCGAACCAGCCGTTGAGCCACGGCAGGGCGGGATCGAGCGCCTGGCCGACGGTGCGGCCGAAGTCGAGGAAGGCGAAGAGGAGGATGTCGGCCAGCGTGAAGCGCGCGCCGGCGATGAACGGGTTGTCGCGCATGAGGCCGTCGAGCCACGCCAGGTTCTCGCGGGCGATGGCCTTCAGGTCGTCGGCCGCCTGCGGAATGCAGTGGATGCGATCCTGGAACAGCGTCAGGCCCTCGGCGTAGCGGAAGCCGTTGGTCATCGGCTCGACG
The DNA here is from genome assembly GCA_019637795.1 of bacterium. Lineage (NCBI taxonomy): Bacteria > bacterium. The sequence continues at coordinate 704,679 of JAHBUY010000003.1, read as the reverse complement.
ATGTTGAGGTCGATGCGCCGCGCCCACATGCGGGTCACGGCGCGCTCCTCGGCGGTGGTGCCGACCAGCGGCGGCCGCGGCTGCCGCTCCTCGACGTACTCGCAGATGGGGAGGATCTCGGCGAGCATCGTGCCGTCGTCGAGCTCCAGGCAGGGGAGCTGGCCGGCGGGATTCTTGTCGGTGTAGGGCGGGCGGCGATTCTCGCCGCTCATCAGGTCGACCTGGACGAACGGGATGGTCATCCCCTTTTCGGCGAGAAACATGCGGACGGCGCGTGGATTGGGGCCGAGCCCGGTATGCAGCTTCATGATCGATCCTCCGTGAGCGTGAGCGTGCGAGACGGCGCAGCGTAGCGCGTCGCGGAACGGAAGCCCACGGGATCCTACTCGGGCAGCCGGGCGCCGGCGGCGCGGGCCTGGGCGACGAGCGGGTTGCGGTAATCCGGGTCCAGCGCCTTGCGCGGGTGGCTGGCGCTGAGCTGGCCCATGAAGGGCGGGTGGATGGAGTAGCCGAGCATCTCGCGCAGGCGTTCCGGCATCTGGCGCGCCACTTCCGGCGGCACGGCGAGGACGAAGTTCTCCTGCTGGCGCGCCCACGGCTCGCAGTACTGGTTCGAGACGGCGCACCGTGGGTGGGGGCTGCGGTTGCGGCCGCCGCGGTGCAGCAGCGTGCCGGCGAACACCAGGCAGGCGCCGGCCGGCATGGTGACCGTGCGCGCCCGCTCCGCCAGCGACGCCTCGGCGCGCGCCAGCTCGGGCGTCGGCGCGGCGAGGACGTCGAACGGCCGGCCGAGCTCGGCGTCGCTCCAGCGGTGGCTGCCCGGCACCACCTCGGTGCCGCCGTTGTCGTCGGTGAAGGCGTCGACGGCGACGATGGTCGACAGCGACACCATCGGCCGCGGCCGCGGCAGGCGGTAGAAGGTGTCGTCGTAATGAAAGGGCTGCGGCGTTTCGCCGGGCTGGATGGCGATCGCCTGGCTGGCGGTGAGGAGGAAGCCGGGCTGCAGGAGGCGCTCGCACAGCGCCAGCACCCGCGGGTCGAGCACGATCGGCCAGAAGACGCGGCCGCGCGCCACCAGCGTGTACACGCGCTCGGTGCGCGTTCCCTCGAAGTCGTTCCGGCCCAGGTGCGAGCCGAGGTAGAAGGCGAGGACGCGGCGCGCCTCGGTGAGGGTCGCGGGGTCGAGGAAATCGGGGATGACCGTGAAACCGTCGGCCTCGATGCGGCGCAGATGGGCCTCGACGTCGAACATCGCCCCGCCCGTAGCGCGCGCCGCGGCGCTTCTCAAATGGCCGGCATCGACGGGTCGTCGGTTGTCGCCGGGTGAGCGGACCGATAAGCGGGTTCGAGCAGGCGGGACGCGGCGGACGGGATGCGCATCTGGATCGACCTGGCGAACACGCCGCACGTTCTGTTCTTCGAGCCCGTGATCGCGGCGCTCGAGCGCCGCGGCCACGAGGTGACGCTGACGGCGCGGCGCTTCGCCAACACGCTGCCGCTGGCGCGGGCGCGCGGCCTGCGCGTGCAGGTGATCGGCGCCGGGCACGACGCGGATCGCGACGAGGCGGCCAAGCAGGCGCGCCATCGCGAGCGCACCGCCGCGCTGGTGGCGTTCGCGCGCCGTCGCTTCGATATCGCCGTCAGCCACGTGTCCTACACCCAGGGCGCGGCGGCGCGCGCCCTCGGGATGCCGCTCTTCGGCGCCATCGACTACGAGCATCCGGGGTTGCGCACCTTCGGCCACGCGCGCTGTCTCATGGCCCCGGCGGTGATTCCGCCCCGCGCCTTCGCGGCCTGCGGCGTGCCGGCGCGCATCATCCGCCCCTACGACGGCCTCAAGGAGCACGTGTACCTGGCGGGATTCGCAGCCGATCCGACTGTCCGCCGGACCCTCGGTATCGCCGACGACGAGCGGCTGGTGGTGTTCCGGCCGATCGCCCACCACGCGGTCTACACCGACCCGCGCGGCGACGCGGTACAGCGGCGGCTGGTCGAGCACCTGGCGGCGCAGCCGGGCGTCCGCCTGGTCGTCCTGCCGCGCACCGCGGCGCAGGCCGACGAGTACGACGGTCTGGCGAATCGGCTGCCGGCGATACGCGTCCTGCGCGACGCGGTGGACGGCCCGTCGCTGATCTGCGCCGCCGATCTGGTGGTCTGCGGCGGCGGCACCATGCTGCGCGAGGCCGCCGTGCTCGGCGTGCCGGCGGTCTCGGTCTTCTCCGGGCGGCTCGGCAGCGTCGACCGCTGGCTGGCGGCCGAGGGGCGCGTCGCCGTCGTGCGCGACGTGGCCGCGGTGGCGCGCCTGCGCATGCCGCGGCGCGCGCCGCGCCGCCCCGCCGTCGTCGACGGCACCGCGCTGGCCCAGATCGTCGACGGCATCTGCGAGACGGCGGCGGCCGGTTGAGGCGCGTCGCGGTGCCCGCCGGCGCCGTGATTCTCCGCGGCGCGCATCCGCGCCGGCCCGCTGACGGGTGGACGCGTCGCGACCCGCGAGGTGCCCGCGCCCGCCGCCGTGGCCGGCGTGCCGGCCCCGCCGCGGCCGCCTCCACGCTGACCGCGGACCCGGAGGCGACCCCCGCCGCGGATCGCAAGGGCTACGTCCGAGGCGGCCTTGCCCAAGAATTCGCTGCTCGCGCGAGGCAGCCCCAGGTTGTTAGGTTGCTAGGTTGTTAGTTGTTAGGCCTGAACGGCCTCTGAGACTAACAACCTAACAACTAACAACCTAGCAACCTTTATTGGGCAAAGCCGTCCGAGGCATCACCTGTCGCTTGTAATCGACGTGGCCGCTGCGTCAAAGGAGGGATGGGAGGTGACGCCGATGCGGCGCACAGTGGGGCGAGCTCTCTCGGCGTTGCTGGTACTGACGACCGTCGGGTCGGCCGACGCGCAGACCTGTGGCGACGGCGCGATGAGCGGCGGCGAGACCTGCGACGACGGCAACACGGTCGGCGGCGACGGCTGCGCCGCCAATTGCACGCTCGAGCGCGTGGTCACCTGCACGCTCGCCCAGGAATCGAGCGCCACGGTCAAGACGGTGTCCTTCACCCTTCCCTCCGCGCTCGCCGGGCAACTCGTGCTCGCCGTCGGCGACCGGCGCGAGGATCGTCCGGCGGAGCCGGTGCCGTTCGTGATTCCCGCTGCCCACGCGCATCTGGCACCCAGCATGGTTCCCGGCCTCGGCTTGTCCTGCACCGTGCTCGGGGAGATTCCCGGCTGGGGCCCCGGCAACGCCGGCGGCGGACTGATCGACTGCGGCACGGCCCGGCTCGACGGCATCGATGCGATCGTCTCCGTCGATGCCTCGGCCGCCGACCCGACGCCGGCGACCGTGCGCAGCGGCACGGGGCCGGTCGGCTCGAGCGCCTTCGAGCTCGGGGTCTCATCCTACGCCCTGATCGACGCGGCGCCGTCCTGCGTCGCCTCGCCCGGGACAGGGCCGCCCAGTTTCGGGCCCGACGCCATCCCCTGCACCGGTGACGATGTGCCGCCGGTGGCGGCGGTCGCCTATCCCGGGACCACGGGCGTCGCCAAGGTCCGCGTCCTCAATGCCAACGGCGGCAGCACGCTGATCGAAGCGAACGGCAGCGGCCGGCCGCTTGCCTGCGCCCAGCTTGCGAACGGGATGGTCCTCAGCGGGACGACCCTGGTCGCCGCCGGGGCCGCCCTCGACCGACCACAGCTCGGCGACGCCGGCGTCGTGGTCACGCTGGTGTGCGAGCCGACGGCCGACGTGCCAACGCCGACGCCGCGCATCATCCGGACCTGCGTGCCGACGCCGACGCCGACCTCGACCCCGGGCGGCGATACCCCCACGGCCATGCCCACCGGCACCGCACTCTCCACCGCCACCGCGCCAGCCACCGCGACCGCGCCGATCGCGACCGTCACCGTCGCGTCCACGCTGCCGCCCGCGACGCTGACCGCCACGGCCGTGGCGCCGACGCCGACCGTCACCACCGGCGCGCTGGCCACCGCGACGGCGCCGGCGACCGCGCCGCCGGCGACGGTCACGGTGTCGCCGCCGGCGCCGACCGGGACCGCCCAGGTCGCGGCGTGTGTCGGCGACTGCAACGGCGATCGCACCGTCGGGATCGACGAGCTGATCCGCGGCGTCAACATCGCGCTCGGCAGCACGGCGCTCGACCAGTGCGTCAGCCTCGACGCGAATGGCGACGGCAGCGCTGGGATCGAGGAGCTGATTCGCGCGGTGAACAACGCCCTGCAGGGGTGCCCGTCCTGAGAGGGGCGGGGCGTCTTGCCGGCGGCGAATGCCTTGCCGCGAGCGACGCCGCGGCCGGGACAGGTGCGAGGACGGTCGCCGTCGACGACGTCGTCGGCATGCGTCGGCCCCTCGGGGGCGGCCATCGGGGCTCCGCATGGCGCCGCCGCCCCGGTGAGCCGGGGCTCACAGCGGCGAGCGGACGGCGCCGATCTGCTGCATCAGGCCGAGCAGGTCCCAGTTGGTCCAGGTCTCCACCACCTTGCCGTCGGCGATGCGGTCGATGCTGATGCCCTCGACCAGCATCGGCTTGCCGCTCGCCGCCACGCGCATCCACGGGCCGGTCTGGGTGCCGCGGCTGATCCAGCGGGTGGCGACCTTGTCGCCCTCCGCGATCTGATCCTCGACCGTCGTGCGGACGTCGGGGAAGCCGGCACGCCAGGCGCCGACCAGCGTCTTGAACATGTCCCTGCCGCAGATCTCGACCGCGCTCACCGACGGCGAGAGGTGCGGGTCGACGACGCGCTGATGGTTCACGTAGTCGCGGGCGATGCAGTGATCGATGATCGAGAGGTCGCCGTCGCCCCACAACTCCTCGTAGAGGCGGCGGACCAGGGCCTTCATGTCTCCGACTTCCATGGCGCGTTCACCTCGTGCCGCCGCCCGCTAATCATCCCCGTCCGGAGCGTCAAGAAACGGCGCGCGCGCCGGCCAGCGCTCACCGCGCGGCGAGCGCCGCGCTGGCGATCAGCGTCGCCGCCTGCGCCGGCGTGAGGGCGTCGGTGTTGACGACGATGTCGTAGTGCGTCGGCAGCTCGTCGGCGAGCCCGTGGAAGCGGAGGAAGTAGTCGCGGCGCTCGCGATCCGAGGCGGCGACGGCGGCGCTGGCGGCTTCCGCGGTCATGCCCTGGGCCGAGGCCAGGCGCCGCGCCCGGGTCTCGGCCGAGGCGGTGACCAGGACGCGGAGCACGTCGGCGCGCGTCGCCAGCGTCATCGAGGCGGCGTGCGCGAGGATGACCGCGCGGCCGTCGCTGGCGAGCTGCTGGATCGCGGCCTGGATGAGCACGCGCAGGTCCTCCGGCGTGACGCGGCGCGCCGCGTTGTCGGCGGCTCCGGTGCGGATCGGGACCCCGACCATCAGGGTCGCCGGGCCGATGAGATCGCGCGCCGCCGCCAGCTTGTCGATCACCCGGCGCAGCAGCGGCTGGCGCTGTTCCACCGCCGCGACCAGCGCCGGGTCCACCTGCGCCAGCCGCGCCGCCTGCTGGATCACCTCCTCGTCGACGTAGCGGAACCCCAGGCGCTCGGCGACGAGGTTGCCGACCGCCTCGCCCAGCGCCGCCTGCGTGCGCGAGATGCACACTACCTGCGTGGCCATGATGTCCTCCCCGACTCCGGCGCGCCGCATCGCGGCCCGGTCAGACGTCCGTCGCCAGCGGGACCGCCGCGCGGTCGGCCGCGACGACGGCGCCACCGGTGACCCGAGCGAGCGGGATCACGATACCGGCCATGGGCTGCCGCGCGCGCTGGCGCGGCGGTGCGGGTGCGGACGTCATGCGACCCCTCCGTGCCGAGCTCGTCCGGATCATTCATGAGCTCGCGTCGCGAGAGCGTCGAGCGTGCGCGGGATCGGGCCCAGCGCAGCGACGACCGACGCAGGCAGACTCGACCGGTCCGTCGAGGCTGACGGAGCGCGCGCGGCCAGCGATGGCGGCGGTCGGCGCTCGCAGGTGCGATGTCATGAATGATCCGGGCTAGCAGCGTCGCGGCGTGACCGTCAATCGGCGACGTCGGGATCGGCGACGTCGGGATGACTCGTCCCGGGCCGTTCGCGCTTGTCTCGGCGCGCGCGTTGCCGGTATCTTCCGGCCGTCCAGCCGCCGGCCTCCATGTACCAGTCTTCTCCCCACGCGACAGCGGGCTCGGCAGCGGCCGGCGCCGACGAGATCCGTCTCGCCGATCTCGCCGTCGTCGTCCTGAACTGGAACCGCCAGCAGGACACCCTCACCTGTCTCGACAGCCTGGCGCAGGCCGACCTCGGCGGAGCGGCCGTGTGGGTGGTGGACAACGGCTCACGCGACGGTTCGGTGGCGGCGATCCGGGCGCGACACCCGTGGGCGCGGGTCATCGAGCTGCCGGTGAACGAGGGCTTCGCCGGCGGCAACAACGCGGGCATGCGCGCCGCGCTCGAGGCTGGCGCGCGCGGCGTCTATCTCCTCAACAACGACACCGTCGTGGCGCCGGATTTCCTGCACCCGCTGTTGTGGATTCTCAACGGCCACGAGCGCGTCGGCGCGATCTCCAGCGCCGCCCTGCGCGCCGATCGGCCCGAGCTGCTCGACGCCGCGTTCCTCGACATCTATTTCGGCCACGGCATCGTCTGGCACTACGGCGTCAACGCCCTGCCGGGCGAGGGCTTCGACCAGCCGCGCGAGATCGATGCCGGGATCGGCTGCGGCATGCTGTTCACCGATGCCGCGCTGCGCGCCGTCGGCCTGCTCGACGAGGCGTACTTCGCCTATCACGAGGAGGTCGACTGGTGCTTCCGGGCCCGCCAGGCGGGGTTCCGCGTGTTCTATCAGCCGTTCTCCCGCATCTGGCACCACGGCTCGCGCAGCACCGACGTCGCGCGCGCCACGCGGCCGCAACTGCTCACCGGCGAAGCCCAGCTCCCCAATCCGGTGCCGCTGTCGTGGAGCCCGGTGCGCACGTATCTCGGCGCCCGCAACGCCGTGCGCTTCGTGAAGAAGCACGCCACCGCCTACCAGACCGCGTTCTTCTGGTACTCGACCCTGCGCGCCGTGCCGCTCGAGTATCTCGCCGCGGTGATGGGCCGCGAGGAGGAGTACGAGATCGGCAAGTGGACCTACCGGCGCGTCCTCGAGCTCTTCTTCCTGGCGCGCCACGGCATCCACAGCGACCCGACCGCGCCGCGCCGCGAGCGGCTGCGCGCCGTGCTGCGCGCCCTGCCGCACGTGCCGCGCGACCTGTTCCTCACCTTGCCGCGTCTGCTCTGGACGGCGCACCGCGAGCGGCACGTCGCGCAGCCACTGGCCGAGCTGCGCGGTCTCTGGGACGGGATCTGGAACCGGCCGCTGCCCCTGCGCCGGCTCGGGCTGCGCTAGCCGGCGCCGCCAACCGCTGGCGACTCGGGTCGCGGGGCCGTCCAGTCGCCGACGCGGGCGGCGGTGTCACGCGCCGACGTCGAACACGGCGCCTTCGGCGCCTGCCGTGACGGCGAAGGCCGGGCGGGCGCGCGCCGTCGCCTCGGCGGTCAGGCGATCGATGTCGTCGTCCGAGTGCGCCGGGTCGTGGTGACAGGTGACGAGATGGCGCACCGCCGCCAGGCGGGCGAAGGTCAACGCGTGATCGATCGCGCTGTGGCCCCAGCCGATGTGGGCGGGATACTCGGCGAGACTGTACTGCGCGTCGTGCAGCAGCAGGTCGGCGCCGCGCGCCAGGGCGTAGCCGGACGTCCAGTCGACGGTCTGCGGAAAGCGGGCGACGCCGAGCGCCGGCTCGTGATCGGAGAGGTAGGCGAGCACGCCGCGCGGGCTCTCGATGCGGAAGCCGACGGTGAAGCCGGGGTGGCAGATGCGGTCGGCGAGCACCCGCAGCTCGCCCACCGCGAACGGCTGGCGCGGCACGGCGTGCAACGTGAGGTTGGGGAGATCGCGCAGGTGGACGGGGAACAGCGGCGGCGACAGGTAGCGGCAGAGCCGGTCGCGCAGGTCGCGCGCCGACTGCGCCGGGCCCCACAGGTGCGACTCGACGGCGGGATCGAACAGCGGCTCGAAGAAGCCGAGCCCCTGGATGTGGTCCATGTGGAGGTGGGAGAGCAGCACGTCGACGCGGCGCAGCGTGCCGCGCGTCGCCGCGCCGAGGCGACGGATGCCGGTGCCGCCATCGATCACCACCAGCGTGCCGTTGGCGCCGTGGACGGCGACGCAGGAGGTGTTGCCGCCGAAGCGCGCGGTCTCGCCGCCGGGCGCCGCCAGCGAGCCGCGGGTGCCCCAGAGCTGCACCCTCACGCGCCGTCCTCCCAGAAGATCGCGGCGGCGCCGAGCAGGCGGTCGGGCGCGGCGACGATCGGAATCGCCATGACCTGGATCTGCCGCCGGCCGTCGGCGCGGCGGATCCAGAACACCCCCTGCGCCGGGCGGCGCTGGGCAATGGCGACCAGCAGCGGCAGTTCGTCGGCGGCGAGCGGCGTGCCGTCGGCGGCCGACGGCTCCCAATGGGCGGCCCACTCGCCCGCCGGCATCTCGCCGGTCTCGTCGAAGCGCAGGCCGAGGATGCCCTCGGCGGGCTCGTTGTAGAAGACCAGCGCGCCCTCGGCGTCGACGAGGAAGATCGGCATCGCGAGCGTGCTCGCGAGCTGCCGCATGAGGATCATCTCGATCGGCTTCTGGGCGGTCGCCACCGGTGTCGTCTTTCGAGTCCGCTCGTATGGCACGGCCGGCGGCCGCGTCAATTGCGAATTTCCGGCGCCCGGCGCGCGTGCCGCGCACGGCGCCGCCACATGGCGCTCGCGACGGAATACGGCGGCTCATCGGGATCGGCCGACGCGATCGCGACGAGCGCCGAGCCGTCGAAAGGCCCTGCGTCACGCACCGGCGGGCGATCAGACGAGCTGCCGCAGGCGGCGGGCCGCGTCGGCCACCGGACCGCCGAGGCGGTAGAAGGTGCCTCCGACCGCCGCCACGCCGGTCCAGAACGCCAGCGCCTCGGCGGCGATTGCGACGCCGCCGGCGCGGCGGTAGGCGGCGAGGAAGCGGGCCCGTCCGGCGGCGGACATCGGCCAGCGCCAGAGCGTGCGCCCGAGGTCGTAGCCGGCCGGCCCGACGAGCCAGCTCCCGTTGTCGATGATGCGCAGCGCGCCGTCGGCCAACAGCAGGTTCTCGGGACAGAGGTCGCAGTGCGCGAAGCGCGGGCGCTCCGGCGGCGGCGGCGCGAGGGCGAGGAGGCGGCCGGCGGTGTCGGGATCGACGAGTCCCGCCGCGACCAGACGGCGCGTGCGTTCGGCCAGACGCGCCGCCGCCGCCAGCGGCTCGAGATGCGATTCGACGACGAGACCGGCGGGCGACCGCGCGTGCACGGTGCCGAGCAGCGCCGCGGCCGCCTCGAGCATCTCGTCGCCGATCGGCACGCCCTCGATCCACTCGAACAGCAGCGCCCGCCCGCGCCGCCCGAGGACCCGCGGCAGGGCGGGCAGCCGCAGCCGGACGAGCGCGTCCTCGATGGTCGCCGCGCGCCGCGCGCTCGACGACTCGAGCGCTTTGAGGCGCGTGCCGTCCGGGAGATCGAGGCGGTACGTGCGAGTCAGATTGGCGGGGGTCTCCAGGCGCGCCAGGGGCACGAGCGCCTGCGGCGCCAACGCCCGCTCGGCCAGCAGCGCCTGCAGATCGTCGGTCACGCCCGCGCCAGCTCCCCGAGCCAGGCGGCACGCAGCGAGCGCGACGGCGGCGACAGTGGCAGCGCGTGCGCCGCGGCGCTCGCGGCGCCCATCCCGTAGCGGAACGTGCTGCGCAGGTCGCCGGCGAGGTCGCCCGGCGATGGCCGTGGTCCGGACATGCGCGCCTGTACTGTCGCGGCCGCGCCGACGGGTCAACCGGAGGGCTCCGCCGCGCCGCGGCACGGGTTGCGGCAAGGCGGCGCGCTGCCGGATCGACCCCTACGCCTCTTCGGCGCGGACGGGGAAGCGGTCGAAGTAGAAGCCGAAGCGGCGGCGCAGGGCGTCCGGGTCGAGGCCGAAGTCGGCGCGCAGGTCGTAGCGCACGCGGCCGAACTTGCCGCGCCGGTTGTCGGCCATGAAGGCGTCGAGCTGGGCGCGCGCCGCGGCGGTCATCGGCAGGTCCGCGAGGGCGTAGATGCGTTCGACCGTGCCGACGTCGTCGGCCATGAATTCGTGGAAGAGGACATCGAGGCTGGCGGCCGGCGGCAGCCGGTCGCGATCGCGCACGCAGGCGCGCAGCAGGCGTTCGATGCGGTCGATCCAGTAGGTGGCGATGTCGTCGAGGTCGACGCGGGTGCGGCGCAGGCGCGCGCCGTAGGCGAGCATGGTGATCGCCGACTGGATGACGTGCACCGGGTCGCGGTGGGTGAGCACGACGGTGGCGTCGGGGAAGGTGTCGTACAGCGGCCCGAGCTGCTCCAGGTGCTGCGGGCTCTTCAGCACCCAGCGCGCCGGGCCGCGCAGCCAGGTGAGCGCCTGCAGCGCGCGCTTGAGATAGGCGTAGCTCGGCCGCGGGTCGGCGGCGAGATAGCAATCGCGCCAGCGCGGCACGCGCGCGTACCACTCGAGGTTGTAGCTGCCGAAATCGAGGTCCTGCAGCTCGATCTCCTCGTGCACGTGCTCCGGCGTCATGTGGTGCATGGCGCGCAGGTGGGGCAGCAGGCGGTCGCCGCGGGCGTAGGTCTCGCGACAGCGCCGCAGGCGCGGGTCGACGCCGTCCGGGCCCGGCGCATCGTCCGGCGCCGGGATCGGCTCGAGGCTCTCCCAGTAGGGCAGGGAGCGCAGGCGCTGGTCGGCGGCGATCAGGTTCACCAGGTGCGTGGTGCCGGAGCGCGGCAGCCCGGCGATGATGATCGGGCGGTCGATGCGGACCGCGGCGATCTCCGGGTGCCGTTTGCAGAGGTCCTCGAGGCGCAGGCGGTTGGCGAGGTTGCGGACGCAGGTGCCGAAGACGGTGGCGCGTCCGACTGGCCCGAGCTCGGCATCCTCGTCGGCGGCGGCCAGCCAGACGCGCAGGCGGGCGCGGAATCCCTCGTCGCCGAAGTCCGACAGGCCGGTGCGCTCGCGCGCCGCGGCGAGGACGACGTCCTCGCGCAGGTGGATCGGCAGGCGCGCCGCGCCCTCGATCGCCGCCCGCTGTTGGTCGGTGAGCACCGGCCGGCCCAGGTCCGCGATGTGGATCTCGTCGCCGGCGCTCATTCCCGCACCATGGTATCGGCGCTCCAGTAGGCGCACATGCGGGTGATCAGGCCGGCGTCGTCGAAGCTCATGACGTCGAGCGTCTCGATGCGCAGCGACGGATCGGCGGCCGGGCGGGCGATCATCGCCGCCGCGCCGGCGCGGCCGGCGACGCGCACCCGGCCCTCGAGCTGGAGGCGCACGGCGCCGGCGGAGGCGCGGTAGAACTCGCGGATCGCCTCGCGGCCGCGGTGCGGCGGCGAGCCGACGGGATCCTCGACCGTCGCATCGGGCGCGTAGAGCAGCGCGATCCCGTCGCAGTCGCCGCGCGAGACGAGCTCGCAGTAGCGGGCGAAGACGTCGCGGATGTGGTCGGCGGTCACCATCAGGCGACCGAATAGCCGCCGTCGACCATCAGGGTGTGGCCGGTGATGTAGGAGGCGGCGGGGCTGGCGAGGAACAGCACCGCCGGGGCGACCTCTTCGGGCGTGCCCCAGCGGGCGAGCGGCATGCGCTCGAAGTCCCTGCGCGTGTACTCCGGATTGGCCTGGATGCGGGCGGTCATCTGGGTGCGGATGAGACCGGGTGCGACGGCGTTGACGCGGATGCCGTCCTTCGCCCACGCCGCCGCCAGCGTCTTCGTCATCTGCACGACGCCCGCCTTGGCGGCGCCGTAGCCGGGGACCGGCGCGATGCCGAAGAACGATGCCAGCGAGGCGATGTGCACGATGCTGCCGCCGCCCGGCAGGGCGCTGGCGGCGAGCAGCGCCCGGCACGCCGCCGCCATGCGGTAGGCGCCGAAGAGGTTGATCCGCACCGACTCCTCGAAGACGTCGGGTTCGTACTCGCTCCGCCCGCCCGGCAGGTTGGCGCCGGCGTTGTTCACCAGCACGTCGAGCCCGCCCAGCCCGCCCGCCAACGGCGCGATGGCGGCGCTGTCGCGCACGTCGAGTTGGCGGTAGGCGAAGCCGGCGAGATCCGTATCGTACTCCGGCGCGTCCGCCCGCCGGCCGGTGACGGTCACCGCCGCGCCGGCGGCGGCGAAGGCGCGGGCGATCGCGTATCCGATGCCGGCGGTGCCGCCGGTGACGAGGACGCGGGCGCCGGCGAAGTCGAAGCGGACGCCGGCGGTCAGTCCCATACCGGCTCCCAGCGACCGCTCTCGACCGAGCGATACAGCGCCAGGGCGACGCGCAGTTCGCCGAGCGCCGCCTCCGGGCCGGCGGCGAGCGGCGTGCCGTCGAGCACCGCGGCCTCGAAGTCGGCGAACTGCGCCGGAAACGAGCTCGGATAGCCGCCCAGCTCGCCGACCTCGCGTCCCGTCGGCTCCTCCGGCGACCAGAGCTGCGCGTAGCCGGCGCGCTCGACGGTGATCTCGCCGCGCGTCCCGGTGAGGCGGAACAGCGGCTCGGGCGCGAACGGCGGCTCGCGCATGATGCCGTCGAGCGCCGCGACGACGCCGGAGCGGAAGCGCAGCAGGGCGCGCACCAGCGACTCGCCCTGCATCGCCGCGTACGGGCGGCCGATCGCGCCGACCACCGCGTCGACCTCGCCCAGCCACATGCGCAGCGGCCGGATCCAGTGCGAGCCGGTGTCGAGCGCGATGCCGCCGCCGGCGACGGCGTTGTCGAGCCGCCAGGCGTTGGGCTCGCCGTAGAACTGCGGCAGCGGCGGGATGGCGAAGCTGCCGCGCGCCGTGACGACGTCGCCGATGGCGCCCTCGCCGAGCAGCCGCTGCGCGGTCAGCACCTCGGGCCAGTATTGCGTGTTCTCGCCGACCATGAACACGGTGCCGGCGCGCCGCGCCGCGGCGAGGATGCGCTCGCACGCCGGCAGCGTCGTCGCCATCGGCTTCTCCAGCAGGACGTGCAGGCCGGCATCGAGGCAGCGGACGGCGACGGCCTCGTGCAGGTGGTGCGGCAGCAGCAGGTCGACCGCCTCGATGCCGCCGCGCGCCAGGGCCGCGTCGAGGCTGGTGAACGGCGTCGCGCCTGTGCTCCGCGCCGCCGCCTCGGCGCGCGCCGGGTCGGTATCGACCACGGCGGCGATGGTGGTGCGGCGCGCGCCCTCGCGCAGCGCCGGCAGGTGGAGCTGCGAGATGGCGCCGCAGCCGACGACGGCGAGGTTCAGCGTCGCGGACATCGCCGGCTCACCCGTCTGCCGCGGCGTCGAGCCGCGCCCGGGCGCGGGCGATCTGGTGGCGCAGCCACCCGGTCTCCCAGAAGTTGATGCCGCCGCGCTCCGCCAGCAGGTGCTCGTGCGCCGCCAGGTAGGCGGCGAGCGCCGGCCGCGAATCGGGCGCGGCGGCGAGCGCCATCTCGGCGAGATGGATGGCGGCGACGGCGTCGCCGCTGGCGAGGCGGCGGCGGGCGCGCTCGGCGAGCGGGCCGGGGCCGCCGGCGAGCTCGACGACGTCGGCGTACACGTCGGCGACCGGCACCGGGTAGAGCTCGCTGGTCGAGCGCTGGTGGAACCAGCCGGCGTAGCCCTCCCAGATGGCGCGCACGCTCCACGCCACGCAGCCGTAGCCCTCGCCGACCTCGAGCGCCGGCGGCAGGCGGATCTCCCGCATCAGCGTGAACACGTCGCGGCCCTCGTTCATGCCGCGCACCGTCTCGTCGTGCACGAAGCGAACGGCGTCGCGCAGCCGGGTGAGCTCGGCGCCGATCAGGGCGGCGCCGCGGATGGGTTCGAAGTGGCCGGTGAGCAGCACCTCCGGTTCGAGGGCGCGGACGCGCTCGACGGCGTCGATGAAGGGCAGGGCGAAGCGATAGCGGTCGCCGCGCAGGGTGACGAGGTTGGGGAAGTGGCCGAAGAGGGCGCTGAAGACGTTGCCGACGAAGGCGATGCGCCGCTGCGGCAGCCAGACGCACATCGAGTCGGTGGTCTCGCCGCCCGGCGTCGCCAGCAGCTCGAAGCGCACGCCGCCGAGATCGAATTCGTGGCGGTCTTCGAACGTCACCGTCGGCTCCGGCCGCGCCTGCACGTGGCGGTTCTGCTCGGCGCGCTCGACCGCGGTCGGGAAGAACGGCGCCGAGTGGGCGACGCGGAAGGGATGGATGCGCTCGTCGTCCGCCTGGCAGGCGCGGTTGTTCGCCTGGGCGACGATCTCGGTGCCGGGCTCGCGGAACAGCTCGACGCCGCCGACGTGGTCGACGTGCGACTGGGTCAGCAGGATGTAACGCACCGGGCCGGCGTCGACGGCGTCGAACAACCGCTTGTGCAGCGGCGCCTCGAACCCCATGCCCGTGTTGATCACCACCCGGCCGGCCGCGGTGACGACGAGATAGGCGTTCGACAGCCCCTGCGACAACCAGATGCCGTCGGCCACCGGCGTCGCTTCGCTCTGGCTCGCCGGCCGGATGTCGAAACCGCCGGGGCGCGATCGATGGAGGGGTTCGGGCACGGGCGCGTGCTTAGCGCACTGGCCGGTGGCGACGCGAGCCCTCGGCATCGACACCCGTCTCCGCTTCTGGGGCCGCGGCGGCCAGCTCCCGCCAGCCGCTGACAATCCACGGCGCGCAAGATATTGGGGCGCAACGGGGGCCTCTGGTGGCCGTCCCGCGACTGCGCGGTCGTTGCACGGGTCAGCCATCGGCGAGGTCCGCCGATGCACGAGGCGAGGGGGTACGCATGCGTTGGAATCGCGATTCGGTCCGTCGATCCGAGGGGCGGTGGCGACTGGTGGCGGGCGGCGTCGCGCTGGCCCTGTTCGCGGCGCCGGCCGCGGCCGCGGTGCGGGTCACCATCGGCGCGGCGAGCGGCGCGCGCTCCGACATCGTGTGGCTGCCGGTGCAGTTTGAGAGCGGCGGCGAGGCGGTGGCGGCGGTCGACATGATCCTCGCCCTGCCCGACGACGGCGCCGAGGTGCTGCGCAACGGCCGCGGCGATCCGGCCTGCGCGGTCGAGCCCGGCATCGACAAGGGCTCGTCGGTGTTCCGCTTCCTTCCCGCCGGCTGCGGGGCGGAGTCGGCGACGCCCTGTCGGGCGCTGCGCGCGCTCATCCTGTCGCTGTACGACGTCGACCCGATCCCGGACGGTCCGCTGTTCACCTGTCGGATGCGCATCACCGCCAGCCAGGTCGGGGTCGTGCCGGTGGCGTGCGAGAGCGCCGCGGCGGGCTCGCCGGATCAGCGCCTGCTGCCGGTCGCCTGCGGCGGCGGCGGGGTGATCGTGCAGTCGGTGGCGACTCCGACGCCCACCTTCACGCCGACGCGAACCTGGACGCCGCGGCCGTTCGGTTCGCCGACCCCGACCCCCGCGGCGCGGCTGCGGATCGGGACCGGCGCCGGAAACCCCGGCGATCTCGTCGACGTGCCGGTGCGGCTGTCCGCCGACGCGCCGGTGGTCGGCGCCCTCGTCGATCTCGTGCTGCCCAACGGCGGCGCCGAATTCGCCGCCACCGGCAGCGGCCTGCCCGACTGCGCCGTCAACCCGCAGATCGGCAAGGAGGAGACGGCCTTCGCCTTCCAGCCCTACGGCTGCACGCCGGGTCTCGACTGCGCCACGGTGCGCGCCGTCGTGCTCTCCTTCCGCAACGTCGCGCCGATTCCCGGCGATGTGGAGCTCTTCTCGTGCCGCCTGCGCCTCGCCAGCGGCGCCGCCGGCGTCGTCCCGCTCGTCTGCGGCGTCGCCCAGACCTCGCCGCCGCAGGCAGGGAACCATCTGATCGACCTCTACCCGACCACCTGCAGCGGCGGCGGCATCATCGTGAGCTCCGCCGGAACCAGCACGCCGACCCGCACCCGCACCGCAACGCCGACCCCGGTTTCCACGTCCACCCGCACGCCGTTGCCCAGCGAGACCGCGAGCAGCACGGCGAGCGCCACCGCGACTCCGACGCCCACCGACTCGCCGCCGCCGACCTCGACCGAACCACCGCCGACACCCACCGACTCGCCGCTCCCGAGTCCGACGGCGAGCGCGACCCCGCCGCCGACGGCGACGCCGCCGCGCTGCCTCGGCGACTGCAACGGCGACGGGCGGGTGAGCGTCGACGAATTGGTGCGTGGCGTCGCCATCGCCCTCGGCAATGTGCCGTTTACCGAGTGTCCGGCGCTCGACCGCAACGGCGACGGCGAGATCGCGGTGTACGAGCTGATCACCGCCGTCAACGCCGCCCTCGCCGGCTGCCCGCGAGCGCCCTGATGGGCGCGGGGGCGCGGCTCGGCGCGCGGCCGCGCCCCCCGCCCGCGTTGGCCGTCTCCGGCGCATTCGCCGACGCGGAAGGCCCACGCGACCTCGAGCCCTGGCGCCGTTCAGTCCGAGGCGCTGGACTCCAGATCGTCGGCGACGGCGCCGAACTGCTCCAGCGCCGCCTCGAGATCGTCGACGATCTCGCGTGCGATGATCTCGGGCGGCGGCAGGTTCGCCGATTCCTGCAGGGCCTCGTCCTTGAGCCAGAAGAGGTCGAGGTTCACCTTGTCGCGTTTCAGCAGCTCGTCGTAGGCGAACGGCCTGAAGCGCTCGCGCTCGCTCCGCTCGTGGCGATTGCCCGGGTTGAAGGCGGCGACGAACTCGCTCAGGTCGGCGTCGGCGAGCGGATGCTCCTTGAGCGTGAAGTGCTGGTTGGTGCGCAGGTCGTAGATCCACAGCGTCGTCGTCCACGGCGCCTCGCGCGCCGGCTTGCGGTCGAGGAAGAGCACGTTGGCCTTGACGCCCTGGGCGTAGAAGATGCCGGTGGGCAGCCGCAGCAGGGTGTGCACGTCGGCCTGCTTGAGCAGGGCGCGGCGCACCGTCTCGCCGGCGCCGCCCTCGAACAGCACGTTGTCCGGCACCACCACCGCGGCGCGGCCGTGCTGCTTCAGGATGGTGAAGACGTGCTGGAGGAAGTTGAGCTGCTTGTTGCTGGTCGAGGCCCAGAAGTCGTCGCGCTGGATGGTCAGCGACTCGCGCTGGGTCTCGCCGGCGGCGGTGACCACGGTGACGCTGCTCTTCTTGCCGAACGGCGGATTGGTGAGCACGACCTCGTACTCGCCGTGCTTGGCGACCAGGGCGTCCCTGGTGAGCACAGGCACGTCGTCGCCGTCGCCGCTGCCGACGCCGTGCAGCAGCAGGTTCATGGCGCACAGGCGGGTGACGCCGTCGACCAGCTCGACGCCGCGCAGCGCCTCGCGATTGAGGTGCGCGAGCTGCTTCTTGTCGAGCTTGTGGCGGGCCCGCACGTGGTCGTGCGCCGCCAGCAGGAAGCCGCCGGTGCCGCAGGCCGGGTCGCAGATGATCTCGCCGGGCCGCGGGTCCATCACCGCGACGATGGCGCGGATCAGCGGCCGCGGCGTGAAATACTGGCCGGCGCCGCCCTTCACGTCCTCGGCGTTCTTCTGCAGCAGGCCCTCGTAGGCGTCGCCCTTCACGTCCGCCGACAGCGCCGACCAGTTCTCGCGGTCGATGAGGTCGGCGATCAGCCGCCGCAGCTTGGCCGGATCCTGGATCTTGTTCTGTGCCTTGCGGAAGATCGTTCCCAGCAGTCCCGGCTGTTTCCCCAGCTCCTCCAGCGTGTGCCGGTAGTGCGTCTCCAGCGCGTCGCCGTCGAGCTGCACCAACTTGTCCCAACCGAACTTCGCCGGGATCGGCGACCGCTTGTCGAACGGCGGCCGGCTGCGCTCGTCGGCCATCTTGAGGAAGAGCAGGAAAGTGAGCTGCTCGACGTAGTCGCCGTACGACAGGCCGTCGTCGCGGAGCAGGTTGCAGTAGTTCCAGAGCTTCTGGACGAGCTGGGCGGCGGCGGTCATGGCATCAGGGAAGCGGATGGCCGGTCGTGGCGTCGAGGACGACGCACGCCACATGGTTCCCATCCCGCAGGGGCAGGAACTCCTTGCGGTCCGTGGTGAGGAGCGTCGAGTCGCTCGCCCGAGTGGCGGCGGCGATCCACAGGTCGTTCTTGGCGTTCAGGATGGACAACCCCTTGCGCTGCGCCACCGTACTGATCTCCGCGTACGCCTGTATGACTGCCGGGTCGGAGATGTCCACGGTCACGATCCGGCGCTTCAGCTCCTCGAGCGCGGCGCGCTTGCGCGGTCCCCACTGTCGTCCGAGGGCGAAGGCCGCCAGCTCACCGAGCGTCACCTCGCAGATGAGCGGGCGGAACCCCGACGCGCGCAGGTCGAACGCCGATGCGATGACGGAGCCCACGGCGGTCTCGCGAATCAGGTGCAGCACCACGTTCGTGTCGAGCAGGTAGGAACCGGCCGTCGCCATCAGCTCAGTTCGTCGACCGCGCGGGAGAACTCCTCTTCCGATTCCGATTCGTCGGCGGGCAGCAGGCCGATGATCGACGCGTAGGGGCGCTCGCCGGGGCGCGTCGCCGCCGCCTCGCGCGCGTAATTGCGGCGACGCTCGCCGACCGGAAGCTGCGCGAAGAAGCGGTCCGCCGGCGCCGCCGGCCGGATGGCGTCGGCGTCGATGCGCAGCAGCGCCCCGGACGGCCGGAACTCGGCCAGGCCCTCGATCAGCACCTGCTGGTCGAGGAAGCGGGCCAGATCGACGAAGTCGTCGGCGATCCACACCGCGGTGACGGGGGTGCCGGACTCCGGCAGCAGTCCGAGGACGCGCTTGCTGACGCCCAGCATGTCGAGCCGCGCGCACAGGCGCACGCGGCGCGCCGGCGGCGTGTCGCGCGCCAGCGTCTGGGCGACCCGGCTCAACGGCGCGTCGATCTCGGCGAGGGAGGGCGCCCTGGCATCGACCAGCGCGACGGCGGTGAGCCCGCGGCGAAAGACCGGCCGGTAGCGGGCCAGGCGGCCGAGCAGCGCCTGGTCGAAGCGCTGGCTGTCGCGGACCTCGCCGCGCACGTCGCCGATGATCTGGGCGAGCAGGTCGATCGCGGTCTCGTCGGGGCGTGGCCGCGAATCCCAGAGCTGCCCCTGGCGGAAGAGCTCCTCGGCAACGGAGCCGAACTCCGGCAGCTCGAAGTGCAGCGCGGTGCACTCTCCGGAGGCGGCGGAGTGGCCGAGGTAGCGCACCTCTGAGGCGCGACGCAGCGCCTTGGGAACGGCGCCCCGCATCCGGCTCGAGTGCAGGAAGCCCATCCGCACGCTGTCGAGCAAGGTCGAGTGAATGCGGCCGAGGATCGGCCCGAGCAGCTCCGGTCGGGGCTTCTGCCCCAGGCCGGCGGTGCCTCTCAGCTCGAGTGTGCGTTCGACGTACGCCGTGGTGGATGCCTCCGAGCGCGGCCGAGGATAGTGCGACCCGGACGGGAATGCCACGGGAGCCCAGTCATCGGACGTCGCCGCCGGCATCGAGCCTTTGTGGCGGCGGCCTCGTCATTCCGCCGGCTCCGGCGGCACCAGCTCGCCGCGGAAGGCGCGCTGCAGGATCGCCTGCCGCAACCGCCCCGCCCGCGCCAGGTTCGCCGCCACCGCCGCCTCCAGCTCCTCCACCACCGACAGCCGCCGCTCCACCTCGGCGACGATGCGGTGCTGCTCGGCAAGGGGTGGGACGGGGATGGGTGTCATGCGAACGTCGCCGATGTTCACTCCCTTCACCGCGACGCCGCGTGCCACTGCCTTGAAAAAGCGCTGCACGGGCTCACTGCGGAGACACGTGGCCACATACCGCACATCCAGCAACGGGCTGACGTCGAGTCTTGCCGTATCTTGCGTGATGTTACCTCCGTCGAGCTCAGCGGGCGTTATGGCAACACGTCCGTAGGTCCCTCTGATCGCGAGAAGGAGATCCCCCGACCGGAGCGATGCGCGGTGGTACTTGGCAGCGATCGCCGGTGCGGTCCGTTGTAGACCATCGATGTCCACTCGGTCTCCCTTCAGGTCCTTCACCTTCACGTACAGGACGCCGTCGGGCACGTGCTCCTTCGGCATCAGGATGCCGTAACATATGACGCGAAACGCACTGGTCAGCTGTTCTAGCGTTGCCCACGTCCACCCCTCTGGGGTGTGGACTCTGTCGCTCCCGTCGATCGGCGGAGGAGGCTTGTAGCCCCTGCGATGCGCAGGTACCTGCCGCTGGAACTCGTCAAAGCGCAGGGCAAGCACACGACTGAGCAGCGCCTCGCCCGACTCGTACTCCCGCCCCTCCCGCCTGGCGAGCTCGGCTTCGGTGGGAACGAGGCGGCCTTCGCAGGCGGCGGTGAGGACGGCGGCGCGGTAGCGCTTGAGGTTCGCCTGCGCGCGCCGCAGCGCCGCCACGCCCGCCTCCAGGCGCGTCAACTGCTTCTCGATCTCCGCGACGATGCGCTGCTGCTCGGCGAGCGGTGGCTGTGGAAGCTCGGAATCCTCAAACCTGCCCTTGGTGATATGCGCCAGCCCGGCGCCACCGTGAGCAGCGCGAACATAGTCCGCTAGGTTCTGATTGATCGCGAGTCGCAGGAAGCGCTTGTCCCACTCGTCTTCGTCGAACAGCACGTTGAAGATATGCTGATTCAGCCAGGCGTCACCACCGCGCCAGATGTGTGCACCGAAGGACGTACCTGGAGTCCCAGACCACGCAAACAAGAGCTCGCCGCCGCGAAGGCGGAACTTTTGAGGGCGCTCGCCTGCGAAGCGATTGAAGGGCGCCTGCGGATTGTTGAGGTTCTGAATGCGCACGATAGGCAGGCCGTGCTCTGACCAGTCGCTGGGTTTGAACGCGACGCCGTTTATCAACCGCAACGTGTCCCCAACTCGCACGCGCTTCCATTGGTTGGGGTCGCGCGCGGATTGCGGGGCGACCATGAGTTCCACGCTATTCATGCCGCCAGCGCCAGGTTGAGCTCGTCCATCAGCGCCCACAGCCGTTCGCCAAACGTGCCGTACATCGGGCCCAGGACGTTGTCGGCTTCGAGGTGGTCGCGATCCACTGACCCCGAGGCGATGACGTAGTCGCGCATCTTCTCCAGCCAGGCGCGCTGGTCGGCTGTGAACGTCACGCCGGCGGCGGATTTCGCCGCCAGCCACTCGGCGAAGCGGCGTTCGACGTGGGCGGCGAAGGGCTCGAGGACGGGCTCCTGTTCGAGGGCGAAGCGGACCAGCGACACCAGGTCGGTGAAGCGGCGCAGTTGGCCGCGGACGCGGTCGGGCCGCAGTTGCCGGTAGGCGTCGGCGAGGCGCTCGGGGGTCCACTGGGCGTCGGCGGCGGCGAGCTTCTGTTCCAGCTCTTTGAGGGCGGCCTCGGTGAGGCGCTGCGCGTACGGGCGGCTGTAGAGGATCTGCAGGGCGGCGATCTCCGCGCGGTGCTGGTCGATGTAGGCGCGGAACGATTGCACGTGCCGCTCGGCCTGCTCGCGGGCGGCGGCGCTGAAGCCGCGCTCGGTGACCCGATCGCGGGTGACGACGTCGATAGTCTGCTCGGTCACCCGCTTGAGCTCGAGCAGGGCGTCGCGCACGGCGGGGCGCTCGAAGGGCGCGCAGGCGGCGGCGATCAGCTCGGCGCGAGCGGCGGCGAGGCGGGCCTCGTCGGCGCCCCCGCCGGCGCGCTCGGCGACGGCGTCGGGATCGACGGCGCGCAGCAGGGTGGCGGAGAGCGCGGCGGGCGGGGCGCCGGCTACCGCGGCGATCTGGCGGCGCTGCCCCGGGTCGAGGGCGCAGTCGAGGCGCGCCAGGCGGGCGGCGAGGGTGGTGAGCGCGTCCTCGTCGCGCTTGCCGAGGGCGACGCCGAGCAGGAGCTTGTCGAGCTTCACCGTCGGCTGGCGGTCGAGCGGGCGCGAGTCGGTCTTGTCGCTCTCGCAGACGCCGACGGCGTCGACGATGACGAAGTGGTCCTTCACCCGGGCGTCGGCGCCGCTCACCGCCTGCAGCTCGGTGGGCGACAGCACGCGCGTGCCGCGGCCCTTCATCTGCTCGAAGTAGACGCGGCTGCGCACGTCGCGCAGGAAGAGCAGGCACTCCAGCGGCTTGATGTCGGTGCCGGTGGCGATCATGTCGACCGTCACGGCGATGCGCAGATGCGGCGAGGTACGAAACTCCTGGATCAGGTGCTCGGACTTCTCGTAGCGCCGCGTCTCCGGATTGTAGGCCTTGTAGGTGATCTTCTTGCAGAAGTCGTTGCCGCGCCCGAACACCTCGCGGCAGATGTGGACGACGTCCTCGGCGTGCGAGTCGTCCTTGGCGAAGATCAAGGTCTTCGGCACCAGGGCGCGGCCGGGGAAGAGCTCGCCGGCGAGGGCGTCGCGGAAGGTCTCCAGCACGGTGCGGATCTGCGACGGCACCACCACCGAGCGGTCGAGCTCGGCGGCGGCGTAGGTGAGGTCCTCGTCCAGCCGCTCCCAGCGCAGGGCGCGGGTCTCCCGGCTGCGCCGATCGACGTAGTAGCCCTTCTCCACGGTCGCGCCCTGCTCCGTGACCGCGGTGCGGATACGGTAGACGTCGTAGCCGACGTTGACCCGGTCGGTGACGGCGCGGTCGTGGCCGTACTCCATCACCAGGTTCTGGTTGAAGAAGCCGATGGTCTGCTTCGACGGCGTCGCCGTGAGGCCGATCAGGTGGGCGTCGAAATACTCCAGCACCTGGCGCCACAGGTTGTAGATCGAGCGGTGGCACTCGTCGGTGACGATGACGTCGAAGGTCTCGATCGGCAGCGCTGGGTTGTAGCGCACCTCGCGCGGGCGGCCGTCGGCGGCGGCGAGCTCGAAGCCGGAGACCTCGTCGATGTCCTCGGCCAGCTCCTCGCCGCGCAGCATCGAGTACAGGCGCTGGATGGTGCAGATGGTGACCCGGCACACCGGATCGAGGGCGTTCGAGAGCAGGTGCTGGACGTTGTACAGCTCGGTGAGCTTGCGGCCGCTGTCGGGGACGGTGAACTGCTCGAACTCGGTCTTCGCCTGGCGGCCGAGGTTGGCGCGATCGACCAGGAACAGCACGCGGCGCGCTCCCGCGTGGGCGATCAACCGGTAGGTGAAGGCGCAGGCGGTGAAGGTCTTGCCGGCGCCGGTCGCCATCTGGATCAGCGACCGCGGCTGGTCGGCGGCGAGCGACCGTTCCAATGCCGTGATCGCCTCCACCTGACAGGCGCGCATGCCGGCGGTGGCGAGCGGCGGCAGGCGCTGCAAGCGGGCGCGCAGGGTGTCGGGGCGCGCCTGCCACTCCGCCAGCGTCTCCGGGCGATGGAAGGCGAAGACGCGGCGCGAGCGCGGCGCCGGATCGGCGGCGTCGCGGAAGAAGGTCTCGACGCCGGTCGACTCGTAGTAGAAGCGCAGCGGCGCGCTGCCCTGGAACAGATCCGGCAGGTTCTGGCCGTAGAACGCCGACTGCTCGACCACGCCGCTGAGGTGGGTGCCCGGCTTCTTCGCCTCGATGATGCCCACCGGCCGGCGGTTGGCGATGAGCAGGTAGTCGGCGAAGCCGGCCTTCATCGGCGCCTCGCGCAGGGCGACGCCCGGGCCTTGCGACGGATCGTAGCGCCGGTAGTCCTGCACCGCCCAGCCGCACGCCTCCAGCAGGGCGTCGATCTGCTGGCGAGCCTCCTGCTCCGGCGTCATGGTAGGGCGCTGACTGCCATGGAGCAGTCTCGGCGCGCAACGGCGGCCGCATCCGGTTCGTCTCGCGCGGGCGCGGCTGATGTCCGGGGGGGCACGGGAGGTGCGCATGGAGCGCGGAGTTGGACGGACGGCGCCGGCGACGGCCGGCGGCGGGTGGCATCGATGGGACATTGCGGGCGCTGTGGCACCCGCGCCCCCCGCGCGTTCGCCAGGGTTGCCCTCGGCGTCCGTTCAGCAGCCGGCGAGGGCGGCGTTGACGGCGGTGATCAGCTCGGCGATGTCGACGGTGCCGCTGCCGTTGGCGTCGAAGGACGGACACGCGGCGACCGGCTGGCTGCCGAGGGCGATGTTGACGCCGCGGATCAGCTCGTCGATCGACACCATGCCGTCGCCGTTGCAGTCGCCGACGCATTCGCCGACACGGAAGGTCCACGCGTACGCCGCCGGCAGCGGGTTGCCGCTGGCGTCCCGCGCCGCATCCGTGACGGTCGCCGTGTAGCGCCCGCGCTCCCACGGCGCGCGCGGCGCCAACAGGGCGCGGTAGGCCGCGGCGTCCCACGAGACCTGCGCCTCGATCGGGCGGCCGCGCTGGTCGCGGACCGCGAAGGAGTCGGCGTCGATGGTGGCGGCGTCCATGAGCTCGGAGAAGCCGATCGCCAGCGCCGGCCCGTACAGGGGCCCGCTGGCATCGCTCAACAGCGGCGCCGTTGGCGGAGCGGGCCACGCGGCCCCGTCGGGAGGATAGGTCCAGACCACCTGCGGCGGGCGGACGTCGGCCGGGGACGGCTGCACGACGATGATGACGGCGGCCGGGAGGCTCTCGCTGACGCCGTTGCTGGCGGTGAACGTCAAGCGGTCCTGGCCGACGAAGTTCTCCTCCGGGAGGTACATCAGGTTCGGGGGGGTGCCGGTGAGGACGCCGTTGGCGGGCTGGCGGTCGACGGCGAAGGCAAGCGCGGCGCCGGCGGCATCGCGCCCGCGCAGGGTGATCGCGATCGGGGTGGCGTAGTCGGTGGCGAGCGTCTGCGGCGTGGCGGCGACGGGCTGCACGGCGTTGACGACGGTGTTGGTCGCCGTCTCCTCCGGCACGCTGGGGAAGTAGACCACCGCCTGGTTGGCGATGACGGTGCCGCTCGCCGCGTCGGCGCGGACGCGAACCGTGAACGTACGCTCGCCTGTCGAGCCCGCCTCGCCCTTGGGCGCCAGCTCGCCGACATCCCAGAGGATGGTGCGGGTGGTCGGATAGAACGTGCCGGCGCCCATCAGGTCGAGGGTGCTCTCGTCGAGATGGGGACTGAGATCGTCGACGACGTAGACGCCGTAGGCGCGCCCCGCGCCCTCGTTCTCGAACGCCACCGTGTACGTGAGGAGGTCGCCGGGGACGACGTCGCCGCTGGCTCCAGCCTTCTCGTTGGGATCGCGCGCCACGCGCACGGTCGTCGACACCTCGGAGCAGTCCCCTTCGCCGAGCGTCGCGGCGGCGCTCACCAGGCCGGCGGCCGCCGGCGGCGTGCCCCAGTAGCCGGTGAAGCGGCGCGCGGTGCAGTAGCCCTCGTAGCCCTGCGCCACGGTGCGCGGCGTGTAGGTGTCGCCGCAGCGCGTCGCGCTCGTCGCCCGGTCGGGCACGGTGCTGCAGGCGACGCCGATGCCCTGCTGGGTGCACGTCACCTCGGCGCGCGAATCCTGCGCCAGGCAGAGGCACTCGAACGCCAGGCCCGGCTCGCGTCGCCAGGCGCCGGTGGTCTGATCGCAGCGCAAGACGGACACCGAGACGCCGTGCGCCGCGATTCCACCCTCGCAGACGAGGATCGGCGGCGGCTCGGGGGGCGGAAGCTGCCTGGTGTAGTCGCAGCGCGCCGTGCGCCGGGTGCCGGCGTCGTCGCAGCCGCGGCTGCAGGTGAACAGCAGGTCCTCGATCTCCGGCAGCCCCTGCTTCTCGTCGAGCAGCGCCTGCAGGCAGAGGCCGCAGTCGCCGAGGCGGGCGCAGATGGTCTGGCAGGCCTTCGAGGTCAGCGTCGGCCACAGGCGGCGGCTGAGGATCTGCTGGGTCGCGAGGCGCGGTGAGACGGCCTGGGGTGCCAGCCCACCCGTTTCGGCCAGGGAGATGCCGCCCTGGACGATGCAGTTGTTGAGGCAGGCGCCTTTGCTGATCGCCTCCGCCGCCGTCGTGGCGGGCGCCGCGGGCCCGGCCTCCGCCCACGCGCCGTCGGCGGTCACGGCGCCGTCGCCACTGTCGATGCGCAGGGCGCCGCTGGCGTCGGCGATGACGGCCCCCTCCGGGCGCAGCGCCAGGGCGAGCAGACCGGCATCGTCCCAGGTGATGCTGCGCGTCTCGGACGGGCCGATGAGCAGCGCCTCGAGGGAGCTGCGGTCCTGGCGCGCCCAGCGCGCCCCGCCGATCAGTGTCAGACCGGCGGCGCGGGCGGCGTCGACCATCGCGGCGACGTCGGTCCGGGCGGCGATCAGCGGCGCGATCTGTTCCGCGTCCAGCGTCTCCGCCGCGCCCGCCGGCGGGCGCGCGTAGGCATAGTACGGCGCGGTGTCGAATTCGTGCCCGCCGCCGTCGACGTTGCTGCCGTCGAGCAGCCCGCGCGCGATGCGCCGGGCTTCCGACAGGCCCCAGGGGAAGCGCAGGCGCACCGACCGGATACCTTCGCTGAACGGTGCCAGGTCGCCGAGCGTCCAGAACACCTCCCCGTTGCGGGCCCAGAACACGCCGTCGCCGGCGACGTACTCGGCGCCGGCCGGCAGCGCGACCTTCAGCACCGCGTCGTCGATCGCCTCGCCGGCGAAGTACGACACCGCATAGTCCACGGTATCGCCGGGACTGACGCGGCTCGGCCCGCCGAGCAGTACCTGGGTCGCCAGCGTGCCCTGTTCGTCCACCGCCCAGGGGAAGAACAGCACGCCGTCGCTGACCCGTCCGCCCTGGCCCGCCGGATTCCTGGTCGGATGCGCCGGGCCGCTCGGGTCGCCCCACCAGCAGCGGCGGGCGTCGACGGCCAGCGCCGGCGTCTGGTTGAAGACCGCGTGCTCGGCGTTGTCGGTGATCCGACCGCGGCGCACCAGCATGGGGCCGTTCTCGGCATAGATGCCGTAGCGGCCGCTGCCCGACAGCTCGACGCCGTCGAGCACGACATCGTCGCTGAAGGCACGGATCAGCGCCTTCGAACTGTAGTGGAAGTAGTAGCCGCCGCCGTAGCGGATGATCGCATCGCTGATGCGCCCGCGGCTGCCGGCGGCGAAGGTGATCGCCGACCACTGGCCGGGGGCTGCCGCGGTGAGCGCGCCGTCGCCGTTGGTATCGCCGCCCCAGGCGTCGTCCTCCAGGCTGGTGAACACCACCGGCGCCTCGGGACTGCCGGCCGCCTCGAGCGTGCCCTCGACGATCAGCTCGCCGCCGTTGAAGCTGCCGAAGGTGAGCTTGACGATGCTGCCGGGGGCCAGGCGCAACGAGCCGGATGGGGCGACCCGCAGGTCGCTGGAGACGATCATCACGAAGCTCGGGTCGTTGTCCCATTCCAGCGGCGCGCGCAGCTCGCCGCGCAGCGAGAACCCGCTCGCCGCGCCCTCGATCCGGTTGCCGCGCAGCGTCACCATGCCGTGTTCGCCGCCGAGCCGGAGCAGCCCCGGGTACGGCCCGGAGAAGACGTTGTCGACGATCGCCAGCGGCGCGCCGTCGCCGAGGCCGTCGTAGTAGAGGCCCCAGTCGCCGTTGTCGCCGACGACGCTCTCCGTGACGTTGACCGGGCTCGCGGCGTACAGCCCGTACACGGCGCTGCCGCGCAGCGTCACCCGCTCGAGCGCGACGTCGCCACCGAAGTTCCGCAGCAGCGCCTTCGAGCTGTAGTGGAAGTAGAAGCCGCCGCCGTACTGGAGAATCGCGTCGCTCAGGCGGCCGCGGCTGCCGGGGTTGAAGGTCAGCGCCGCCCACTGGCCGGGCTGGCCGGCGCTCGGCCCGTCGCCGTTGGTGTCGCCGCCCCAGGCGTCGTCCTCGAGGCTGGTGAACACCACCGGCGCCGCGGGCGAGCCGGCGGCGATGAGCTCGCCGTCGACGAAGAAGTCGCGCAGCCCGAGCTTCACCACCGCCCCCGGCTCGACGCGCAGCGTGCGGCCGGCGGGCACGGTGACGGTGCAGTCCATCACGTACACCTCGCCGCCAACCCAGGTCGCGTCGGCGGTCAAGGTCCCGCACACGTGGGTCACGGCCGCCGCCGGAGCGGCCGCCATGAGCAGGGCGCCGACCGCGAGAGCTCGAGGCCCGAGCATGATTGAGCCCATGTGAACACCGACCGGCACGTTCCGTGCCGCGTCGGCGCCGATCGGAGAGCCAATGCGAAATGAGCGAGCGATTGTCGCGGACGGGAAGCACGCCCCCGGTCAGAGGACGCCCGACGACATCGTTGTTCAGATCGTTCACTTCTCGAATCGGGCGTTCCAACTCGGACCCGCACGCCACCAACGCGGCCGAGAGCGTCGGGAATGGCCGGCGGGGGGCGTGTCGTTGCGACCCGACACGGATCGGCACGCGGTCTCGCGGTCTGCGGGATGCGCCCGACGGTCCGCCGCATCGAACCGGCGTCGGTCGGTCGCCCTCCGTCAGTACAGGCACTCCACCGTGCAGCGGAAGCCGTTGAAGTCGCCGCAGTGGAGGATGGTCGCCGTGTAGTCGGCGGTGGCGCCGGCGGCGTCGCGCACCTGCAGGGTGACGGTGTACTCGCGCTCCTCGACGCCGACGGTGCCGGCGATCTCGCCGGTGGTGCCGTCGAGCACGAACCCCGGCGGGAGGAGGCCCCCGGTGATCGTCCAGGCGTGCGGAATGGCGCCGCCGGTGGCGCACGGCGCGAGGCGGCAGGCCGTGCCCTGTCCACAGCAGAGGGCGGAGCCCGACGGAGCGGCGAGCTGCAGCGCGGCGGGGTCCGGCCACTCGGTGCCGTAACGGTCCTCGACCGTGACCCGCGCGCCGCAGCCGTCGACGAGCGCGGGGTTCTCGTACTGCCGCGCCGCCGGATCGATGCGGTCGGGGTTCACCCGCTCGCCGCGACTGTAGACGTTGAAGCCGGCGACGTAGGGCGTCTGCAGGAACCCCAGCGGCGGGATGCCGCGGTCGTCGAACGTCCACGTCACGCGCCCCATGGCGGGCGCGGTCGCCTGCGGCGCCTCGAGGAAGTAGAAGTCGAACACGTGCGGGTCCTCGCCGACGGGGCGGTACTGCTCGCCCGTGACGACGATCTGGTCGAGGATGGTGGCGTCGACGCCGCTGGTCATCGGCGCGCCGAAGTTCTTCACCGTCACCGGCTGGCCGGCGGCGAGCCCCGCTTCGAGAAAGGCGTCGATGTCCGCCACCGGACCGACCGCCTGGCTGGCGTAGGAGAAGGTCGTCAGGCCGCGCAGCGCGTCGTGGAGCTCGCGCTCGGCGACGGCGACGAGCAGTCCCGGCCGGGCGATCGAGGTGCGCAGGCTCAGGGCGCGCACGCTGTGGTTGAACTGGTTGAACTGGACGCGCCAGCCGCGCTGATCGGGCGTCAGCACCTGGAAGAGCTGGCCCGGGACGATCTGGTAGAGATAGCCGGGCTTGAGATCGTAGGCGCCGACGGTGGCCAGGCGCGCGTATTCGAAGAACAGCGAGTCGAGCGTGCGGCCGTGGCTCGCGGCGAGGAGCGCGGCGAGGCCGTCGATGTCGCGCGTGTAGTCGGCGGCGACGACGTCGGCGGCGAGCGGCGCGCCGACCTGGGTCTCCAGCCAGTCGAGGAAGTCGGCCGCCGCGTAGTAGCTGCCCTCGTCCGACTGGGTGAGCGGCACGCGCAGGTACGTGGCCATCTCGCGCCGGTAGTACGTCACCGCCTCGGCGCGCGAGAGGCGGGCGGCGCGCGCCGCCCAGAGGTTGGCGATGGCCTCGAAGTACCACCGGTTCAGCACCGCGCCGAGGATGGTGTAGTGCTGGTCGGCGAGGACGTGGACGAGCTCGTGCGGCGCCGTGGTGCGCATCTCGTTCCAGTCGCTCAGGCGGGCGTTGATGCGGAGCGGACCGCCCAGCGGCGAATCGCCGCTGGCGTCCGGCGTGTGGGTGACCACGACCGGGAGCGGGTAGGACGGCGTCGCGAAGAGCGCCGCGCCGGTCGAGGTCTTGATGGCCAACAGCGCGGCGAGGCCATCCTCCAGCGCCTGGGCGAGGTCCTCGAGGTAGTCGGGCACCTCCGGATCGCCGGCGTGGCCGCCGCCCACCGCGGCCCAGTCCGCATCCGCGCGCGGATAGATCGGTAGGACTGCCGGGTCGCCGTCGGCGGGGAGCTGGCAGGGCTCCTTGGTGCGACAGTAGAAAAGGAGGCGGAAGTGGCCGCTGGGAGCCGTCCAGCCGTAGAGGAAGACGTGGGGACCGCCGCTGGCGATCAGGCGCAGGCGGTAGGGCGACAGGTGCGGCGCCTGGAAGGTCACCGCCCCGTGGGCGGCGTCGTAGCGCGGCATGCCGTCGACGGCGACCCACTGCTGGCTGGCGGCATCGAACGTCTCGGCGTAGAAACCGTCGGGGTCGACAGGCCCCTCGATCACCGACGCGTCCACCGGCAGCGTCAGCAGCGGCCCGGAGAGTTGCGCCGCCGCGGCGCCGGTGGCGACGACGTCGTACTCGCGCGACACGACGAGGCCGCGTTCGTCGGTGAAACCGGCGGCGCCACCGACGGTGGCGGCGATCGCCACCACGCCCTGGCCGCTGCCGGGCAGGACCTCGACCACCGCGCCGACGTCGGTGGCGACGCGACCGCCGATGGCGAGGTCGATCAGGTTGCCGGGCGGGTTGGTCGGCGTCGCGGTGGCGGTGCCGGGAGCGGTCGGCACGCGCGTGGGCGTCGGCGTGAGCGACGCGGCGACCGTCGGCGTGGCCGGGATCGTGGGCGTCGGCGAGGCGCCGCTGCTCGGCGTCGCGGTCGGGGTGGCGGCCGGCCGGGTCGGGGTGGCGGTGCGGGTCGGCGCCGCCGCGGTCGCGGTGTGGGTCGGCGTCGCCGGCGGCGCCGCTGCGGCCTCCAGGCACCAGCCCTGCAGCGCGCCACTGTCGCCCGGCGCGAGGTCGGCCACCTGCAGCCGCCACGTCCCGGCGAGCGGCTCGCCGGCGAAGGCCGCCAGCGGTTCGGCTGGACGCAGGCGGCCGGCCAGCGCCGGGGGCGTGTCGGCGCACTGGTCCTCGGCGGCGAGCGCCGCGTCGTCGGCGAGGGTGCAGTCGACGTCGTCGGCGCTGCAGCCGACCGGCTCGGCCGGCTCGCCGGGGCGATCGAGCAGCAGCACCGCGCGGCCGCTGTCGAGGTGCGTGAGCACCGCGCGCAGGTCGCCGACCCAGGTGTGGGCGATGCGCAGCGACACCGACAGCGTCGTCACCGCGGCGGGATCGGCGACGACCAGGTCGCTGGCGACCCCGTCCGCGTCGTCGTCGGGCACGGCGAGCGGCGCGGCGAGGGCGGCGCAGCGCGCCGACGATTCGCCGCAGCCGCTCTGCGCGGCGATGACGGCGGCCACCAGCTCGGCGGCGGTGACGCGGCCGTCGGGGTCGCGATCGAACGCGGCGACGCAGACCCCAGCCGCGCCGGGATCGAAGATCGCGGTCACGCCGGCGCGCAGGTCGTCGGCCCCCACGCCGGCGCGGCCGACGCAGTCGCCGAGGCAGACGTCGGCTCGAGCCGGGCCGGGCGCCGACAGCGCGAGGACCCAGGCGATGACGATGGTGATGACGACGCAGCTCATGACCCTGGTGGGCGCGCGCCGGTGCGCGCCCCGCCGCCTTGCAGCCCGTTGAAAGACAGCTCGCCTCCTGCGGGTGGGTTTCGTGCGCCAACTCTTCGACAACACCGACCGGTTCGCCTCCGGTTCGGCGCCTCGATCCGGCGCACGATCCATCGCCCCCGCGACGCCGCCTGTTTTCCAAACGGACTACGGTCCAAGTTGCGTGCCGCGCGGGCGACGACCGGCCCGGCCCGAGCCGCCGTTGCGCCCGTCGCACCGACGCGAAGGCGGCGAGGGCGGCGGTGGCACCGGTGGGACGGACGCGGGTGACGGCGCCTCAGGGGCGGCCGCGGCTGGCGCCGCGCCCGACCGCGCCGGCGATGAGGTGCGCGACCCGCAACGGCTCGGGGATGCGGCTGTGGAGCGCCAGGCGCTCGACTACGACCCGTGCCTCCTCGGCGGAGAGGCCGACGCGCTGCACGCACACGCCGCCGCAGGGTTCCATCGCCCCCAGCCGCTCGATGGCCCGCCAGCGGGCATGGCCACCGGGCAGGCGGTTCTCGAGGGCGCGGCGGACCGCGGCCAGGTCCGGGCGCCGGCGCGCGACCACCAGCACCGGGCGGCCGACCTGCTCGCGCAGCGCCACCGCGTCGACCACGTTGAAGCCCGCCAGCGTCACTCCCTGCAGCAGCACCAGGTGGACGTGCTCCTCGAAACGCGAGCCGGTGAGCATGGCCGCCAGCACGGCGGTGGCGTCGGTGCCGTCCTTTTCCACCGCCGCCAGCAGCACCCCGTCGAGGCGGCGGTCGGCGAACACCGCGCCGACCACCGGCACCGGGCCGCGGTGCGTGCGCGCGAAGGGCGCGTCGTCGAAGCCGACGGTGTTCGAGAGCCGGCGCGGGCGCACGACCGCAGGCTACCACCACCGCCGCGCGCCCACGACCGCGCGGAGCGCGGTGGGCGGGCCGGCGGGTCGATTGGCCCCGTTTTCCGCCAGGAGCGCGGCGCGGACAGTCGCGCGCGGCCCGCGGTCAGGCCGCGGCGCCGCCGCGGTCGTCGCGCTCGGCGGCGGCGACCAGGCCCCGCAGCATGCCGGCGAACACGAGCTGGTGCAGCGGATAGATGCCGTACCAGTAGGCGAGGCCGGCGAGGCCGACGGGATCGAAGATCGCCGTCTGGCGGACGCGCGCGCCGGCGGGGTGCGGTTCCACCTCGAACTCCAGCCAGGCGCGGCCGGGGAGCTTCATCTCGGCCGCGAGCCGCAGGCGGCGGTCGGGCTCGTAGACCTCGACGCGCCAGCAGTCGAGCACGTCGCCGACGCGCAGCGCGTCGGGATCGCGGCGGCCGCGCCGCATGCCGGCGCCGCCCAGCAGCAGGTCGATCCAGCCGCGCAGCGTCCACAGCCAGTCGGCACAGTACCAGCCGGTGCGGGCGCCGATGCGGCGCACCGGGGCGAAGGCGCGCGCCGGCGGCACGGCCGCCACGGCGCTCCGCGCGTCGACCAGGCGGCTGCCGAAGCGCACGCCGCCCCAGTCGCGCGGCTCGCCGAGCGACGACAGCGCGTCCGACCACCGCGTCTCGTCGAGCTCGCGCTCCTCGGCGCGCAGCGCCTCGGCGATCGCGGCCTGCATGCCGCGCGGGCGGATGCCGAACACCTCCGCCGCCGCGGGGTCGCGTACCACCGTGGCGTGGACGATGCTCTCGATCAGTTTGCGGCCGATGCGGGCGTAGACCGGCGTCACCAGCCCGAGCCAGAGGCTCGACAGGCGCGGTGTCAGCACCGGCACCGGGATCATCCAGCGGCGCAGACCGCGCAGCGCGGCATACTCGCGCATGAGGTCGGCGTAGGTGACCACGTCGGCGCCGCCGATCTCGAACACCCGGCTGGGTCCCGGAGGCAGGTCGCGGGCGGCGATCAGGTAGGCGAGCACGTCGTCGATGGCGATCGGCTGCGCCGGCACCGACACCCAGCGCGGCATGATCATCACCGGCAGGCGCTCGACCAGGGCGCGCACCAGCTCGAAGGAGAGGCTGCCGGAGCCGATGACGATCGAGGCGCGCAGCTCGATCGTCTCGACGCCGCTGTCGCGCAGGATGTCCCCGACCTGGAGACGGCTGCGCAGATGGGGCGAGAGCGTCTCGGCGGGGTCACCGAGACCGCCCAGATAGATGATCCGCCGCACGCCGGCCGCGCGCGCGGCGCGACCGAAGTGCTGCGCCGCGACGCAGTCGCGCTCCTCGAAGGGCTCGGCCGAGCCCATCGAATGGATCATGTAGTAGGCGGTGCCGACGCCGGCGAGCGCCGCCGGCAGCGTCTCCGGCCGCAGCACGTCCCCCCCGACCACCTCGACGCCCGGACCGACGCGCGCCCGCAGGATCTCCGGCCGACGGGCGAGCCCGCGGAGCGCCGCGCCGCGTGCCGTCAACGCCCGCAGGAGCCGGCTCCCGACGTAGCCGGTGGCGCCGGTGACGAGGATGCGGTCGCTCATCGGAGCTCCATCGACCATGCGCGTCTCAGCGCTCCGGGGAGTGCAGCGCCGGCGGCAGCAGGCCGGCGAGCGCGTGGCGGACGCGCGCGCTCGCCCGCGGCGGTCGCTGGACACCATCCGAGCCCCGAGGAAGCGGTGGCCGTCCCGCTCGACGATCTCGCGGCGCGGCCGGCGCAGATGCGACGGCCGCTTCACCTCCGAGACCAGCTCGTGAATTGTTCGGCAGCCGCTCGAACCACGGCCGCGGATCGAGCACTGCCACGTCGCAGTCGGCGGACAGCGCCATTGCCGCGCTCAGGCCGGCGATGTTGACGCCGACGATGAGCACCTCGTGCCGCGTCCGCGCCGGTCTCATGCTGCGGATGATAACACCGCGGGCGCCGGGCCGGGCCCCGCCCGACAGCGACGTGCGGTCAGATGACGCGCCGCGGCGCCGCCAGCGGAAGCGGTGCGGTCGCGCACAGGGACGCCGGATCGGGGATGCGCAGCGAGCGGAAGCCGATCTCGACCAGGCCCTCGTCGCGCAGACCGGCGAGCAGCGCATTGAGCGTCTGCCGCGACACGCCGACGATGCGCGCCAGCTCCTCCTGCGAGAGGCGCAGGACGACCGGGCCGACGCCGAAGCGCTCCGCCCGGCGCAATTCGACGAGATCGGCGAGGCGCATCCGCAGCCGCTCCTCGGGCGACAGCGCGCGCGTGTCGGAGAGCTGGCGGATGCTCAGGGCGTACCGTTCGAGCGCCAGCGTGGCGAAGGGTCGGAACCAGCGCGGCTCCTCGTCGACCAGACGCTCGAACTCGCGGCGCGGCAGCAGCAGCACCCGCGACGCCGTCGCCGCCACGGTGCCGACCACCGCGGGGGCGCCGGTGAGGAGCGAGTACTCGCCGATCCAGAACCCCGGCTCGCCGACGTGGATGAGATCCTCGCCATCCGCGCCGACCGGCCGGATCACGCGCAGCCGGCCCTCGAGCAGGCCGTGGAGCCCCTCCAGGCGGATGCCGGCCCGGGTGACCACCTGCCCGCGGCGGTAGGCGCGCACCACCGAGCGGCGCACGAACTGTTCCTGCAGAGCCTCGGGGAGCTGCCGGAACCAGGCTCCATCGCGCAGCAGGCGCAGCATCCACGGCGTCGGGTCCCCGGTCACGGGCGACGCGCTATCACCTCCCCCGCCGGCGCCGCAAAGATTCTGCACGGCTTGTCGCGCCCGCGACAGCTTTCGCCCCGGGACGCTGCCAAGAACGGGCCCGTGAAGGAGGTCCCCATGCCCCACATCCGAGGTCCGCTCGCGATCCTCGCCCTGCTGACTGGCCTGTGCGCCGCGGCCGAGGCGCAGCCGGCCGCGCCTGCCAGGAAGCCCAACATCCTGGTGATGTTCGGCGACGACGTCGGCTACTGGAACCCGAGCATCTACAACCGCGGCATGATGGGCTATCGCACGCCCAACATCGACCGCATCGCCCATGAGGGCGCCGTCTTCACCGACGCCTACGCACAGCAGAGCTGCACCGCCGGTCGCGCCGCCTTCATCACCGGCCAGTCGCCGGTGCGCACCGGCCTCACCAAAGTGGGCCTCCCGGGCGCGCCCGAGGGACTGTCGGCGAAGGACCCGACCATCGCCGAGCTGCTCAAGGCGCAGGGCTACGCCACCGGCCAGTTCGGCAAGAACCACCTCGGGGACCGCAACGAGTTCTTCCCCACGGTGCACGGCTTCGACGAGTTCTTCGGCAACTTCTACCACCTCAACGCCGAGGAGGAGCCGGAGAACGAGGATTATCCCAAGGACCCGGCGTTCAAGCAGACGTTCGGACCGCGCGGCGTCTTCAGGTGCGTCGCCACCAGCACCGTGACGCCCGGCGATGACCCGCGCTTCGGCCCCTGGGGCAAGCAGAGGTGCGAGGACACCGGCCCGCTCACCACGCAGCGCATGGAGACCTTCGACGGCGAGGTGATGGACGCGACGCTCGACTTCATCGACCGCCAGAACGCCGCCAAGAAGCCGTGGTTCGTCTGGTTCAACACCACCCGCATGCACATCTGGACGCATCTCAAGCCGGAGTCGCGCGACAAGACCGGCGTCGGCGTCTACGCCGACGGCATGGTCGAGCACGACGCCCAGATCGGCCATCTGCTGCAGAAGCTCGACGACCTCGGCATCGCCGACAACACCATCGTCATCTGGACCACCGACAACGGCGCCGAGATGATGAGCTGGCCGGACGGCGGCACGACGCCGTTCCGCGGCGAGAAGAACACCAACTGGGAGGGCGGCTATCGGGTTCCGCTCACGGTGCGCTGGCCCGGCGTCATCAAGCCCGGCACGGAGATCAACGACATCATCTCGCACGAGGACTGGCTGCCGACCCTGCTCGCCGCCGTCGGCCAGCCGGACGTCAAGGAGCAGTTGCTGAAGGGCACCACGGTCGGCGGCACCAACTACAAGGCGCATCTCGACGGCTACAACCTCATGCCGGCGCTCGGCGGGCAGGGCGAGTGGCCGCGCCACGAGTTCCTCTACTGGACCGACGACGGCGATCTCGCCGGCCTGCGCTACAACCCGTGGAAGGTGGTGTTCATGGAGCAGCGCGCGCACGGCTTCGACGTCTGGCAGGAGCCGATGGTCACCCTGCGCGTGCCGAAGCTCTTCAACCTGCGTTCCGACCCGTTCGAGCGCGCCGATCACGAGGGCATGGGGTACAGCCGCTGGCGCATCGACCGCGTCTACGCGCTGGTGCCCGCCCAGGTGTTCGTCAAGAACTGGTTGGCGAGCTTCAGGGAATTCCCGCCGCGCCAGAAGCCCGGCAGCTTCAACCTCGGCGACGCCCTGGAAAAGCTGACCGCGAACAGCGGCGAGTGAGAGTCTCCCGCGCGGGCTCGGCCGGGAGAACGTTGAGGTGGTGATGACCAAGATGGTGACGTCGTCGATTCTGCTGGAGGGCAACAGCATCGCCAACCTGGCGCACATGCTCGCCGGCGGCGAGCCGGTGGCGGCGCAGCAGCCGGCGGCCTGCGTGTGGTCGCCCGAGAAGTCGCTGGCGGCGGCCGTTCTCGCCAGCGCGCTGATCGAGATCCGCGATCACTCCGGCGATCCCAAGCGCGCCGCACTGGTCGCCGCCGAGCTCGACTGGGTGCGCTCGGACCTGGTCGATCACTTCTACGCGTTCCGCCACCTGTGCGAGCTGCTGAACCTCGATCCACAGTGGGTGCGCGCCGCGGTCGAGCGCTGGCACGCGGCCGGCCGGCGGCGCCGTGCCGCGCTGAGCTGGCGCACTGCCGCCTGAGGCCGGTCGGCGCGCGCCGGTGGTCGTGGCACGCCGCACGCCGGGCCAGGGGTCGCCCTCGCCCTCGCGCGGGCCCGGGTCTCGCGGCTCCGCGCGACCGTGCACGGGTGCGGCTCGGAGCTGACCCCGGGACCTTCACACCGAACGGCGCCGTCTGGTCGCACCGCCGCGGCGCTGGGAGGCGATCCCCGGGACAGATCAGCGGTCGGCCAGTGCCAGCACCCGATCGATGACCCGTGGCCGTTGGGCGACGACGTCGAGCTCCCAGGCGCGGGCTTCGCGCAGGCGATCGCGCAGCCGCTCGCGCGC
The DNA here is from genome assembly GCA_019637795.1 of bacterium. Lineage (NCBI taxonomy): Bacteria > bacterium. The sequence goes on along the minus strand of JAHBUY010000003.1, from coordinate 667,354 downwards.
CGCGGCCACCGTCGCCAGGGCCGACCGCACGTCGTCCACGGTCACCGGTCCGCGCCGCGCCTCCACCAGCGGCACGGCCAGGCCGAGCTCCCGGCATCGTGTGGCGAGCGCCGGCTGGTCCCAGAAGATCGGATACGAAATCATCGGGACCTCCTGACAGATCGCCTCGTGCGTCGAGTTCAGTCCCTGGTGCGTCAGGAAGAGGTCGGCGTGCGCCAGCACATCCCACTGATCGACGTAGTCCTCGACGCGGACGCGAGCGTGCCGCAGCGCGTCCGCCCACGGCCCGGGCGTGGCTCCGCCGAGGCTGATGATGGCGGCCGTGTCCGGCTGCTCGGCCACGGCTCTGCTCACGGTCTCCAGCAGCTCCCGTCCCAGCGCCTCGTACCGGCGCCAGACGACCGTCCCCAGGCAGACGAAGAGGCGGCGCCGGATCGCCGGATCGGCGCCGAACGGTTGCGTGGAGGACGGTCCGCGGGCCAGGTTCTGCGGCGACAGGGAGCCGATGAACTCCAGCGGCGCGAAGGCCGGGCGCTCGTCCGGGCGCAGGAACTGCGGCGGCTCGCAGTAGAGGTTGAGATCGGGGCTCGGCGGCGTGGCGAAGGCGAGCGGGGTCGCGTCGGGCAGCAGATCCCGGGTGCGCAGCGTCTCGACCGCGCGCTTGCAGGCGTCCGAGAAGACGAGTCTGGCGTAGTCGGAGAGGATCTCCTGGATCGTGGCCGGGGTGACGTTGTGCCCGGCGCACACGTTCACGCGCGGCAGTCCCAGTCGCCGCGCCACGATCTGCCCGATCACCGCGAAGCTGTCATGGACGATGAGCGACGGCTCGAGTGCGGCCACCTCGCTCAGGATGGCCTCGGCATGGAGCCCGGCGAAGGTCACATAGCGGCACGGCGTGGGGATCGACTCGGCATCGGCCTCGGCGAGCGAGCCGCGGGAGTACAGGTCCATGATCTCGCCGCCGGCCTGTTCCACCTCCTCGCGGTAGCGCCGCTCCGCGAACACGCAGACGCGCAACCCCGCCGCGGCCAGGCCCGCCACCACGGGCAGCAGTCGGCGGAGATGACCGTGCCCTTCCATGCTGAAGAACACCGCGGTTGGCGCTGTCACGTGGCCATCTCCGCCATCAGTCGGCGCAGGCAGACCAGCGGCGCCTCGACGTTATCCGGTGTGTAGCGCAGGCGGATCTCCAGCGCCCGCACGGCCGCCACGATCTGCCAGAACCGGAACGGCTCGGGCGCCCCGGGTGCCGCAAGCGCCGTCCTGTAGGCGTCGAGAAAGCCGCTCCAGGCGTCCGGCGCCAGGGCCCAGCGGTACCAGGCGCGGCCGAGGTCATAGCCCAGCGCGTCGCGTCCGAGACGCTCGTTGTCCACCACCCGTAGCCGGCCCTGCCGATCGGCCACCATGTTCACGCCGCAGAAATCGGTGTGGATCAGACCGTAGAGGCACGTCCCCGGATCCTCGCGGCGCAGGGCTCGCGCCAGGACGGCCGCGTCTTCTCGGCGAAGCAGGCCGGCGCGGCGCACCGCGTGCACCGCCTGCACCGTCGCCCGGCGCTGCTCCGCCGTGGACTCGCGCCCGAACAGCGTCCGTCCGTCGAGCGTGGGCCGCATGTGCAACTCCGCGAGGACGCCGGCAGCCCGGCGGACCGTCATCGCGTCGGGAGCCGCGCCCACCACCTCGCCGTCGACCCACTCCTCGAGGAGCACGCGTCCGTGCCGGACCAGCACCGCCGTGAAGGCGTCGGGCAGGGCGCTGCGGATCTCGGCCTGCACCCGCGCCGCTTCCTCGCTGGGCATCCGTCGGGCCTTCACGGTCGCCGCCGGTCCGCCGTCGGTCAGATCGATGCGGTAGGTCACGCGATCGAGCGCGGGGCTCATGAGGCTCGACAGGCACTCCCATCCGGACCAGCGCAGGTCGTTCGCCCTCAGGGCGGCCTGGACCTCGGCATCGAGAACGCCGGTCACGGCGCGCCGCTTCCGGGCCGCCGGCAGCGCGCAACGCCACGCCCCCGCGCCTTTCCGGTACGCGCTCCGGCCGCGCGCCGCAGCAGGATGTTCGCCGGCATGCTGGAGCGCGAGCGCGCGGCGCCGTGCGGGCCGAAGTCGACGCCCGGTTTCCAGCAGCGTGCGCTCGCCGGCGGCTGCGGATTCTCCCGCGACGCGTCCAGGCGCGCGACGTGCCGCGGTTCCTGCGACGAATCGACCACGATCCTCGATACCTGAGCCTGACGTCCGCTTCGAGCACTTGCCGCGCCGCAGGCAACGGCGAGGAGGGGTTCGCGCTCCAGGGCGACACCATCGTCGTGCGCGCCTCGCGGCGCCAGTCTGGTGCCTGGCGCCAACGCCGCGCGCGGCGGTTGTCCCCCGACGCGGCATGCGGCATCTGTCTGGCGATGGATCGGAGCGCAGGGGCACCGACGGACGGACGGCGCGCGGCGCCGCGGATCGCGGCGGCAGGCGGCGCCGCGCTGCTGCTCTGCGCGGGCGCGGCGCGGGCCGCGGTCGTGACCGGGACGGTGGTCGGCGACGGCGCCGTCCCCATCGGCGGCGCGCTGGTCGAGGTCCTGCGCCCGGCTGGCGAGCCGCCCTGCGCGACCCGCAGCGCGGCCGACGGCAGCTTCGCGCTCACCTGCGAGGCGACCGGTACCTACGCGCTGCGCGCCTCCTCCGGCGGCCTGCAGCCGTGGCGCATCGAGGCGGTCGAGCTGGCGCCGGATCGCGCGCTGCAGCTCAACTTCCTGCTCCGCGCCGACGCGCCCCCGGCCGCCGCCGCCGTGCCGCCGGTGACCGCCGCGCGGGCCGAGCCCGACGGGTCGCCGCTGATGCAGCCGCTCGCCAATCCGCTGCTGGCGGTCGTCCACGGGCGGCCGGTGTCCCTGCGCCACGCCGGCGCCGCGCTGGCAGCCTTGGCCTTCGTGCTCGGCGCGGCGGTGATCGTGTCCGTTGGGCGCCACCTGCGCCGCACCAGCGGCCCCCTCGCCGCGGCGGAGGCGGCCGACCTCGTGGTCAACGCGCGCCGGCGTCTGGGGCAGCGCCTGTCGCCAGTGGCCGCCGGCGCCCGCGGCGCGCACGCCGACGTGTCGTACGGCGCCGAGGAGATCGCCGCGCTGCTGGCGCAGCGGCGCTACGGCGTGCTCGGCGCCTGCCTGCTCGCGCCGCTGCTGTTCGCCGCCGCCGCCACCGGGTTCGCCGTCGCGCTGCTCGTCGGCCAGCCGCTCTACCTGCTGCTGGCCATGCTGCTGGTTCCCATCGGATTCCTCGTGACGCCCCTGGTGATCCTCATCCAGGCGCGCCGCCTGCTCGCGGCCGCCCCGCCGATCGCCTGAGCGGACGATCCGCGGCGGCAGCACGGGCACGCCGGTCCAGGCGCCACGGTCGGGCGCGGGAGCGGGGCCGGGCCTGGCGCCGCCCGCCCGTGCCCGACGTCTCGCGCGCGGCGCGTCAGTCGCGCGGCCAATTGGGCGGGCGCTTCTCGAGGAAGGCCTGGAAGCCCTCGGCCATCTCCGGCGACATGATGGCGCGGCGGAACAGGTTGACGTCGGGCGCCGGCAGGCGGCGGTTGAGGTCGTCCTTCACCGCGGCGCGCGACTTCGGGCCGGTGCGGCGGATCTGCTCGAGCGTCCAGGCGAGCTCGGCCGCGAAGTCGGCGTGCGGGACGACCGTGCCGACCAGCCCGAGCGCGGCGGCCTGGTGGGCGTCGAGCAGCGCGCCGGTGAACAGCAGGTACTTCGCCTTGCCGAGGCCGACGTATTCGGCGAGGCGGGCCGCGATCCAGGGATCGGGGACGCCGCGCCGCAGCTCGGGAGCGCGGAAGGTCGCCCGGTCGGAGGCGATGCTGAGGTCGCTGAACAGGACGAGGTTGAGCCCGCCGGCGTGACAGAGGCCGTTGACGGCGGCGCACACCACCTTGCGGCACTGCTCGAGCTGGCGGAACGGGAAGTGGTCGGTGGGGTCGAGCTCCTGCGCCAGCTCCTCGGGATGCTCGCTCTCGCCGCTCATGTCGCCGCCGACGGCGAACGCGTCGCCGCTGCCGGTGAGGCAGAGGACGTCGACCTCCGGCTCGCCGTCGGCGAGGATCGCGGCGCGCTTCAGGCCCCGGTACATGTCCTGGGTGATCGCGTTGCGCTTGTCGGCGCGGTCGATGCGCACGTGCAACACGCGCTCCGCGACGTGGGCCTTCAGAAACGACGTGCCGAGGTCGATGTCGCGCATGCGGATCAGGCTCCCTGTGGGCGCTCGCCGATGACGCCGGCGGCGGCGAGCGCGGCGATGGCGTCGTCGTCGAGCGCGAGCAGCTCGGACAGGATCTCGCGGTTGTGCTGGCCGAGGGTTGGCGCCGGGGCGTGCAGCCAGCGCGCCACGCCGGCGAAGCGGAACGGCACGGTGGGGATCGGGTGGGTGCCGGCGATCGGATGCGCGCACGGCTCGAAGAAGCCGCGCGCCGCCAACTGCGGGTGGCGGCTGATCTCCCGCGGGTCGGCGACCGCGCCGGCCGGCACGCCAGCGGCGATCAGCAGCGCGACGGTCGCGGCGAGGTCGCGGTCCGCCGTCCACCGCCGCAGCTCGCGATCGATGCGGTCGTGCGCCGCGCGCCGCCCGGGGCGCGTCCGCAGCGACGGGTCGCCGCTCCACGCCGGCCGGCCGAGGACGCGGACCAGCGCCTGCCACTGGGCGTCGGTCGCCACCGACAGCGCCAGCCAGGCGTCGGCGCCGCGGCAGCGGTAGAGGCCCTGCGGCGCGGCGGCGGGCGAGCGATTGCCGTCCCGTTGCAGAACGGCGCCGTAGGCGCTGTGCTCGATCACCTGCTCGGCGGCGGCGTTCAGCGCCCCCTCCACCATGGTCGCCTCGACGTGCGCGCCGACGCCGGTCACCTCGCGCTCGGCGAGGGCGACGAGCAGCGCGAAGGCGGCGTGCATGCCGGCCAGGGGATCGCAGGGGCCGCGCTGGATGCGCGGCTGGTCGTCGCGATGGCCGGTGACCCAGGCGAGGCCGGTCAACTGCTCCATGGTCTGCGCGAAGCCGGTGTTGTCGCGCCACGGTCCGGAGAGCCCGAAGGCCGGCATGCGGACGAGGATGGCGCGCGGGTTGGCGGCGTGGATGGCCTCCCAGGTGAGGCCGAAGTTGTCGAGCACGCGCGGGCTGAAGTTCTCCACCAGGGCGTCGGAGCGGCGCAGCAGCCGCAGCAGCAGGTCGAGGCCGGCGGGGTCGTTGAGATTCAGTGTCAGGCCGCGCTTGTTGGTGTTGGCCGCCAGGAAGAAGGGGCTGTGCTCCCACCAGCGTTCGTGCCCCATGAAGGCGCCGCCGGCGTAGCGCATGCCGTCCGGGCGTTGGATCGACTCGACGTGGATGACATCGGCGCCGAGCGCCGCCAGGACGTGCGTCGCCGACGGCCCGGCCCACCAGTTGGTCAGGTCGAGAATGCGCAGGCCGGCGAGCGGCGGCGGCTTCGGCCCGTCCGCCGTCGGGCGAGGCAGCGGGCGCGGCTCGATGCGGCCCGTGTGCTCGCCCAGGCGTGGCGCCGGCGCCGTGGCGCGCGGCCGCTCGCCGTCGATGGCGTAGGGCGCGCGCGGATGGGTGAAGGTGTCCTCGGGGTCGCGGACGAAGACGCCGCGCGCCACGAACTGCTCGTGCCGCTGCACCGTCTCGCCGTTGCAGATCGGCGCCACCGGGATGCGCAGCGCCGTGGCGCGGGCGACGATCTCCGCGGTGGTGTGTCGCGTCGTCCAGGCGTGGACGATGTCGTTCCACTCTCGGAAGCGCTGCATGCGCCCGAAGACCAGCGCCAGCTCCGCATCGTCGAGCAGGTCGGGGCGTTCGATCAGCACCAGGAAGTCGCGGAACTGCTGGCCGGAATTGGTACAGAAACCGACGTGCCCGTCGGCGGTCGGCTCGATCGACGGCGTCTCGATGGTCCGCGCCGGCCCCGGCGGCTCGGGGCGGCCGAACAGGCTCCAGAAGAGATCGAGGAAGTTGGTCGAGGCCAGCGCCATGGCCTCGAGCAGCGAGCAGTCGACGTGCTCGCCGTGGCCGGTGCGCCGCGCCCGGTGCACCGCGGCGAGCGCCGCCACGGCGGCGAAGGTGCCGCCCAGCCACTCGAGGATGCGGCCGCCGGCCTGGAAGGGTTCCTGATCGGCGAGGCCGCGGGTGCCGATCGAGCCCGATTCCGCCTGGATGGTGAATTCGGTGGCGGGGCGATCGCGCCACGGCCCGCTGCGGCCGAAGGGAGAAATCGAGACCAGGGTCAACCCGGGATGTCGTGCCGGCAGATCGAGGATGTCGGTCGCGGCGGGGGCGAAGCTCTCGACCACCAGGTCGGCGCCGGCGACGAGATCGCGCACCGCGGCGTCGTCGAGCCCGCCGACGACCGAGCGCTTGCCGGCGTTGAGGAAGCGGAACAGGGCGCCGTCGCGTCCGCGCCGGTCGGCGCCGGAGGCGGACCAGCGGCGCAGCGGGTCCCCGGCGGCGTCCTCGACCTTGATGACGTCGGCGCCGGCGTCGGCGAACAGCTTGGTGCAGTAGGGGCCGGCGATCTCGGTGGAGAAGTCGACCACCCGCAGGTCGCGCAGCCCGTGCATCGCGCTCGCCGGCCGTGCGTCGCTCGACACGCGGTTACTGCAGGCCGTACAGCGCGGCGGCGTTGTCGTGCAGCACCTTGCGCACCGTCGCCTCGGGCGCCCGCGCCAGCGCCCGCTCGGCGTAGGCGCGCGGCGGCGAGGCGGCGCTCTGCGGTCCCGGCGCCATCGACGTCGGGTGCGGGAAGTCGGTCTCGTACAGGAGATTGTCGGGGAACAGCTCGAGCGCCGTCGCGAGGCCCCTCTCCTCGAACCAGAAGCAGCCGAAGATCTGGCGCCGGAAGTACTCGCTCGGCCGCAGCTCGTAGTCGGGATGCTCGCGGAAGGCGCCGCCGTTGGTCCACTGCCAGTCGAAGGCCTCGAGGACGAACGGAATCCAGCCGGCGCCGCTCTCGACCGAGACGAAGCGGAGGCGCGGGAAGCGGTGGCAGACGCCCCCCATGGTGAGATCGCCGATGCAGCGGGTGTTCTCGAGGAAGTAGTTGGCGGAGTTGCGCGCGAACACCGTCTTGATGCCCATGTTGGCGGGATCGTCGAAGATGTCGCCGCCGATGGTGCCGGAGCCGACGTGGAAGCTGATCGACAGCCCGGCCTCCTGGGCGGCGGCCCAGATCGGGTCCCAGTGGCGGTCGGCGAGCACCGGCTGCCCGAACGCCTGCGGCTGGCTGCAGAACAGCACCGCCCGGTGGCCGCGCGCGGCGCAGCGGGCGATCTCGCCGACGGCGGCGGCGACGTCCCAGAACGGCGTCGCCATCACCGGCACCAGCCGCCGCGGCGCGGCGCTCGTCCAGTCGATCAGGAAGTCGTTGTAGGCGCGCACGCACTCGAGCATCAGCGCCGGTTCCTCGAGCTGCAGGAAGCCCGCGGAGCCGAAGCCGCCGACGTTCGGGTAGAGCACCTGCGCCCACAGGCCCTCGCGATCGAGGTGCGCCAGCCGCGCCTGCGCGTCGTAGGTCGCCGGGGCGCAGTCGGCGTAGGTGTCGGGAAACTCCGGAATGGTGCCGTCGAAGCCGGCCATCGAATAGGCGCCGGGGGCGCCGACCGGACGTCCGGCGACCATCCACACGTCCTTGTCGCCGAGGCGCTCGACGTGCGGCACGCGGTCGCCCCAGCGGCTGGAGACGCGGGCCGTCCAGACGTCGGCCGGCTCCGTGACGTGCGCGTCGACGTCGATGACGCGGTAGCGATCGAACAGGCTCATGCCGCCGGACATGCGCCGAAGCGCCGGCAGCGGTCAAGGACGGCGCGCGGCGCGGGCAATGGACGCCCCGAAGTTCTTGTGTGACCGGGCCTGATCCTCTAGGAGCGCCGCAGCCCCGGCTGACGACGCGGCGTCGATCGGTGGACGACTGACGCGAAAGGAGGCGGCATGGTCGCATGTTGCGAGGCGGTTCGACGGGCGCGAATGCGGTGTCGGCCGATGGGCCGCGCCGCCCTGGCGGCGACGATCGCCGGCGCGTTGTGGAGCGGGGCCGTTCGTGCCGACGACGCGGCGCGCGACCTGGTGCGACGGGTGCTCGACGCCCTGCCGAAGCAGACGAGCCAGGCGACGGTGGACCTGACCGTGAAGGGACAGCCGACGCGGACGCTGGCGATCAGCAACAAGATCGTGAACGGCGCGCGCGGCAGCTACATCGAGGTGACGGCCCCGAGCGAGCTCGCTGGCATGCGCTTCCTCTTTCTGCAGCCGGTCGACGGACCGGCCCAGCAGTACCTGAAGGTGACGGCGAGTCGGAAGGTGATCCTCGTCGCCGAGGAGATCCGCAAGCAGCCGTTCCTCGGCTCGACGTTCTACGTGTCCGATCTGGTCGAGCCGAAGCTGGACGATTTCGACTACGCCGTCGTGGGTGAGGAGACGCTGCTCGGCCGTCCGTGCACGCTCGTCGAGGCGCGGCCGAAGAACCCCGACGGGATCTACAGCCGGACGGTCCTGTCGCTCGATCCCAAGGATCTGCTCATCCTCAGGCGCCAGTTCTTCGCTCCCGACGGCACACTGTCCAAGGTGTGGACCATCGACCAGGTCGATCAGGTCGACGGCGTGTGGACGCTGATGCGGCAGACCATGGAGGACGTCCGGGAGCGCGCGTCCTCCCGCCTCGACGTGAAGACGGTGCAGTACGGCATCGACCTGCCCGACGAGATGTTCACCCCGAAGTACCTGGCGCGGTAGCGCGCTCGCCCCCCGCGGCAGGAGTCTGGCTGTCGCAGGATGTTGAGCCGGTCCGCAGGAATTGGAACGGTGCGGCTCGGCTCGGGCGGAAGCCGATCAGACCTGGCCGACGGACACGTCGACCGGGAGCCGGGTGAAGCCAGCCGCGGCAAAGTGCTGGTCGAAGGCGAAGGCGTGGCGGATGCGCTCGGCGCGCATCACCGCGAAGCTCGTCGCGTCCACGAAACTGAAATCCTGATCGGTGTACTGGCGCAGCAATCGGTAGGCGCGCGCCTCCTGCTCCTTGCCGACGAAGATGCGCTCGACCCTGCGGGACTCATCCAGCCGGTCGAGGAACGCCAGGGCGGCGGTGTGCCCGCACGTGACCCGCAGGAGCGTGTAGGTCTCGCCGATCACCTGATTGCTGGTCGCCAGCGGGTGGTGGGAGACCACCAGCTCGCGGAGTGTGCCGACGGCGGCCTCGTGCCATTCGTCGTCGCTGACCTGCAGCGCATACCAGGCCCCGGTGTCGACGAAGACCCCCGCGGTCCCATGGTCACCGCGCGCCGCGGCGCCGTGCGCCCCCGGCCAACAGCCGGTCGTGATCCCGCGCTCCGTGGCGCGTCCCCGCACGTCCCACCTGCCCAGCCAGCGCCAGCAGCGGCTCGTCGTCGCGCTCTTCAAGTTGCAGCAACAGATCTACCGCCCGCCGAACGAGGCTCGACTTCGATTCCCCGCGCGTTGCGGCGAGATCTTCCAAGCGCCGGTCTGCGTCTTCCGTGAGCAGAACCTGGACGCGAGTCATGGTGTGTACCCTTTTGATCAGCCTACACAGCCAACGACAACGGTTCAATTACAGGTGATGTGACACGACGTCCCGGCAGGTTGTCGAAGTGCTCGGAGCCGTCGTGGATGCGCGGGTCGCGGATCTGCGAGCCGCCGGGCAGCGGCGCGGAGGAGATCGCGGCGGCGTTCATCTTCTCAGCCGTGGCACGCCAGGCGATGGCAGCCGTGCGCCGAAGGAGCTCACCCGCGTCCTGGACGCGGTCGGTCTGCGCCGCGTCCGGCTCCGTGGCCTGCGGCACATGTACGCCAGGCTCCTCATCGTGCAGGGCGAGAGCCTCGTCTCCGTGAAGGACCAGCGCGCCCCGACGGCTCGAACCCCGAGGGCAGCGTGGTCGCGCCGCGCCGACACGGGAAGCGAATGCCGTTGCGCCAGCGGGCGCGGAGGCGCTAGCCTTGCTGCGAATGACGCACCCTGATGCGCCGCCAGTCTACACCGTGACCGCCGAGTGGGATGCCGAGGCCGGCGTCTGGGTGGCGACCAGCGATGACGTGCCCGGGCTCGCCACCGGCGCCGACACCTTCGAGGCACTGGCGGAGAAGTTGCGCGTCATGGTGCCCGAGCTGTTGGAGCTGAACGGCGCCTGCTCCGCCGCCGCCGCCGCGACCGCGCGCTTCCGCATCGTCGCGGAACGCGCCGAGCAGGCGCACGCCATCGCCTGAGTGGCCGACTACACGCCCGCGCTCAAGCGGCTGCTGCGCGCCGCCGGCTGCAGCTTCGAGCGCCACGGCAAGGGCGATCACGAAGTCTGGTACAGCCCCCACACGAAGCGCCGCTTCCCCGTAGACGCGGCGATCAAATCGCGCCACCTGGCGAATGCCGTGCTGAAGCAGGCCGGCTTGCCCAAGCAATTCTGACCGGGGGCGCCGCTCGTGCTCGCATCTGCGCGTCACGCATCTCCGAGGTCGCACCGCGACCCCCCGGGGCGCACAGCGACTGACTTTTTGCGCCTCAAGTCGATTCCGCAAGGCGGCGCCGGCGCGTGGCAGCGCTACCTCCGCGACGTGCGACCGGGTGCTTACCCAGTGCTTACCCGGCCAGATGGCGCGCTCGGGGCCCGCGTGCGTGAAAGCTGCGGAAACGCTTGTGGCACATGGCCTAGATGAGAAGCTGGCGCGCGGATTCGAACCGCGGACCTGCTGATTACGAATCAGCTGCTCTACCAACTGAGCTACGCCAGCGTATTGGGTGGGGCCGCGGCCGGTGCGGCCGCGATTCGGCCGTATAGCGAAAGCGGCGGGGAGAGGGAAGCCAGGTCAGCGGTCGCGGTCGAGGTCGTAGGTGCCTCGTTCGAACGGGTTGGCGCGCAGGGTGCCGGCGCGGCGACCGTCGGCGCCGCGGAGGTCGTACTGGTCGGCCAGGAAGGGGTTGCGCTCGACGGTGCCGGTGCGGCGGCCGTCGCGCTCGATGTCGTAGCGGTCGGGCGTGAAGGGGTTCTGGCGCACGGTCTCGGTGCGGGTACCGGCGCGATCGTAGACGTCGTACTGGCCTTCGTTGAAGGCGTTGGGTCGGACCGTGCCGATCCGGTTGCCGTTCTCGTAGATGTCGTACTGGCCGCGGTTGAAGGCGTTCTCCCGCACCGTCCGCTCGCCGGCCATGGCGAGGGCGGGGGCGAGGAGGAGCAGGGGGAGCGTCAGGGCGGCACGCATGCGCGCAGCATAGCGCAGGCGCGGGCGGATGGGATCCCTTGCTCCTTGCTCCCAGCCCATCGGCGGCCGGTGCTCCGCGGTCCAGTGTTCCGCGTTCGAGTGTTGAAGCTCAGTGATTTTGTCCGCCTAACTGCTCAGTGAAAATGTCCGCCCCTCCGCGGCAAAGAAGGAGGGATGGAGAGGATGAGCAAGCGGCAATGGAAGCGGCTGGACGCCGTGGAGCGGATCGAGCGAGGGGCGCTGACGGTGGGAGAAGCGGCGGAGGTGCTGGGACTGTCGAAGCGGCAGGTGCGACGGCTGCGGCGGGCGGTGGGGCGGCGTGGGGCGAAAGGAGTGCAGCACGGGAACACGGGGCGGGCGCCGAAGCACCGCTTGGGGGAAGCGGTGCGGGAGCAGATCCTGGAGCTGCGGCGCAAGAAGTACGACGGGTTCAACGACCAGCACTTCACCGAGAAGCTGGGGGACGTGGAAGGGGTCAAGGTCTCTCGGGCCAGCGTGCAGCGGCTGCTGCGCGCGGCGGGCATCGGGCCGCCGCGCCGGCGGCGCGCCCCGAAACACCGCCGGCGCAGAGACCGCAAACCGCAGGCGGGGTTGATGATCCTCTGGGACGGCAGCCGACACGAGTGGCTCGAGGGGCGCGGGCCGATGCTGTGCCTGATGGGAGCGATCGATGACGCGACCGGCGAGCTGCTGCCTGGGGCGTCGTTCGTGGAGCAGGAGTGCGCGGCAGGGTACCTGCGGGTGCTGCGAGCGATCGCGGAGGCGAAAGGACTTCCGTACAGCGCCTACATGGATCGGCACGGGAGCCTGAAGCGCAACGACGCGCACTGGACGCTGGAAGAGGAGTTACGCGGGGTCCAAGACCCGACGCAGGTGGGCCGGGCGCTCGCGGCCTTGGAGATTGAGGTGATCTACGCGCTGTCGCCGCAGGCGAAGGGCCGAGTGGAGCGGCTGTGGGGCACGCTGCAGGATCGGTTGGTCTCCGAGCTCCGGTTGGTGGGGGCCACGACCGTGGAGGAGGCCAATGCCGTGCTGGAGGCCTTTCGGGCGGAGCACAACCAGCGGTTTGCCATTCCCCCGGCCGAGGCCACCCCGGCGTGGCGGCCGGTGCGACGGGGGACCGATCTGAGCCGGATCTGCAGCTTCCAGTACGAGGCGACCGTGCTGAACGACAACACCGTGCGGATCGGCGGCCTGGTCCTCGACATCCCGCCCGGCCCGCGCAAGCGCAGCTATGCGGGGACGCGCGTCGAGGTGCGCCAGCTCCTCGACGGCAGCTGGCGCGTCTACGGCGGCGACACGGTGATCGCCACGGCCGCCGCCACCTCGCCCGGCGCCCTCCGCACGCTCAAGCGCCGGCGGCGGCGGCCGCCGAGCGCCGCCTCGGTGGGGAAAACTCCAGTCGCCCTGCGGGCTCCTTCCGTTTCCCCCACCGACATGATCCCGTCACCACCACGATGAACCCCGGGGGGACGGAATCACTGAGCAGTTGAGGGCGGACAGAATCACTGAGCAGCGACAGTGTTCCGCGTTCGAGTTGACGGGACAGGTGGGGGACCCGTACGGTGGGGGATCATCGTCTCGAACCCCCAGGAGGATCCATGCGCATTGGCACCTTGACGCTGCTGGCGGTCGCCGTGTTGGCGACCGGTGGCTGTGACCAGAAATCGGCCGCTCCGGGCGGCGCGGCGGCGCCGGCGGCGGTCCAGCACGCGGCCGCCCCCGCGGCGGCGCCGGCAGCGGCAGCCCCAGCGACCGAGGCCGGCAGCGACGTGCTCGCGACCGCCGGCAACAAGACGATCACCCGCGCCGACGTCGAGGCGTCGGTGAAATCGGAGCTCGGCGAGGTCGAGGCCGCCCGCTACAAGATCCTCCGCGGCGGCGTCGACGAGTTGGTCGCCACGGCGCTGTTCGAGCAGGAGGCCACGGCGCGCGGCGTGTCCCTCGAGCAGCTCCAGCAGACCGAGATCGTCGAAAAGGTGCCGGCGCCGAGCGACGACGACGTCAAGAAGCTCTACGAGGACAACAAGGAGCAGCTCGGCGGACAGTCCTTCGACGAGGTGAAGGAGAAGCTGGTCGAGTACATGAAGAGCCGCTCCGCCCAGGGCCGCTACACCGAGTACATCGCGGAGCTGAAGAAGAAGTATCCGACGAAGATCGCGCTGCGGCCGCCGACGGTCGACGTCGCCGTCGGCGAGCTGCCGCCGCTCGGTCCCGCCGACGCCAAGGTCACGATCATCGAGTTCTCCGACTACGAGTGCCCGTTCTGCAAGCGCGCCGAGGCGTCGGTGGAGCAGGTGAAGGAGACCTACGGCGACAAGGTGCGCATCGCCTATCGCAACTACCCGTTGCCCTTCCATCAGAGCGCCCGCCCCGCCGCGCAGGCGGCGCTGTGCGCCAACGAGCAGGGCAAGTTCTGGGCGATGCACGACAAACTGATGGCCGCCAAGGACCTCTCGGCGGCCAACCTGCAGCAGATCGCCAGCGACGTCGGCCTCGACCGCAAGAAGTTCGACGAGTGCGTGGCCGCCGAGCGTGGCAAGGAGATGATCGAGCAGGATCTCGCCGCCGGCCAGGCCGCCGGCGTCAACGGCACGCCGGCGTTCTTCATCAACGGTCGCCTGCTCGACGGCGCGCAGCCGTTCGAGAAGTTCCAGGAGATCATCGACGAGGAGCTCGAAGCGCACGGGTGAGCACGCGCGCGGGGGGCGCGGGGGCCAGCGCGCCCTCCGCCCCGCCCCGCGAACCCACCACGCGCGTCCCCGCGCAGGGACCGCCGTTGCCGTGGCGGAGCGCCTCGGGTAGACGTTGCCGCGGGGAGACATGGCTTTCGAAGGCGGCGGTGCGCCCAGCGAAAGCACCACGCGGTTCCGGGTGCTGTACGATCTCGCGTGCGCGTTCGCGGCGCGCATCGAGCTCGACGAGCTGTTCCCGTTCGTCGTCGGCAAGTGCCGCGAGGTGTTCGACGCGATGGGCGCCTCGGTGCTGCTGCTCGACGCCGACACCAACGAGCTCTACTTCCCGTTCGTCGCCGAGGACGACCCCACCGTCCTCGCCCGCCTGCTCGAGCTGCGCTTTCCCGCCGACCGCGGCATCGCCGGCTGGGTGCTGAGCCACGGCAGCGCGGTGCGGGTCGACGACGTCCAGTCCGACGCCCGCTTCTTCACCGGCATCGATCACGCCACCGGCTTCACCACCCGCGCCCTGCTGTGCGCGCCGCTGCGCACCTACCAGGGGGTGATCGGCGTCATTCAGGTCCTCAATCACAAGCACGGGCTGCCGTTCTCCGACGACGACCTCGCCTTCCTCGAGGCGCTCGCCGGCAGCGTCGCAGTGGCGATCGAGAACGCCCGCCTGTTCGCCCGGGTGAAGGCCAGCGAGGACCTGCTGCGCGCCCAGGTCGGCGCGCTGCGCCGCGACATGGCGCACCGCGACCGCTTCCACGAGATCGTCGGTTCGAGCCCCGCCATGCTGGAGGTGTTCCAGTTGATGGAGAGCGCCGCGGCGACGCCGATCACGGTGCTGATCGAGGGCGAGACCGGCACCGGCAAGGAGCTGGTGGCGCGCGGCATCCACCGCGCCTCGGCGCGCGCCGAGGCGCCGTTCCTCGCCGTCAACTGCGCCGCCGTGTCGGAGACGTTGCTCGAGAGCGAGCTCTTCGGCCACCGCCGCGGCTCGTTCACCGGCGCCACCCAGGACCACCGCGGGCTGTTCGAAGCGGCGAGCGGCGGCACCATCTTCCTCGACGAGGTCGGCGAGATGCCGCTCGCCATGCAGGCCAAGCTGCTGCGCGTCCTGCAGCAGGGCGAGATCGTTCCGGTCGGCGACACGCGGCCGCGCAAGGTCGACGTGCGCGTCGTCTCGGCGACCAACCGCGACCTGCAGGCCGAGGTCGGTCGCCAGGCGTTCCGCCAGGATCTCTACTACCGGCTCGCCGTGTTCCCGATCACGCTGCCGCCGCTGCGCCAGCGACGCGAGGACATTCCGGTGCTGGTCGACCGGCTGCTGAAGAAGCACGCCGACCGCCACCACACCGAGCTGCGCGGCGTCGACCCGGCGGCGGTCGATGCCCTGCAGCGCTACGACTGGCCCGGCAACGTGCGCGAGTTGGAGAACGTGCTCGAACGGGCGGTCGCGCTGGCGCGCTCGAACGGCGTCATCACCACCGCCTACTTTCCACCCAAGCTGCGCGGCAGCGACGTCGACCGCCACGCCGCCACCCCGGCGGATCTCCCCGCGACCGGCCCGGCGCCGATGACGCCGCTCCGCCAGGCGCGCGCCGAGTTCGAGGCCGACTACATCCGCCGCGTGCTGCAGGCCAACAATCGCAACGTCTCGCGCTCCGCCCGCGCCCTCGGGCTGTCGCGCGTCATGCTGCAGAAGAAGATGAAGGAGTACGGCCTGCGAGAGGAGTGAGCGGCGGCCCGACAGCCGAGGGCTGGCGGGTGCCGCCGCGCGCCAAGCGCCGACGGTGGCTGAAGGCCCCGACCGCCAACCCCCGAGCGCGCGACAGCCTGACGCAGCTCCGTCACGCCGAGGATTCCCGATGATCGATCTCACCCGCACCGGTCCCGTGTTCGTCCTCGCCATGCAGAGCGGCGAGAACCGCTTCAACCGCGCCTTCCTCGACGCGCTGAACGGCGCCGTCGACGAAGTGGAGCGGAGCCGCGGCGCGGCGGCGCTGGTGACGGTCGGGAGCGACAAGTTCTACTCCAACGGCCTCGACCTCGACTGGCTGATGTCGCCCGCCGGCGAGGGGCCGAGCTTCATCGGCGACTTCCTCGCCTTCTTCGGCCGTCTGCTGGCCCTGCCGGTGCCGACGGTGGCGGCGATCAATGGCCACGCCTTCGCTGGCGGCGCGATGTTCGCGCTCACCCACGACTTCCGCGTCATGCGCGCCGACCGCGGCTTCTTCTGCCTGCCCGAGGTCGACCTCGGCATGCCGTTCGCTCCGGGGATGAACGCGCTCATCACCGGCAAGCTCGGGCGCCGCAGCGCCACCGATCTGATCCTCACCGGCCGCCGCGTCGGCGGCGCGGAGGCCCTGGCGCTGCGCGCGGTGGACGAGACCGCCGCCGCGGAGGAGGTGCTGCCGCGGGCGGTGGCGCGGGCCGAGGCGCTGTCGGGGAAGGATCGGGCGATCTACGGGCGGCTGAAGCGGGATCTCTTCGCCGAGGCGATCGAGCTGCTGGCGACTCGGCGGATGCCGTAGCCGAGGGCTGCGGCTAGCGGACCGCGGCCACCCGGGCGGCGATCTGCCCCGAGATGTCCTGCGCGGCGCGGCTCATCGCGGCGACGAACGACGTCGGGTCGCCGAGCACGCACGGCTGGTCGCTGGTGAACAGCTCCTCGAAGACGGGGCCGCGCGGGCCGCTGGCGGCGACCCGCACGAGCAGGGCGCGCACCCGCAGGTGCGCGGTGCAGCCGTCGCTGTCGAGCTCGTCGATCTCCTCGACCCGACCGCTGAGCTCGTAGTCGGGCGCCAGCGCCGACGGTCCCTGCAGCACCGCCGAGGCGACGCCGGCGCTGCCGAGATCACGCGCGATGAGCTCGCCGATCATCGCGCTCGGCGCGGCAATCCAACTGTTGTAGTTGTCGACGCCGACGTCGTACGGGCCCTGGCGGTAGATGAAGCCCAGGCGGTCGTACGCGGGCGCGACGCTGAAGGGCGCGACGCGCACGATGCCGGCCGGCGCCTCGTGGGTCGCGGCGGGTGCGGGGTAGGCGAGCCGGTAGGTGCGCGCGACCGGCGGCGCGCCGCCGAAGGTGGAACAGGCGCTGACCAGAAGAGCGATGGCGAGCGGAGCCAGGCGGCGCATGGGCACTCCTCAACGCGCCGGCGTCGGACGCGGCGGCGGCGGGTTGGAGAACAGCAGGCTCGAGGGCTGCTGGCGGAGCGAGTCGCTCAGGAGCTGCAGGTTGTCGATGGTGCGGTTGAGGCGGCCGATGACGCCCTGCAGGTCGATGATGAACGACTGGCCGGTGCGCGCCAGGCCGTCGACCTCGCGCACGGCGCTGCGCAGATCGCGGCCGGTGTCGCCGCTGCGCAGGTCGACCATCAGCGCCCTGGCCTCGGCCGTCGCCTCGCGCAGATCGGCGACCACCGGCTGCAGGCGCACGCCCTCGGTGGCCTTGTCGAGATTGAGCGTCACGCGCGATGCCGAGTCGGTGATGTTGGTCAGATTGGTCAGGATGTGCTGCACGCGCTCGTCGCGCAGCAACTGGTCGGCGGCCTGCAGGGTGGCGCGCACGTCGTCCGAGATCCCCGGCAGATCGATGCTCATCACCCGCTGGTAGATGTCCTCGAGCGCCTCCTGGATGGCCTTGAACTGCGACGGCGTCGACGGGATCAGCGGCGCCGAGGGCTCGAAGGACAGGGTCGGCGCCTTCTCCAGCGCATCGCCGGCGTGGCGGTCGATCTCGACGTAGCGCAGCCCGGTGATGCCCGAGAGCTGGAGCTGGGCGCGCAGCGTCGGGTCCTTGAACAGCAGATCGGCATAGCGGTTGTCGATGCTCATGCGGACCTCGATGAGGTCGCCGTCGGGCGCGATGTCGATGCGCTCGACCCGGCCCGCCGGCACGCCGCGGTACTTCACCGCGGCGCCGCGGTCGAGGCCCTGCACCGATTCGGAGAAGTAGGTCACCGCCGCCGATTCGTCGGCCAGGTAGCGGCTGGCGCCGAGCCAGATCGCCGCCGCCAGGCCGATCATCAGGGCGACGATGACGAAGATGCCGACGCGGAGCTTACGCGCCTCGGTCGCCACGGGTGGCCCTCCTGTGCTGCGCCTGCTCGCTCGGCTGGCGGTTGAAGAACGCATGGACGCGCGAATCGGGGTGCCCCTCCCGCAGCTCGAGCGGCGGCCCCTCGGCGATCACCGACTTGGTCGCGGCGTCGAGCATGATGCAGCGGGTGGCGATGGTGAAGATGCTCGGCAACTCGTGCGACACGACGACGATGGTGGTGCCGAGGCTGCGGTTCACCTGCACGATGAGCTCGTCGAGCTCCACCGAGGTGATCGGGTCGAGGCCGGCCGAGGGCTCGTCGAAGAAGAGGATGCGGGGGTCGAGCGCCAGGGCGCGGGCGAGCGCGGCGCGCTTCTTCATGCCACCCGAGAGCTCGGACACCATGAAGTCCTCGAAGCCGTCGAGGCGCACCATCGCCAGCTTCATGCGCACCAGCAGCGCGATCATGTCCGGCGGCAGGGTGGTGTACTCCTCGAGCGGCAGGGCGATGTTCTGGCCGAGGGTGAGCGAGCCGAAGAGCGCGCCAGCCTGGAAGCTGACGCCGAAGCGCTGCTGAATGCGGCGCAGTTGCTCCTCGTCGGCATGCGCCACGTCGTCGCCCTCGATCAGCACCCGGCCGCCGGCCGGGCGCAGCAGCCCGATCATGTGACGCAGCAGCGTCGTCTTGCCGCAGCCGGAGCCGCCGACGATCGCGAACACCTCGCCGCGCCGCACGGCGCAGGAGACGTCGTCGAGGATCACCTTGTCGCCGTAGCGCGCCACCAGGTGCTCGACCGTGATCGCCGCCGGCGCGGCGCTCGGCTCACCAGACATTGAACAGCACCGTGAAGACCGCGTCGCTGAGGATGATCGCGAAAATGCCGGAGACGATCGCCGAGGTGGTGATGCGGCCGACGCTCTCGGCGCTCTCGCGCGCCTCGAAGCCGCGCAGGCACCCGACCAGCGCGATCAGGATGGCGAACACGAAGGCCTTGATGAGCCCCTGCCCGACGTCCCAGAAGACCATGTAGTACTTCATGGTCGAGAAATAGACGACGGTCGGGATGTTGAGCTGGACGACGGCGACGAAGAGGCCGCCGAGGATGCCGACGAGATCGGCGTAGAGGGTCAGCAGGGGCAGCATGAGGATGAGCGCCAGCACCTTCGGCGTCACCAGGAAGCGGGTGCGGTCGAGCCCCATGGCCGCCAGCGCGTCCACTTCCTCCGACACCTTCATGGTGCCGATCTCGGCCGCGAAGGCGGCGCCGGAGCGGCCGGCGGCGATGATCGCGGTCATCAGCGGCCCGAGCTCGCGCGTCACCGACAGGCCGACCAGGCTGGCGACGTAGATGTCGGCGCCGAACTGGCGGAGCTGCACGGCCGCCTGGAAGGCGGTGATCAGGCCCATCAGGAAGCTGATCAGGGTGACGATCGGCAGCGCCTCGTAGCCGGCGCGCTGCATGTAGATCCAGGTCTCGCGCCAGCGGATCTGGCGCGGGTTGCGGGCCGCGTCGAGCAGGCCGATCACCACTTCGCCGCTGAAGGCGGTGAAGTCGCGCAGGCTGGCCATGGCGCGCTCGCCCCACTCGCCGGCGCGCTCGATCAGCGTCGTCGGCGGTGCCGGGCGCGGCGCCGCGGCGCGCAGGCGCTCCTCGTCGACCAGACCGAGGAAGCCGTCGATGTCGGGCGTGCTGCCGGTGATGCGCAGCGCCGCGCCGCGGCGCTCGAGCTGCTCGCGCAGCCGGATCAACAGCGCGCCGCCGCCGCTGTCGAAGTAGTCGACGCCGGACAGGTCGAGCCGCACCTCGCGCGCGTCGGCCGGCACGGTGGCGCTGATCTCCTCGAGCAGGCGCTGGGCGTTGCCGATCGCCACCCGCCCGCGCACCGCGATCGTCGCCGCTCCGTTCCGCCGCGCCGCCTGCAGCTCATAGCCCGCCGCATCCGCCACGGCGGGGTTCATACCTCCTATGGCCCGCTTTCACCACCGAGGGGACGGGGCGGCGCCGGTTGCCAATCGGCCCGCCCCGGACAGCGGGCCGCGGCGATGATGCCTCGGGTCCACCGAGTTTGACGTCCGAGGTCCAGTGCCTGTAGGAGCGGCGCGAACCACATGCGCGGTATGCTGCCGCA
The DNA here is from genome assembly GCA_019637795.1 of bacterium. Lineage (NCBI taxonomy): Bacteria > bacterium. The sequence goes on along the minus strand of JAHBUY010000003.1, from coordinate 647,285 downwards.
GCGAGGAGGGTGGGGTGAGCCAGCCGTCGCGAATTAGTGAGGGGGCAAGCGGGGTTGCGGATCGACGCCGTTCTCGCGCGCCACGGACCCGTGCCTGGGGCTGCGTCCGCGTCGCCGCCGTGTGTCAGATGGCGGTGGCGGTCGCCGTGCTCCAGGCGGTGGCGCCCGCGGGCGCGGACATGATGAATTTCAGCGTCCCGCAGAGCGCCTACGACGCGGGCCTCAGCCGGAGCCGCACCGCCCTTCCGCCCACCAACGCGTTCGGCGACGCGGTCATCGTCAACAGCAGCAACACCACGATGACCATGACCAAGCAACTCACCATCAGCAACGCGCAGTACATCTACAACGTGGGCGAGATGCGTTGGGACACCTCCGCCCTGCCCGACGACGCGATCATCACGGGCGTCAGTCTGCTCGTGCGCATCACGTCACTGAGCAACACCAACAGTCGTAATCTGGTCTGCGAATGGGTGGTCGACGGCGCGATCGTGGCCGGCGACTGGACGGATCCCGTGGGCACGACGGCGCTGAACATCGCCATCTCGAGCCTGACCAACGGCGCCGACAACACGCTCACGCTCTCCGGCTTCAACGGCTCCCCCGGAGTCAGCACCACCGGCAACACGAAACTGCGCTGCGGCATCAGTGGCGGAGCGCCGACCGGCATCAGCAACCCCACCAACCTGGTGCAGTGGGCCACGTTCGACAACACGTCGATGTTCGTGGTGCCGCAATTGCAGGTGACCTACTCGCTGCCGACCAGCACGCCGACCGTCACGGACACCCCGACGGTCACCGAGACGCCGACGGCGACCGGCACCGCGACCTGCACGTCGACCGCCAGTCACACCTCGACCGCCACGTCGACGGTGACGGCGACGTCGACCGGCACGGCGACGCGCACCGCGACCGCGACCCAGACGCACTCGATGACGCCGACGGCGACCTCCAGCCGCACCGCCAGCGCGACCGGGACAGCGACCTCGACGGCGACCGTCACGAGGACCGCGACCGTGACCACGACGCCCACGGCGACGCCGCTGGTCCCCAATGGGGGCTCCTGCACGAGTGGCGGCGAGTGCGCCTCGATGCACTGCGTCGACCAGGTGTGCTGCGACACCGCCTGCACGCAGCCGGCCCACGCGTGCAACCTCGCGGGGCAGCGGGGGACGTGCGCGCCGATCATCGCCCCGGCGCCAGCGCTCTCGGTCCGCGCGCAATGGATCGGCGCCGCCGTGCTGCTCCTCGTCGCGGCATCCGCGTTCCGCCGGCGGGCCATGCGCCGCTGACGCGAGCTGGCACGTCAGCCGGCGCGGTGCCCCCATCGGTCCTCGGGAGGGTACGTTGTCGCTGATTGGGGAGGGACACATGCTCGAGGGCAAGGTCGCGATCGTCACCGGCGCGGGATCGGGGTTGGGGCGCGCCGGCGCGCTGGCGTTGGCCTCGGCGGGGGCGCGGGTGCTGGCGTCGGACATCGACGAAGCCGGGGTGCGCGAGACGGCGGCGCGGATCGGCGCCGCCGGGGGCGTGGCGCGGGCCGTGGTCGCCGACGCCGGCAACGCGGCCGACGCCGAGCGCACGGTGCGCGCCGCGGTGGACGCCTTCGGCGCCCTGCACGTGCTCTACAACAATGCCGGCGTCGCCTGGCCGGGGCGCGATGGCTTCGCGCCGATGATCGACGTCGAGGTCTGGGACACGGTGATTCGCGTCAATCTGTCGAGCGCCTTCTACCACGCCAAATTCGCCATCCCCGAGATCGCCCGCGCCGGCGGCGGCGCGATCATCAACACCGCTTCCTCGATGGCCCACCTGCCGCTCGGCGGGCTCGACGGCTACGCGGCGTCCAAGGGCGGCGTGGCGCTGCTCACCAAGTCGCTGGCCGTCGGCTGCGGGGCGATGAACATCCGCGTCAATGCCATCAGCCCCGGGTACGTCGACACGCCGATGAACGCGCTGATCTTCGGCAACGACGCCTTCCGCGACGGCTTCGCCAAGGGGCACGCCACCGGCCTGCAGAGCGCCGAGGAGATCGCCGAGGTGGTGGTCTTCCTCGCCAGCGACGCCGCGCGCAGCCTCACCGGCGCCGTGCTCAACTGCGACCGCGGCTGGACCGCGTTCAAGCAGCCGGAGGTCATCCGCGGATAGCCGCGATCGCCGCGGGGCGAGCGTCAGATGATGCCGTCAGCGCGGAGCTGCGCGATCTCCGGCGCCGCGAGGCCGAGCAGCGCCCCGTAGATCTCGTCGTTGTGCTCGCCGAGCCTGGGCGCCCCGCGGCGGATCTCGCCGGGCGTGGCGGAGAGGCGGGGGTAGACGGCGGGGTGCTTGAGCGGGCCGAGGGTGGGGTCGTCGACGGTGACGATGTCGCCGCGCGCCGCGTAGTGGGGGTCGGCGGCGATGTCGGCGATCGAATAGGCGCGCGACACCGGCACCTCGGCGGCGACCATGATCGCCTCGATCTCGGCCGCGCTGTGTCGCCGGCACCACTCGCCGACGATGCCGTTGATGGCGTCGCCGTTGGCGACCCGCGCCTTGAAGGTGGCGAAGCGCGGATCATCGAGCAGCTCGGGGCGGCCGATGGCCCGAGCCAGGCGCGGGAAGAGGCCGTCACCGGCGGCGACGATGCAGACGAACTCGCCGTCGGCGGTCTCCCAGTTGTCGAGCGGCGCCGAGTTGCGCAGCCGATTGCCCTCGCGGCCGCGGACGACGCCCAGGCGGTCGTAGGCGGGCAGCGTGTGCTCGAGGATGCGGAACACCGACTCGTACAGCGCCAGGTCGACGGTCTGGCCGCCGCCGCGGTGCACGTCGCGGTGGTACAGCGCGATCATGATCGCCAGCGCGTTGAAGATCGCCGTCAGGTAGTCGGAGATGATGATGCCGGGGCGCACCGGCGGCCGGTCGGGGTAGCCGGTGAGGTGGAGCAGGCCGCCGAAGCCGATGCCGTTGCGGTCGAGTCCGGGGCGATCGCGATAGGGGCCGGTCTGCCCGTATACCGAGGCGCGGGTGACGATCAGGTCCGGATGCTCGCGCGCCAGCACCTCGGGGCCGATGCCCCACGCCTCGAGGGTGCCGGGCTGGAAGTTCTCGACCACCACGTCCGCTCGCCGCGCCAGGGCGCGGAACAGCTCCTGGCCGCGCGGCCGGCGCAGATCGAGGGTGATCGACTTCTTGTTCCGTCCCTCTACCGCCCACCACAGCGAGCCGCCGCTGGGGTCGAAGGGCCCGATGCCGCGCATGAAGTCGCCGCTGCCGGGCAGCTCGACCTTGATGATTTCGGCCCCGAAGTCGCCCAGCAGCGTCGCCGCGAAGGGCGCGGCGATGCGGGTGCCGATGTCGAGGATGCGAATACCGTCCAGCGGCAGAGCCACGGAGTCCTGAAACCACAAATGAACGGGAATGACCACGAAGGACACGACGGCGTGGCGGGCGTCGCGGTGATTCGCATCGTTCGGGCGCTTCGGCGATTGCGATACGGCACCCCGTCGGCTAACCAGCCAGCGGTCGGGACAAAGGGGGCGTCATGGATCTGCAGCATTTGTTGCGGGAGTTTCTCGCCGTCGTCGAGGACGCGGCCGTCGCCTGCGCGCGCACGATGGGGCAGGGGGACCGCAAGCACTCCGATGCGGTCGCGGTCGAGGCGATGCGCAAGGCGATGGACCGCTTGTCGATGCGCGGCACGGTGGTGATCGGCGAGGGCGAGCGCGACGAGGCGCCGATGCTCTACATCGGCGAGAAGGTCGGCGCCTGGCGGGACGGCGATCCCGAGGTGGACATCGCGGTCGACCCGCTGGAGGGCACCAACCTCTGCGCCACCGGCTCGGCGAACGCGATCGCCGTGCTGGCGGCGTCGAACAAGGGCGGCCTGCTGCACGCCCCCGACTGCTACATGGACAAGATCATCGTCGGCCCGTCGGTGAAGGGCGCGGTCCACCTCGACGCGACGGTGAAGGAGAACCTCAAGGCGATCGCCGGCCGCCTCAATCGTTCGGTGAGCGACCTGGTGGTGATCGTCCTCGACCGGCCGCGGCACGAGAAGCTGATCGAGGACATCCGCAGCGCCGGCGCGCGCATCCGGCTGATCAGCGACGGCGACCTCTCGGCCGGCATCAGCGCCGCGGTGCGCCGCACCAACGTGCACGCGGTGATGGGCATCGGCGGCGCGCCCGAGGGGGTTCTCGCCGCCGCCGCGCTGCGCTGCCTCAACGGCCACATGCAGGCGCGCCTGGTGCCGACCAAGGAAGGCCAGGAGGAGCGCTTCCGCGCCATGGGCATCACCGACATGAAGCGCATCTACAGCGAGCGCGACCTCGCGCCCGGCCCGTTCCTGATGTTCGCCGCCTGCGGCGTCACCGACGGCAACCTGCTGCGCGGCGTCCGCTTCTTCGGCCACGGCGCGCGCACCAGCTCGGTGCTGATGTCGTCGTCGGAGAACCTCATCCAGTTCGTCGACAGCGTGAAGCTGGACGGCGATCCGGGGACGGTGGTGGAGTTCTGAGCGGGGGATCGGTGCGGCAGCCCGCGGATGAGCCGGTGAGCTCGGTCGAGCCGCGCGTTCCGGCGCAGGGGCGCACCGGCGCGCGACCGCCCGTCGCCCCGGTGCTCGCGTTCCCGCTCATCCTCGGCGCGACCCTCGCCCTGGCGCTGATCCTGCTGCCGCGCCTCGGCGCGCCGCTCACCCTGCTGATCGCGCAGACGTTCGGCCTGGTGGCCGTGGCGGTGGTCGAGCACCGGCTGCCGTTCCGCCGCGAGTGGAATCGGTCGCACGGCGATGTCGGCACCGACGTCGTGCACGCGGTGGTGTCGGGGGTGGGCTCCACCCAGTTGGCGCGGCCGCTGGCCGGCGTCCTCGGCGTGCTGCTCGCGGGCGCCCTGTCGGGCTCCGTCGGTCTCGACCTCTGGCCGCGCGGCTGGCCGCTGCTGGCGCAGCTCGTCCTGGCGCTGGTGATCGTCGAGCTGCCCCAATACTGGCTGCACCGCTGGCAGCACGAGCACGACTGGCTGTGGCGGTTCCACTCCGTGCACCACAGCGCGCCGCGCCTGTACTGGTTGAACGCGGCGCGCTTTCACCCGGTCGACCTCGGCCTGCTGTACCTCGTCGGCTACGTGCCGTTGATCGCCCTCGGCTGCCCCGAGGAGACGATCATGCTGTTCGCGCTCTTCGATGCCGTGTTCGGCATGCTCCAGCACTGCAACATCGACGTCCGCCTCGGGCCGCTGAACTACGTCTTCAGCATGGCCGAACCGCATCGCTGGCATCACTCGCTGGTGCTCGAGGAGGCGAACACCAACTACGGCTCCAACCTCATCATCTGGGACCTGGCGTTCGGCAGCTTCTTCCTGCCGACCGACCGCGAGCCGCCGGCGGCGATCGGCATCGCCGACATGCCGGACTTTCCGCAGACCTGGCCGTCCCAGATGGCGGCTCCGTTCCGCTGGCGGTCCCTGCCGCGCCTGGCGGGCGGCGCTCCCGCGCCGCCGCCGCAGCGCGCCTCGTCGCAGCCAGCGCCATAGCGGATCACGCGCCTTCGGATCGTCCGGCCGCGAACGCGGCCAGCGCCGTTCGGCGCCGGCGCGGCGGACTCAGCCGGCCAGCATCACCCAGCCGAGCGCGGCGCTGGCGAGGATCAGGTACGCCGGGTTGACCTTGCGCCACAGCAGGATGCCGGTGACCGCCAGGGCGAGGGCGATGGTCCGCGGATCGGTGACGGCGATCTTGGCGATGGTGATGGTGCCGGCGAGCATCAGGCCGATGGAGATGGGCGCCAGCCCGCGCTGGATCGACTCCCGCCACGGCCAGCCCTCGAGCCGGTCCCACAGGTGGCCGGTGGCGAAGGTCAGCACGCTGGCCGGCAGGAAGAATGCCAGCAGCGCCACCAGGGCGCCGGCGCCGCCGGCGATGCGCTCGCCGATGATTTGCACCATCAGCATGTTGGGGCCGGGCGCGATCTGCCCGAGGCTGTAGATGTGCACGAACTGGTCGGCGGTGAGCCAGTGATACTGGCCGACGACCGTCTCCTTCATTTCCGGCAGCACCGCGGCGCCGCCGCCGACGGCGAGCAGCGACAGGATCCCGAAGGCCGCCGCGAGCTGCGCCAACGTGTTCATTGCGCGCCTCCCGCCGCGGCGGGGTCGGCGACCGGCGGCTTCGCCGGCCGGTACCACCAGATGGCGAGCGGTCCGAGGGTGAAGAGGGTGAGCGGCAGCGAGACGTGGAAGACGCTCACCGCGGCGGTGGTGAGGGCGACGAAAATCAGGTCGACCCAGCCGCCGAGCTCCTTGCGGCCGAGCTGGTAGGTGGTCGCCAGCAGCAGCCCGGTGGCGGCGGCGGCGACGCCGTTGAGCATCGCGATCACCGCCGGCCGCGCGTTGTGCTGGCCGTAGAGCGTGCCGAGCACGAACAGCAGCAGGCTGCCGGGCAGGCACATGCCGACCAGCGCCACCGCCGCGCCGGGGATGCCGCGCAGGCGGCTGCCGACCAGCACGCTCATGTTGGTGGCGTTGAGACCCGGCAGCGTCTGGCTGATCTCGAGCGCGCTCATGAACTGGTCGTCGTCGAGCCAGGCGCGCTGCACCACCAACGCCTGCCGCAGATAGGCGACGACCCCACCGCCGAAGCTGGTGGCGCCGATGACCAGGAAGGTCTGGAAGATCTCGGCCAGCGCGACGACGCGGCCGGCCGGCCGTTCACTCACGGTTGCGGACCTCGGTCGCGCCCAGGCCGTACACCACCCGCGTCTTGGTGGTGCCGAGCTGGACCCAGTTCCGCACCGCGTGCTGCAGGCCGACGAAGAAACGGTCGGCGTGCTTGCTCGCCTTGGCGTGCAACTCGTCGGCGCGCTTGAACTTGCACTGGAACGCGAACTCGCCGATCAACGGCTTCTCGTCGGCGCGCCGCCGCCACACGGCGACGTTCGCGTTGCCCTGGACGCCGTGCCCGAAGTGCAGCTCGCCGAGATCGTGCAGCACCTCCTCGACCGCGACGTCGTTGACCAGCGCCAGGGTGCGGCCCTGCAGATCGACCCGCTGCAGGCACGGGAAGGTCTGGGCGATGTGCTTGACGCTGGGATCGATGGTCGCCGTGGTCAGCGTCAGCACCACGTTGTGCGAGTACAGGTTGCGCGCCCCGCCCAGCTTGTCGGTGAGCGGCAGGATCTCCTCCTTGAACTTGATGCGCGCCGTGCCCGAGCCCTGCGGCCGCACATCGACGGCCGCCGCCGTGTCGAGGTCGACGTGACGGAACTTGAGCGCCAGCTCCGGCGCGCCGCTGGCGAAGCCGTCCTCGTAGAGGGTGCGCTTCCGCAGGATGTAGGCGTGGTTGTAGAGGTCGAAGTGGTGCGTGTCGTAGAACACCACCTCGCGCAGTTGATTCTTCGTCGCCAGCACCTTGTCGGTGTAGAGCGCGACGTCGAGCTCGGCGGTGGCGTGCCGCAGCAGCTTGCCGAACTCCTTGAACTGGTGCGCCTGCGTGAAGTGATCCGGCTTGAGCAGGATCTTGAACTCCCGGTAGTGCACCTCGTCGAGCGGGTGACCGTCGGAATAGGACTTCACCCCGTGTTTCGTAACGGCCACGGCCGCTCCCCTTCGTTCGTGGGGCCGCAGCCTACTCCCGGCGGCGAATTCGTCAAAGGGGGATTGATTCATCCGCCACCGGTCGCGGCGATCGTCCAGGCGCCGTCGGGGAGGGCGGACGCGGCAGTCGCGCCACGGAACCGGTGCTCAGCGCGGCAGGCCGAGGACGCGTTGGGCGATGATGTTGCGCTGCACCTCGGAGGTGCCGGCGAAAATGGTGGCGGCGCGGTAGTAGAGGAAGGAACGCAGCCAGCGGCCGCCCCCGACGGCGCGCGGCTCGCCGGGCCAGTGCTGGCCGTGCACGCCGAGCACCTGCATGGCGGTGTCGTGCAGGCGCTGGCTCATCTCGCTCCAGAACAGCTTCACCAGCGAGCTCTCCGGCCCGGGCGCGCCGGCGCGGCGCAACTGGGTCAGGGTGCGCCAGTTGTGCAGCTTGGTCATCTCGACCTCGATGATGGTCTGCGCCAGGCGCTGGCGGACGATCGGGTCGTCGGCGGCGCCGGTCTCGCGCGCCAGCGCCAGCAGGTCGGCGAGCAGCATGCGATGCACGACCAGTTGCCGCGGCGACGTGCCGCGCTCGTGGCTGAGCGTCGTCTGCGCGATCGCCCAGCCCTGGTGCAGGCCGCCGACCAGGTTCTCGGCCGGCACGCGCACCGCGTCGAGGAAGACCTCGTTGAACTCGTCGCTGCCCGTCATCTGGGTCAGCGGCCGCACCGTGATGCCGGGGCTGCGCATGTCGACGATCAGGAAGCTGATCCCCTTGCCGCCGCGCGAGGCGGGATCGGTGCGGGCGAGCAGGATGCCCCAGTCGGCGAACTGCGCGTAGCTGGTCCATACCTTCTGGCCGGTGACGACGAAGCAGTCGCCATCGCGTTCGGCGCGGCAGCGCAGCGCCGCCAGGTCGGAGCCGGCGTTGGGCTCGGAGAAGAGCTGACACCACAGCTCGTCGGCGGCGAGGATGCGCGGCAGGTGGCGCGCCTTCTGCGTCTCGCTGCCGGCGTGGATCAGCGTCGGTCCCACCAGGTTGACGCCGATGCGGCCGATGATCTCCGGCGCCTGCGCCCGCGCCAGCTCCTCCTGCAGGAGGTAGTTCTCGGTCGTCGAGGCGCCGCGGCCGCCGTACTGCCGCGGCCAGTGCACGCCGACCCACCCCGCCGCCGCCATCCGTCGCTGCCAGCCGACCAGGAACCGCACCTCGTCGGCGAGCGTGGCGAGCTCCTCGGGCGGCGGCACGTTGGCCGCGAGCCAGGCGCGCACCTCGGCGCGAAAGGCCTCTTCCTCAGCAGAGAACGTCAGATCCATGGAAGATTTCCCGCCGCAGAGACGCGGAGACACGGAGATCGCGGATCTCGAAAGCCGTCATCTCTGCGTCTCCGCGTCTCTGCGGTGAAATCAGCTTCTGGGTAGTCCCAGCAAGCGTTGGGCGATGATGGTGCGCTGGATCTCGTTGGTGCCGCCGGCGATGCTGGCGCAGCGCGACCAGAGCAGGCGCTGCGGCCATGGCCCGGCGGCGAGCTGGCCGGCGGGGCCGAGGCTGTCGAGGCCGAGCTCGTGCAGGCGCTGCGACAGCTCGGCCCAGAACAGCTTCACGATCGAGCTCTCGGCGCCCGGCAGCTCGCCGCGCGCCAGGCGGGTCATGGTGGCGCAGTTGTGCAGGCGCAGGATCTCGACCTCGATGCAGCTCGCGGCCCAGCGCTGGCGCAGCACGGGATCGCCGGCGGCGCCGCTGGCGCGCAGGCGCTCGGCGAGCTCGTCGAGCGCGATCTTCTGCAGCACCTGTTCCTTGAAGGAGAAGTTGGTGCCGCGCTCGTGCGCCAGGGTGACCGTCGCCACCCGCCAGCCGTCGTGCTCGGCGCCGATGAGGTTGGCGCGCGGGACGACGACGTCGTCGAAGAAGGTCTCGCTGAACTCGGCGCTGCCGGTGAGCTGGCGCAGCGGCCGGATGGTGAGCCCGGGCGCGCGCATGTCGACGATGAAGCAACTGATGCCGCGATGCGGCGGCGCGTCGGGGTCGGTGCGCGCCAGCAGGATGCCGAAGGCGGCGAACTGCGCGTAGCTGGTCCACACCTTCTGGCCGCTGACGACGAAGTCGTCGCCGCGCTTCTCGGCCCGGCAGCGCAGCGAGGCGAGGTCGGAGCCGGCGTTGGGTTCGGAGTAGAGCTGGCACCAGATCTCGTCGCCGCTGAGGATGCCCGGCAGGTAGCGCCGCCGCTGCGCCGCGGTGCCGTGCGCGATCAGCGTCGGGCCGACGTTGTTGACGCCGACCCGGTTCATCACCTGCGGCGCGCGCGCCCGCGCCATCTCCTCCTGGTAGATCGCGGTCTCGGTCAACGAAGCGCCGCGTCCGCCGTATTCCTTCGGCCAGTGCACCGCCACCCAGCCGGCGTCGTACAACCGCCGCTGCCAGGCGGTGAGAAACGCCGCCTCCTCCTCGAGCGCCGCCGGCACCGCCTCGCGCGGCACGTTGGCGGCGAGCCAGGCGCGCAACTCGGCCCGGAACGCCTGCTCGTGATCGGAGTAGGAAAAATCCATCAGAAATCTTCACCGCAGAGACGCAGAGGCGCCGAGATGACGGCTATCGAAATCCGTGATCTCTGCGTCTCCGCGCCTCTGCGGTGAAAGTCTTCTCTTAGATCGCCCCATCGCGACGCAACTGGTCGATCTCCTCGTCTCCGCAACGCAGCCATTCGCGGAGGATGGCGGTGGTGTCGGCGCCGAGGGCGGCGCCGGGGGTGTAGCGGGGCCGGACGTCGTCGATCCTGATCGGGCAGCCGACTTCGCGCAGCGGGCCGAAGCGGGGATGGTCGACGGTGATCAGCATGTCGCGGGCGGCGACCTGGGGATCGGCGAGGGCCTGGGAGATGGTCTGCACCGGGGCGCAGGGCACCTGACCGCCGAGGCGCTCGATCCAGTCGGCGGTGGGGCGGGCGCGGAAGACCGCCGACAGCTCGTCGACCAGGGCGGCGCGGTTGGCGAGGCGTTCGGCAAAGCCGGCGTAGCGCGGCTGGCGTGCCAGGTCCGGGCGTTCGATCAGCGCGCAGAGGCGCTGCCAGAACTTCTCCTTCATGCACATGACCATCAGCCAGCCGTCGGCGGTGGGAAACGTCTGCGATGGCACCACCGAGGGATGCGAGCCGCCGGGCAGGCGGGGCGGCTCGACGCCGGTGCGCAGGTGGTGGGTGGCCATGTGGGTGAGCATGGAGATGGCGGTGTCGAAGAGGCTGACGTCGACGTCGCCGCCGATGCCGGTCTCGCGCGCCCGCAGCAGCGCCACCATGAGGCCGAGCGCCGAGGCGAGGCCGCCGGCGAAGTCGATGGTGGCGACGCCGCTGCGGATCGGCGGCCCGTCCGGCTCGCCGGTGACGTGCATGAAGCCGCTCAGCGCCTGGATCAGATAGTCGTAGGCGGGGTCGGCGGCGCGCGGTCCGGTGCGGCCGAAGCCGGTGAGGGTGCAACAGACGAGGCGGGGATTCACCTCGCGCAGGCTGGCGTAGTCGAGGCCGAGCTTCGCCGGCAGATCGCCGCGCGGGTTGGCGTAGACCGCGTCGGCCACCGCCGCCAGGCGGCGGAACAGCGTCCGGCCGGCGGCGGTGCGCAGGTCGAGCGTGAGGCCGCGGGTGTTGCGGTTGAACGATTGGTAGTAGAGCGAATCGCCGTCGCTCGCCGGCGGCACGGCGCGCGCCTCGTCGCCGCCGGTGGTCGGGTCCTCGACCTTCACGATCTCGGCCCCGAGGTCGCCGAGCACCTGCATGGCATAGGGGCCGGCGCCGAGCTGGGTGAGGGCGAGGATGCGCAGGCCGGCGAGCGGCAGGGGCGCGGTCATCGCGGGCCTCGCAGCGCGGTGGCGAGCGTCGACACGTCGGCGGCGCGGTCGAGGCCGGCGACCGCATCGCCGATGGCCTCGACCTGGGCCGCCGGCAGGACGCGCGTCGCATTGCGGCGGAACTTGTCGCGCACGTCGGCGTCGCCGAGCGGGCGCAGGAAGCTGCCGCGGTTGACCGGCTCGTCGCGCGCGAGGACGCGGCCGTCGCGGAGGTGGACGCGCAGCCGGCCCGGGAAGCAGCGGGGGTAGTCGGCGGCCGGATCGGGAAGGCAGGTGACCCGGCGTGCCAGGTCGAGCACCGCGGGGTCGCTGATCGCCGCCGGGGTGAAGTCGTCGAGGTCGATGTCGCCGCGCACGAACGTCGCCGCGACGGTGTAGGGCAGGCTGAACTTGGCGTCGTAGTCGGTCCGCGGCGTCTGCTTGCTCGCCGCCGGCTCGCACACCACCGGCATCTCGCGCGGGTGGATGTGGCATTCGACGGCGGCGATGTCGGCCGCCGCCAGCCGCTCCTGGGCGCGCAGCGCGGCGGCGGCGTCGATGAAGGCGTGCGTCATGTGGCAGCACGGATAGGGCTTCATGGCGATGTCGAGCAGGTGCCAGCGCTGCCCGAGCTCCCGCGTGATGCCGCCGGCGTCCCAATCGCCGCCGAGGTGGCTGCGATAGAGCCCGAAGCGGCCTTCGAACGTCTCGCGCGGGCCGCTGAATCCCGCCGCGGCCAGCGCCGCCGCCGTCAGGCCGGCGTGCGCGGCCCAGCCGGCGTGGACGCGCTTCGCCCAACTGCCGTCGGTGAGGAACTCCATCGTTCCCGACGCCATGCTGCCGGCGAGCCCGAGGGCGTGGGCGAGGCGCGGCGCGGCGAGTCCGCCGAGCCGGCCGGCCACCAGGCTGGCGGCGTAGGCGCCGCACACGCCGGTGGGGTGGAAGCCGTGGTCGTGGAAGGCGCCGCGCGCCACCAGGCCGATGCGCACGGCCGCTTCCATGCCGAGCGCCAGGGCGGCGAGGGCGTCGGCGCCGCTCCGGCGATGCTGCTCGGCGGCGGCGAGCATGGCCGGGGCGACGCTGCAACTGACGTGGGTCACCGCCGCTTCGTGGGTATCGTCGTAGTCGAGCCCGTGTGCGAGCACGCCGTTGAGCAGCGCCGCCCAGGGCGGCGGCAGGCGCCGCGCGCTGCCGATGACGGTGCCGTCGCCGTCGCCGCCGGCGAGTTCGGCCACCGCCTCGCGCGCCGGCGCGGCGAACGGATCGGCGGCCGCGGCGAGGGCGACACCGAGCAGGTCGAGCAGATGGCGCTTCACCTGCGCGACGACCAGCGCCGGCAGGTCCGTGAAACGCAATTCGCTCGCGAAACGGGCGAGGGACTCGCTGCTCGACGGCACGCGAGTAGCTACCACAGAGACCCTGCCGGAACACCAGAGCTCGCGGCGCGCCGATGTGGCTGCACCGCGGACGCCATGGGCGCGTGCTTCCCGGCCGTGGGGCGGATCTGCCGGCGGCGGTGTTCGCTCAGCGCGCCTTGCCGCGCTTGCGCGCCCCGGCCGGAGTCGGTGTCGCCGCCGGGGTCGGGGTCGGCGGCAGGTCGGCGTCGGACACCGGGCGCAGATAGCGGATCTCGCCGGGGAAGGCGCCGAACGGGGTGCGGCGCAGGCCGCCGTTGAGGGTGGCGGAGACGACGCCGTCATCCGATTCGACCACCGCCACGTGATAGGGCACGCCGGCGGCGTAATAGAGTGCCAGATCGCCGATGTTGGCGGTGCGCTCGGCGCGCAGTCCGAAGGCGGTCGGCAGGTCGAGCGTGTCGGCGTACGGCAGGTCGAAGCCGGCGTCGCGCAGCAGGTGCCAGGCGAAGGCCGAATTGCTCTCGTAGGCGCCGTCCTCCGGCGCCAGCAGCGCGGCCAGGGCGTCGGGGTCGGCCTGCGAGGCGAAGACGTAAGGTGGCGGCGGCGGACCGCGCAGGCGCCAGCCGCGATCGCCGGCGGGTTCGAGGATGTAGCGGCGGGTCTCGACCCGCGCCTCGCCGCGCGCGCCGCTGCTGCGGATGGTCTGCGCGAGGTTGTACAGGACGTCGACGACGATGGTGCCGTCCTGGCCCGTCGGCGTGCCGATCTCGTAACCGTGGATCAGGGAGAGGCGGTCCCAGGCGGGTTCGAGACCCCAGGCGACCAGCGGCGCGATCGCCGGCCAGGTCGCCGGCCGCAGCCGGGCGCCGTTGCCGTCGGCCTGGCAGAAGGCGCGCAGGACGTCGAGCGGATCGACGGCGGCGGCGCCGCGAGGCAGGGCGGCGAGCGCCGCGGCGGCGCACGCCGCGAGCATGGTCGTGTGGACCAGCGAGCGGCGGCGGCTTATGGAGTCGGCGGGCGATGGCATATCAGCGCAAGGATACATTCTACGCGCGCGCCAAGGCCGAGGGCTACCGATCGCGGGCGGCCTACAAGCTGATGGATCTGGCGCGCCGCTATCAACTGGTGAAGCGCGGCGATCACGTCGTCGACCTCGGCGCCTGGCCGGGCGGGTGGCTGCAGGTGGCGGCCGACCTGGTGGGGCCGCGCGGCGTCGTCGTCGGCGTCGACCTGGCGCCGATCGATCCGCTGCCGCAGGCGTGGGTGTCGCTGATCGTCGGCGATGCCGGCGATCCGGAGGTGCTCGCGCAGGTCCGCGAGCGCTGCCGCGGTCGGGTCGACATCGTCCTCTCCGACATGGCTCCCAAGCTGAGCGGCATCCGCGACCGCGACGCCGCCCGGGCCGCCGAGCTGGCGGAGACGGCGGTCGCGTTCGCCGATCGACTGGTGGCCCCCGGCGGGCGCCTGGTGATGAAGGTGTTCAGCGGCGCCGAGTCGGAGGCCCTGAAGCTCGCCCGCGGCGTCTTCGCCACCGCCAAGCTCACCAAGCCGGAAGCGAGCCGCAAGGAATCGGCGGAGATGTACCTCATCGCCTCCGGTCGCCGGTAGGCGCCCGCCCCCGGGATCCCGTTTCCCATCCCGGCCCCCCTCGGACGATCCGCGGGTCGGACGGCTCGAACCGGCACGAAAGTGTCATTCGCGTACCAGAGTGCCCACCGGCTGACGCATCATCTGCGCAGCGAAAAGCCCACGGTTGGTCAGTTGATATGGATGGCCGCAGGTTTTTCGACATTTTGGTGTCATAAGTCGAACAATTGTGGGGTGGCGCACTGCCCGGGGCCCGATCCCTGGGGCACCTGAGCAATCAAATGCCTACCGCGCCCTTTTTGGCCCGCTTTTCGCTTTGAGCCCACGCGAGATGGCCGGTGGGAGGGCATGTGGGGAGAGATTCTCTGTCCGTGGATGTACGCCCCGCAGTGATTGTCCGCGTCGAGCGGAATATGCGAAGTCGCATGCGATGGCGGGTCGGTGAGGAGCGTCGATGAGCGTTGCCGCTGAATGGCAGGACCGGCTGAAGCGCCTGTTCACGGTGTCCCTGGAGGACCTGAACCCCTTCAAGCGGCAGGAGACGTACGCCGCGATCGACATCGGTTCGAGCTCCATCAAGGTCCTCGAGGTCCGCACCCTGAGCGACCAGTTGGAGCTGCTCAACTGGGGCTCCATCCCGACGCCGCCCTCGGCCATCCAGAGCAACATGGTCAGTGAGCCCGACCGGGTCGGCGAAGCCATCAAGGCGCTGCTCGAGGCCAAGGGGATCCGCGCCCGCAAGGCGATCACGGCGGTGCCCGGCCCGGCGGTCATGATCAAGCGGGTGACGCTGCCGGGACAGAGCGCCCAGGAGACCGAGCAGACGATCATGCTCGAGGCCGGGAACTTCATCCCCGAGGAGCTCGAGAACGTCAATCTCGACTACCAGGTGATCGACACCAAGCCGGAGTCGAGAGAGATGGAGGTCCTGCTGGCGGCGGCCAAGAAGGACATCGTCCACAGCTACTCCGAGACCCTGCGCGCCGCCGGCCTGCAGCCGGTGGTGGTGGATGTCGATTACTTCGCGCTCGACAACCTCTACGAGCTCAACTACGACCCCGTCGCCGATCAGGTCGTGGCGCTGGTCAACATCGGCGCCCGCTACTCCTCGATCAACATCCTCAAGGGGGGCCGCTCGGTGTTCACCGGCGACGTGCCGGTGGGCGGGCGCGACATCACCGAGGCGCTGACCCGCGACCTCGGCATCCCGGCGGACGAGGCCGAGAAGCTGAAGACCGGGCGCGGCAACGGCGCCATCGATCAGGAGCAGCTCAGCATGGCGCTCGGCCCGGCGGTCGACGCGCTCATCGAGGAGATCCACTACGCCCTCAGCTTCTTCTGGACCGCGGCGACCGACGAGCGCATCGACGTCCTCTACCTGAGCGGCGGCGCGGCGCAGACGCCGGAGCTGGCGACGCGCCTGGCGGAGCGCATCGAGGCGCCGGTGGAAGTGACGGATCCCTTCAGCCGCATCGCGCTGACGTCGTCGATCGATCCGGCGGCGCTGCAGCGGCGGGCGTCGGAGTTCGCGGTGGCGCTGGGCATGTCGGTGCGCCGGCCGGGGGACAAATGATCCGCATCAACCTCCTGCCCATCAAGGAAACCGAGCGCGCGCTCGGGCGGCGCCAGCAGATGTCGCTGGTGGCGCTCGGCCTGGCGACGACGCTGCTCATCATGGTGATCCCGTACCTGATCCAGGGCCGCAAGATCGGCGCCCTCGATGCGAGGATCGAGACCCTGACCAAAGAGATCCAGGCGATGAACCTGCAGGTGCGCGAGGTGCGCGACATCGATCGCCTGAAGCGGGAGGTGCAGACCAAGCTGCAGATCATCGAGGATCTCAACCGCAAGCGCGTCGGACCGTCGCGGGTGCTCGATGACCTGAGCCTGGCGTCGCCCGAGAACCTCTGGCTGATCGACTTCAACGAGGTCGGCAGCGCCGCCACCTTCACCGGCCTGGCGCTCGACAACGAGACGATCGCCAAGTTCATGCGCCAGTTGCAGGCGTCGCCCTACTTCTACAGCGTCGACCTGGTCGAGACGTCGCAGCAGCAGCCGGCGAGCCCGGGCAAGGAGGCGCCGGCGACGGCGCAGTTCACGCGCTTCATCGTCAAGGCGACGATCGACTACTTCGGCCGTGGCGGCAAGCCGCCCGAGCCGCCGCCGGACAGCAAGGCCAAGGCGGTGCCGGGCCAGACCGCGAAGCAGGAGCCGCAGGCATGAACGAGATCTTCGACCGGATCATGGACATGCCGGTCCGGCAGCGCGTCCTGCTGCTGGTCGGCTCCGTCTTCCTGCTCTTCTTCCTCTACGGCTATCTGCTGTACCTGCCGCGCAACGCGGAGATCGACGAGAAGCAGGAGAACCTCAGCGCGCTCGAGAAGGACCGCGATCGCAAACAGGCGCTGGTCGCCAACCTGCCGCAGCTCCGGCAGGAGGTCGCCGATCTCAACGCCGCCCTGAAGAAGGCGGTGGCGCAGTTGCCCGACACCAAGGAGATCCCCGATCTGCTGAGCGGCATCTCCGCCGTGGCGCGCGAGTCCGGCCTCGAGATCCAGCAGTTCCGGCAGAAGCAGGAGAACTACCAGGACTTCTACGCCGAGGTGCCGGTCGAGATCCTGGTCAAGGGCACGTACTGGCAGGTCGAGCAGTTCTTCAAGAAGGTCGCCGATCTGACCCGCATCGTCAACGTCGGCGACATCGGCATCAAGGCGCCGACGCTGATCGAGAACGACCCCGTGCAACTGCAGACCTCGTGCGCCGCGACGACGTTCCGCTTCCTCGACGAGGAGGAGCGCGAGCGGATCCGCAAGGAGCGCGAGAAGAAGCAGAAGGAGGGGAAGCGATGAGACCCCTCGCGCTCATCGCCTGTGTCGCGTGGCTGTCGATCGCCGGCGCCGCCGCCGCGCAGACGCTCGGCGAGCTCGGCACCGCGATGGCGATCAACCAGAACGCGGAGCAGAACATGGCCGCGCAGGCGCGCGGCGTGACCAAGTCGGCGATCGCCACGGTCTTCGGCGCCACCGCGCCGCCGCAGGGCAGCGTCCCCGCGCCGGCCGGCAACGCCGGCGCCTGGGCGGCGGAGGACGCGCGCGCCGCCGCCGGCGAGGCGCCGGCGGCCGGCGAACCGGCGCTGGCCGGCGAGGGCGTCGAGGGGCAGCCGGCGCCGGCGGCGGCGCTCGGCGACGGCCGGCGCGATCCGTTCCGGCCATTCACGCTCGACCTGCAGCGCAGCGAGGCGCCGGAAGCGGAGATCCTGTCGCCGCTGCAGCGCTACGAGATCGCGCAGCTCAAGCTGACCGGTC